>MFGL01000014.1:24307-24444 GCA_001778285.1 Candidatus Falkowbacteria bacterium RIFOXYC2_FULL_47_12
CAAAACGACGCGCGCGATGACGATTCCAATGATGAGACAAACTACGATACGATTGACACCGACAACGACAAGGCATTCAACGCAACGTTGCAGTCGGCCGACGGGCAGGATTTGGCCTCACTTAATGATGTTTACTC
>MFGL01000014.1:24555-24952 GCA_001778285.1 Candidatus Falkowbacteria bacterium RIFOXYC2_FULL_47_12
AAAAGCTGCCGCAACTATTACGAGCAAAGTTACCGGCGTGGCAAACGATACAAAAAAAGGGCAGGCGCCAGTAAACGTTTTTATGTGTAAAAATCCCTGGCCGGCATTTGACCCGGAACATCCGGCAAACTGGCCGTTTAAAGATAAAGATTATAATTTTGAAACCTATTATTGCCGCGACAAAGGCAGTGCGCTGTTTAATGATGACTTGCCGGCGATTAGCGACAACGGCGTGATTTTAGGCAAAAGATTTGTTTGTTCTGCTGATGCTGATAATCCCGGAGTCGCCTGTACTGCTGACGCTAACACATGCAAAAAAGATGGAGCAGTTGCGCCGCAATTATGTGCGGGTATTTTAAAAGAATTTTTATTCACCCGCCCGGGAAAACCGGAAGCG
>MFGL01000014.1:25017-28501 GCA_001778285.1 Candidatus Falkowbacteria bacterium RIFOXYC2_FULL_47_12
TACAATATTTATCAAAACGGTGATTTATTGGCTAATGTCAAAGCAGGTGTAATACCGACACCAGATGACTCCACTTCCCATAAATGGTGTGGCAGTGTGTTTTTAAATAATCACACAATAGTTGGTTGTACCGCAAGAATCACCGGATTAGAAAACAATATCGCCCATACTTTTGCAGTTACAAGCATTAAAAATACTGCTGTAGGAAACGAAGAAAGCGCGTTCTCTAACATTGTAAGCGTGACGCCTAAACGCACGGCTGGGCCTGCCGCTCCGACAAATTTGTCCGCGTCGGTTAGTAATAACGTAGTAGTTTTAACTTGGACAAAAAGTATTGACGGCGATGTCAGTAATTACAAGGTTTATTTAGGCATAGATAAAGACGAAAAAAATGAAGTGCGCGACGCGGGCAATGTTAATAATTACGCTTGGCAGAATTTAGATTTTAAGCATACCTATTATTTCGCGGTAATGGCTGTGGCTGGTGGTAAAGAAAGCGATGCTAACAATACAATAAGAATAAATTTAGGGCCGATAGGGTATTGGAAACTAGATGAAGGGAAAAGTACTGTTATTAAAAATAGTAGTCCATTTAGCATCAATGGTCTTATAATAGCTGGCGCTTCTTGGAATGAAACAGGATTTTTAAGTTTTAATGGCAGTAATTATATTAGATTCCTCACCTCTGATTATTTGAATTTATCAATGCCAGTCAATGGTTTTACGCAAAGCGTTTGGGTAAAGCCGGACATTACTTTTGATATCACTCAAAACAACGCCGCCTCTATTTATTTTGGTGTTTTGGGACATCAAGAAAAACCCGGCGCGCAAAATCGCTATCCTTCCATATTTGTCATGTCGAACGGGAAACTAAATGCAGGGTTTGGCACGAGTAATGATAACGGCAAATGGTGCAATATTATTACCAACGATTTTTTATTCAAAAAAGGCGTATGGAGCTTTGTCGCAGTTAATTATGATAGAAATGCCAGCCAGTATAAAGTTTATTTTGACAATCAATTTATTGGAGCATATCAGCCCAAAAATGTTGATAGTCAAGAATGTAAAAATAATGATCCTTACGGTATAAATAAATTAGAAATTGGTCGTGTTGACGATTCATATTTCAAAGGCCAAATCGCGGAAGTAAAAATATATAATTATGTCCGCACGCCGGAACAAATCAAAGCTGACTACGATAGCGCCAAATCGCGGTTTTAGATAAAAATAGAGACATCTGATGATAGATGTGACATCCGATGTCGCTGAACGACATCGGATGTCACAACCCTACGATAGCGCCAAAGCGCGGTTTGATTGATGAGATGTAGAAGAAGGAGTTAGACTCCTTTAAAGGAGTCTAACTCCTAAGTAGAGTAGGATTTATTATTTTATTAGCATGCAGTTCAATAATATTTATTATTATCATATTTATAATCGCGGCGTGGACAGGCGAAAAATATTTTTGGACAAATGGGATTATGTGAGATTTTTAGAGAGTTTAAGGGAATTTAATCAGAAAGAGCCGGTAGGGAGTTTGTACAAAATTAAAAGGGGTTTAACCCCTTTAAGAGGGGTTAAACCCCTAGTCCAAATTATCGCCTACTGTCTTAATCCTAATCATTTTCACTTACTTCTAAAAGAAGAAGTTGATAGAGGCATTTCTGAATTTATGAAAAGAATGGGAGTTGGTTATACTTGTTATTTTAACGAACGGTACCAAAGAAGTGGAGCGCTCTTTCAGGGAACTTATAAAGCCAAAGAAGTCCGCTCAACCTACGATTTAATCAAAGTTTCTATCTATGTAAATTGCAACGCGGAAATCCACGACATTGCCAAAGCGCAAAATTGGCCTTGGAGCGGTTATTTGGATTATAATGGAATAAGGCGGGGGACGCTTTGCAAGCAAGAATCAATTTTTAACGAAATCAGCCGGCCGGAATATTTTAAATTAAGCGAAGATTTAATCCCGGAAATTAAGAAGATTAAAAATTTAGAAAAATATGATTTGGAATAAGAGTAATGATAAGCAGAAGAAGAGAAAGGAGTCCGACTCCTTTAAAGGAGTCGGACTCCTCCTTCTCATATTTATCGCCATTTTTTCTTGGCTCGCGTGGTTTACGATAGCAAAAGAAAATACGGCGGCACAGGCCCAAACTCTCCTGGAAACCGGCGCCGGCGACGGCATTGCCGTGCGCATTATGCCGAACGCCGAGCATGTCAGCCCGCTGGAGTGGTACAAAAAAAACATCAAACAACAAGGTTCGCCGAGCCGTTTGCTCGTGGACGGCTACGATGCCCTGCAGGAAGGCCGGACGGTTTATGTCAATACCGGCAATGTTGTTGGCGATAAATTGTACACCAACATCCACATCATCTCCTACACCCAAGACGCGAGTAGCGACACCAAGGAAATTTTTAACCAGTTGTTAAACAACTGGACTTTTAACACCAATATTATCGCTGACAGCCAAGCAGACTTTTGTCTGCAAATAGCGAACAATGATCGGGATCCGGCGGGCAAAAAATGCTACACGGACGCGCAGTGCGGCAAAAATTCCGGGCTGTATTGCAACAGCTTAAAAGCGCGCGTTACCCGTGATGTCCGGCGCCTCGCGGATTTAAAAGAAATTACTACCGCTTTAGACAGTTATCAAGCTAAAAATAAAGACTATCCCAAGCTTGCGGCCGGCAGTTACTTAGCCAACAAAAGCATTTCGGTTTGGCCGTCTTGGCAGCAGACTTTAGGCAAAGAGTTAGGCAAAACTTTGCCTACCGACCCGATCAATAAACTTGTCGGCTGCAGCGGCGGTTATGATTCCGTTACTTGCTGGGACGAGAAAAATAAAAAATTTAACGGCACGGTGCCGGGCGGATTGCCGCAAGGAAGCCATGCTTATGCTTATCAATACTCTAAATATGCGAACGGCCAAGTAGAGGGTAAAATTTGCGCTTTGATGGAGTCGGTTGTGGCAATAAATATGGTCGGCGGACAAGCATGCGCCGGCTCTAACTTTAATCCAATTGACAGCAATATTATTATCAGTAGTTTAATTATAGAGTCGATTACTAGTGGGGAGCAAATTATTGACGGCTTAACTATAGAAAAAGCGCCTTAATAGTTTTAACATGACGCGAAAAATAATTTTTATCACAGCCGGTATGTTTGCTTTGCTGATTTGGCTTAAACCGGCAGCCGCCGCGCCGGTAAATACCGATTATTTGTTCGGCGGCGATGTTACTAACGTCCAAAAATTGTCCGAACAGAGCGGCTTGGGCCTGCAAGACCCGCGGGAAACGGCCGCCAAGGTCGTTAATGTTACTTTGGGATTTTTAGGAATAATCGCCGTGGTGTTAATTTTAATCGCCGGTTTTTTATGGATGACGGCGGCGGGGAGCGAGGAAAAAATTGCTACCGCCAAGAAATTAATGAGCGCGGGCGTTATCGGCTTAGTCATTGTTTTAGCCGCGTTCGGCATCGCGC
>MFGL01000015.1 GCA_001778285.1 Candidatus Falkowbacteria bacterium RIFOXYC2_FULL_47_12
AGAAGCTCCCAAGGGTTTGGCTGTTCGCCAATTAAAGAGGCACGCGAGCTGGGTTCAAACCGTCGTAAGACAGGTTGGTCTCCTATCCGCTATGGGCGTAGAAACTTGAGAAGGCCCTTCCTTAGTACGAGAGGACCGGGAAGGACGAAGCACTAGTGTGCCGGTTGTTCCACCAGGAGCATTGCCGGGTAGCTACCTTCGGTTTGGATAAGCGCTGAAAGCATCTAAGCGCGAAGCCGTCTTCAAGATTAGGTTTCATAGACTCGTCAGAGACGATGACGTTGATAGGCCCTAGGTGTAAGTCCCGCAAGGGATGTCACCCGCCCGGTAATTCGGGCGGGTAAGCCGAGGGGTACTAATAAGTCGTTTTACTCTTCACCTTCTAGTTTTTATGCGAGAAAGATTTGAAGGTTGAACATACATAGAGTTAATTTGAGAATACTTTTTTCTACACAATCTAAAATAGAATACAGAGTCTTGGTGCTTTTGGCGGAGTGGGTACACCCGTTCCCATCCCGAACACGGAAGTTAAGCACTCCAGCGCCGATGGTAGTGGGGCTTGTTCCCCGTGAGAGTAGGCCAGCGCCAAGACTATGTATTCTATTTTTGTTTTAAGCCCACCAGCGCCGACCTGCCTCGCCGTAGTCCCGCAGTATTGTGGGACGAAGGCGGGTGGTAGTAGGGCTTGTTCCCCGCGAGAGTAGGCCGGTGCCAAGACAATGTGTTTTATTTTGTAAAATTTTATTGTCGCGGTTGTGCTTCGCGCGGAGTGCGTAGATACTTGTCCGCTGAAGCTTTCTGGCCGTCCGAAGCGTTAGCGAAGGCGGGAACGTAGGAGGAGAATATATCTTTTATTTTACGTTCGTACTTTGTGAAACTTGCTTTCGGGTAATTTCTAAGATTTTTGTAAAAGTGTAAGATTTCGTAGCGTTGTTTATACTTTTGCTTGTTTGCCCCTAATTGCCTCGTGGACTAATTTTTATCTCACCTAAAGATAAAACTCCATTTTTTAGACTTTAGAAGCTAATAAAAAATTGCCGTATTAATGTAAACAACGCTGGCGATTCTTACAGATGAAGATTATAATAGTTTATATGTAACTTGTTGTATGCCATTACATTGTTTTTATGAGTGAAAGCAAATCTTCAAAACTGAGAAATGGAATGATCGCCTTCATTGATGGCGCTATCTCTAATACCAGTAAGAAATGGCTTGATATTGAAATCACGAACACATTTCCTTTAATTGCTCTGCCCAAAACTTTGTTGGTGCTTCCGGACGGAATAACTGAAGAAATTAAAGAATACGATCACGTTTCAATTCCTGCAGATATTAGAACTCATTTATCTGGTTCAAAAGGTAAAATATTCTTCGATGCAACACAAGCATGGACAATTAAAGATGGCCAAACTGTCGGGCCTCTTCGACTTTTCACGTTTGTAAATTTGCCTATTCAATTAGCACCTTACTTAAGTGGGAAGCAGACGAAAGTTTGGCATGAAGGTGCTTTAATATCACCAAAACAGGACGGCAAATTTGATCCAGCAACGACAAGAATGTTTATAGATTTTTTTATACACAAAAATTCTGCTGACGAAACTATCACTAACGCTCCTTTTGCTCACGAGAATATGAGATTGGCTTACGATAATAGCGGCCCCTTGCTCGGTCCATTCAGTTTTGAGGGATTGCAGAGAAAATACCCTACAGAATCAGATTTATTATTTACAATACGTTTCGGGTTTGCAGAATTGGAACCTAAGAAGACAGCATTTCTCTTTGTGCCATTTAAAATTTACGAAAGAAGAGAAAATAAACACAGTGCAACAGCATATAACACGGCATAAACAGCTTCACTTTTTATAGTCGCGCCCATATTTGTTGGCGGTCGCTTTTCGAGCATATCATACCGTCAGCAAACATCGTTTATGCCGGGACGTTAGTTGTTAGTGATAATTTTTTGGATTTCTGCCTTCGCGGAGATGACAATAAAAAATATGCAGCAAGTTTTAGACCTCCACATTCATTCCCGCTATTCCCGCGCCTCGCTACAATTATGGCGAAGCAGATAAGCATAACAAAATAATATTTGCATGTATGAAAAAACAATCAAAAAATAAAGCAGTCGCAATTTTTGAGGATAGCCAAATCCGTAGGTATTGGGACGAAGAAAAAGAACTATGGTATTTTTCGGTTGTTGATGTAGTAAGGGTTCTGACAGGAAGCGTTGATCCAAGAAAATACTGGAATAAGTTAGCCCAGCGCTTAAGAGAAGAGGGAAGCGAGGTGGTGACAAAATGTCACCAACTAAAATTTTTAGCTAATGATGGTAAATATTACGCATCCGACGCCGCCGATACCGAAACGATGCTCCGCCTTATCCAATCCATTCCTTCGCCAAATGCCGAGCCATTTAAACTCTGGCTCGCTCGCGTCGGTTATGAAAGATTGGAAGAAACCGCCGATCCGGAATTGGCAATTAATCGCGCGCTCAAAACTTATTTGCAAAAGGGTTACAGCCCGAAATGGGTGAACCAGCGGCTTAAAAGTATTGAAATCCGCAAAGCGTTGACTGATGAATGGGAAAAGCGAGGAGTAAAAGAGGGCTTGGAATTTGCTATTTTAACCGATGAAATTACCAAAGCATGGACCGGAATGACGACTAAAAAATATAAAAAATTAAAGAATCTGAAAAAAGAAAATTTGCGCGACAATATGACTAATTTAGAATTAGTTTTGAATATGCTAGCTGAAACCGCCACGACGGAGATTTCACAAAAACGAGAACCAAAAAATTTTAACGAGCACAAAAAAGTGGCGCAAGAAGGCGGGAACATAGCAGGCAACGCGCGCAAAGACATTGAAAGTAAAACCGGTAAAAAGGTAATTACCGATAAAAATGCGCGGCAACTGGGCAATAGAAACAATCGCCGCTTAAATTAATTCGTAGGAGTTATGCAACAAGTCCTAGACCTCCACATCCATTCCCGCTATTCACGCGCCTGCTCCAAAGATTTAACTTTGGAAAATTTGGATAAAGCGTGCCGAACAAAAGGTGTGGATATAATTGCCACAGGAGATTTTACCCATCCACAGTGGTTTGACGCCCTCACCAACCTCACTCCCAGCCCCTCTCCTTATAAAGGAGAGGGGAGCTCTTTATATCAAATCAAAAATTCAGACGGCAAAGTAAAATTTATCCTTTCAACCGAACTTGCTTTAATATACAAGCAAGGCGACCCCAGCCATGAAGGCGGGGCAAGCAAAACGCGAAGAATTCATTTGGTCGTGCTTGCGCCCAATATTGCGGCAGTAGAAAAATTAAATAAATATTTGGACGCGCATTATAATATCCGCTCCGATGGGAGACCGATTTTAGGCATGAGCGCCGTAGAACTTTGTAAAATACTCTTTGATATTGATGAAAAATTTATGGTTATTCCGGCGCATATCTGGACGCCGTGGTTTGCTGTTTTCGGCTCAAAATCCGGCTTTGACAGCATGGAGGAATGTTTCAGCGAATTTACCAAATATATTTACGCCTACGAAACCGGGCTGTCCAGTGATCCGGCGATGAACTGGCGGCTGTCCGCGTTGGACAACCTCACGCTTCTTTCTAATTCAGACGCGCACAGCTTGCCTAATATCGCGCGCGAAGCGAACGTTTTTGCAATGAATGAAATTAGCTACGACGCGGTTTATGACATTATAAAAAATAGTTCACCAAATGCACGCGCTCACTCGCCCAAGCCTTCGGCAGGGCGGGCAGGCAGTAAATTCGGAGAGTTGTTATACACGATAGAATTTTATCCGGAAGAAGGCATGTACCACTACGACGGCCACCGCGTCTGCGGGATACGCTTCGCTCCGGCCGAAACTAAAAAGCACAAGGGCATTTGCCCCAAGTGCAAAAAGCAACTTACCATGGGCGTTGACTATCGCGTGAATGAACTGGCCGACCGGGAAATAGGTTTTCGGCCCAGTGGCGCGCCGAATTACAAAAAGCTCGTTGAACTGGATAAAATAATTGCCGAAGCGCTAGACGTCAAAAGCCGCGCGGCGCAGAGAGTGCAGGCGGAATACAAGAGTATTTTGAAAAAAACAAACGCACGCGAGCTGGATATTTTAATTGATTATAATTTAGATGATTTAAAAAAAGTGACGCTACCCGAAATTGTGGAAGGCATTCAGCGTGTGCGCGAGGGGAAACTTATCGTTGAGCCAGGGTTTGATGGCCAATATGGCACCGTAAAAATTTTCAGCCAAGAAGAAAAAGCGAGCAACAAACAAGGACACCTATTTTGATTCCTACGAATTACGAATAGGTACGAATGTACGAATACTTCTAAACAACTACGTATTGACTATTCAGTACTTTGAATTACACAATGAGCAAAATTACTCTTTTTGTCATTCCCGCGGAGGCGGGAATCCAGATTTTATCTGACAATCACGAGATTCCCGCCTGCGCGGGAATGACAGTTTAGGGTATTTCGTAATTCAAGGTTCAGCATATCGGAGTAATTTAGTATTTGTATATTTGTACGCGATTTGTAATTTGTAGAATAATAAAAACTCCGTACTATCCGCCATCAATTAGTTAATGGCACGTAGTACGGAGTTTTTGCAAGCGAGACTATCTTTTTCTCTTGGCGGCTTTTTTCTTCCGCTTCGGAGCAGCTTTACGCTTTGTTGTCCGCTTTTTCTTCTTGGCTGGCATGAACGCTCACCTCCTTTCCTCCTTTTTTATCACGCATGAATTTTTTTTGTCGCGGGATAAAAGATATTTTTTAATTGTTGCTTATAGTATAACGTATTTTTTTTATTTACACAATACAACATTGCACTTTGTTGTCACGCGGTCGTGATAAAACACAAACGCGGCGGCACGCTCTCCCGCGCGTATCATGCAATAGCGTATGAGCAGGTAAGAATTACTTTTTTGCGCCGCCTTCTATGTAGTTTTGCCGCCGTATTTTTTTGTACTGCATTCAAATAAAAAGGCGACAGTCCAACAGTTATATTTTTTATTTAAAATTAGCTAAAAAATAGTCACACTTGCTTGCACAGAGTTGACAAAAAAATGCAGCCGTGATAGACTATTGAGTTGCTCTGAGGAGCGAATGAAAAATTGGTTTGCGCGGGATAGGCACGACAAGCATGGGGATTTCTCTTCCGATGCACTCCGGCTCCGGCTCGAGTTTTTCGAAAGATAAATTTTCTGCCTGTCCCGCTTGAGCCAATTTTTTTATTTTTAAAAATAAAAAACAAAAAAATAAAAAAAGTTATTCACAGGAACGGCAAAAAAAAACAACAGAACAAAAAAACAAGAAAACAAATTTGGCTTACAATTGTTTTCTTGTTTTTTTGTTCTGTTGATTGAGTTTAAAAAGAGGCTGGCACTAGCGTTTCAGGCGTTGATGTCGCTGATTGTTCCACGCCGACGAGGCAGACTTCCTGCCAGGGGCGATAGTGGCTTTTGAAACGCTCCTCTTTTTTACTGTCGTCAGAATACGTGACGGCGTAATCAAAGTACGCATCCGCGCCGTTGTGCGCGTGCTCGGTGCATTTTTTTTCACCGGGAGCGAGTTTGTCTGTCTCCACCAGCTTCGTCGGCGGCGGCGCGGTTAGGTTGTAGATAACCGGTTTGGTTTGTTCCACGCCGCGTCCGTCACGAGTACCCCAGAAATCAAAATATAAATCATTGCCAACAATACGGCTCTGGATGAGGATGTAGTTGCTGGTGTCGTTAATGAATTTGAAATCCGGCGCCGGATCATAGATAGTTGCGTCCGTTCCGGCCGGCTCGTAGTAGGAGACGCGGTACGAATGGTTCTGCCGCGCGGTCACGGGCAGGCCCGAAGCCAGCGTGCCGCGAAACGCGGTGGTGCCGATTTGGCACAAGCCGCCGCCGTATTCAGGAACGGTTTCATTGCCTTTGATGACGAGTTCGGGCAGGTAGCCGGCGGCGGCATCAACAGTGCCCAAGGTTTTGAGCAGAGAAAATTCTTCATTCGGTTTTATGAGCGTCCCGTTGACCGCGGCCGCGCCGACAGCAATATTGTGTCGGCGGTTTGCCGGAGAGCCGGCAAAATTTGAATAGCCGGTGCCGATGATTTCGGTAATGCCCAAGGTATTGACGCTGTCGGTGGTAACTTCACTCGGCAGCGTATCAACCACTACCGCGACTGTCGGCGTGGTCGTCGCCGTTTCATCGGCGCTCTGCAGCAGCTGTTCAAAACGCCGGATAGATTCAGCTACGTTTAATTTTTGTCCGGCGGCGCTGGAGACGAATTCACTGACCTTGCCGCTGTGAACGACAAATTTTGCGTCCGTGGGCGCAATGTCGGTAAAAGGCGCAATCGTTTCAGCGAGGTAACGCGCGGTTTCTTCGTCTTTGAGCGCAACGGCAAAAGCGCCGGCGCTGCGCGCGTCTGGTTTAGCGGTGAGCAGCGGCGCCAGCATTATTTTGTCTAAGAGAAATTTTTTGTCAGCATTGATGCTGCTGCGCGGAGGGATAACGAGTTGAAACGGCGCGCGTGCCAAAACCGCGCTCGCCTGCGTTAGAAGCGGCTGAATATCGGCGGCGTAGGCGGTCGGATAGTCAGTTTTTAAACTAAGGAAAATCGGCCGTTCGTCAAAGAAAATTAAGCGCGATTTCATTGCGGCGATAAGAGCGGGATAGTCAAATTTTTTTCCATAGCTTTCAGGCCGCACGCTTACATTGTCGCCGTCAACGGTAATCGTTGCGTTTTTCGCCGGATTTTCAAAAGCGGAAAAATTTTCCTTGAGCAGGCCGGCGAGTTTATCTTCATCAACGAAAACTTGCAGGGGAAAGTTGGTTGAGCTGAATGCGCTGCGCGCTTGCGCAACCAGCGCCGGCCAGAGATCGGGGTTATGCTGGGCGAAAAAAAGTTCACGCAGGGACGCCTCCGTATTAAAGGAGAAGATGTCAGAAGCCGCATCCGGCGTATCAGCTATGGTTGTTGCCGTGATGATAGCGGTTTTATCGCCGTAGGTTATTGCAATACCGCGGTGGCTGAAGGCATCGGTTTGAGCCGCAAGCAGGCTTTGCGCCGCGGCGTAGGTTTTGCCGCCGAGCGCGCTGTCGGCGAGCCGCGTGCCGGGGAAGAAAGAGTCGGCGTAGAGCTGCTCGTAGCCGGCAATGGCAGACATGAAAATAATTATGCCGAGACAGACAAATGTCGCCAGCCACAGCAAGCGATGGCTGTGTTCCAAAAATTTGTTATCAAAAAAACGAAACAATTGCTGCGGTTTAGCGAGAGCATGTTTTGTTTCGTTGAATTTTTTGTGAAAATTGGTTAATGGTGCGGATAGTTTTTTCCCCACAGGACAGACGTTAGTTATTCCTCGGCGGAATGTAAAATTTCATTGAGTATTTCTTTGGCTTGCTGCTTTTTTTCCGCGGTGCGCTCGCCCGCGCGCGTTACGGTGAGCACCACTGCCTCTCCCTCCGCGCAACCCGCGGGCAGGACGGTGCGCGGCAGAGTGAACCGCTGCGCGCCGGCGGTTAAAACCGCGCGGTCTCCTTCAAAGCGGTCAATGGTGGCGTTCACGACATTCATACTACTCGGTTACTTTGATGGCGATTTGTTTGGCGGCGTTTGCTTTGGGCAAGGTAACGGTCAGAACGCCGTTTTCCAAATTCGCTTCAATGACATCGCTTTTGACCGCAACGGGCAGGATAATTGAGCGCGAAAATCCTCCCCAATAACACTCCTGGTAGAAGTAGTCGCCAGCGGATACGCTTTCGGTAAACTTGCGCGTGCCGCGAATGGTGAGCATGTCGTTATTAATGGAAATGTTAATGTCTTCGGGTTTGACGCCGGCAATAGTTGATTTCACGACAATGGCTTTCGGCGTCTGGTAGACGTCAATGGCGAGCTGGCCTTCTTCATCGTCATCAGTGAGCCACGCTTCCTCCGGCGGGATTGCGGCCGGAGCCGGCTGTTCGCTTTGGTCAGTGACGTTGACGATCATTTTTTTGTTTAAACCGGCAAGATTTTTGAAAAAGCTCATATCTTTACAAATATACAAATAACTATTTTATTATATAAGAAAAAATTGTAATGCGCAAACCTATTCAGTTTGCTGGACGAATGACAGAAATTTTTAGGCGAAAGAAAAAAGCCCCAGGGATATTATCCACTGGGGTTGTAGTTTTTTGGTAAA
>MFGL01000016.1:0-4708 GCA_001778285.1 Candidatus Falkowbacteria bacterium RIFOXYC2_FULL_47_12
TACCCATATTTGAACTTTATCCATCGCAGTTTTAGGTATTGCAGGAATGGAGCTTAAAAAAATTTGAGTAATGCGCCAAAAATTTTTGCTCTCTTTTATTTTTTGGTCTATAAATTTGAAAAAATTTTAACCTCTTTGCAGGTTTAGGTAACAAATCAATAGAATACATAGATTTATACGCAACGTAACAGCAAAAATTGCTTTACCTCTAACAAGGGGACGTTGTCAATCATTATACCTTGATTTGAGATATAGTGCACATTAACGGGATAAAAAAGTAGGTATCGCCTCCGCCCACTTCCGCAAATCCAGCACAATAGGGTTTAAATTCTCAATACAGTAGTCTACCAACAAATTGTTCAACTTATAAAAATGATACAACTCTTTTACATTCATATATTCAGCTAAAAATTATGGCTAATGATGTTGATTTTAAAAAATTGCTGAACAACGACTAAAAACGGTCGGCATTTTGATGTCCAATCAAGAGTGGAGTGTAGCTGTTTATATAATGGGTTTTGTGTTAGAATGTATATTGAAGGCACTAACCTGCAAAGCCTTAAATCTTGCAACGTATCCAGAAATAAAATCAACAAAACATGAAAAGATAAAGAGTTATTTTCTTACTCATGACTTTGATATGTTGCTTATTATTTCGGGTACGTCGCAAATTTTCGGATTATCAGGAGAGGGCGCGAGCAGCTGGTCTGGTTTTACTCAAGAGTATACAAAAAGCGGCGCGTGGACAAATATTAGATATGACGTGTTAAGTAGATTCGACGAAAAAAAAGCAAAAAGTTTGTATGCTTATCTAACCGCACCACCCGATGGCATTATCCCAATTTTAGAAAGTAAAAAATTATGGTAGAAAAATTTAAGACAATTTTAAATAGCATTGAAACAGAGCGGGGAAATGTCGCTATTTTCGCGTTGTTAAGAATGGATGAGTTTGTTGATAAATGGACTGTTGTTATTAGTGCTCCTTGGGCTACAGATGAAAATAGACATGAGGTATTTGAAATGATACGTAAAAAAATTGTAGATACATTAACGTCTGCAGAAGCAAGCGAAATAGCGCGGATAGCTATTTTCCCGATTGATGAACATTTAATTCAAGAATTATTGCAATTCAAATCAGATACTGTTGTAGAAAACAAAAAAATTAACGGCAATGATATTCATTCTGCCTATATAATAAAATCGGAAACACCTGCCTTAGTTTAATATGCAGGCTGCTTGAAACCATTTTTTAATACCCCAACACTAAGGGGTTTAAGCCTCAATACAGTAGTCTACCAACAAAAAAACACCGCCTTGCGCGGCTGTTTTTTTTATTTTTTGAAAGGTTAACTTGATTTTTTGAAGAAAAAATGCGATTATTGATGTAAGGGCAGTAATAGAAATCCAAGGTGGGAAATCAATAACTAGTATGTCTAACTTTTAGTTATTGTTAGGCAAAAAATTAAAATAAATTCCTTAATTTTTATCTAATATAAAGCAAAAAAACAATAACTACTAAAGCTAAACTTAAGATGTTACGAAAGAACACTTTATCATTAGCATTCAACCAATCAAAAACAGCCCGCCGGCGCCTCCCATGGCCGGCGTTTTCTTTTTCCCTAACCTGAAATAAAAAGAAGGCAAAAAACGTAGTAGAAGATATATGAAAAAACTCCTCGGCGGTATTTGGAAACACAAAATTATCTCACTCATTGTGCTCGCAACCGTTATCGGCGGCGGCTATTTTTTATACCAAAAAAATCAATCTGCCACAGCCGAAACCCGCTACCTTACCGAAGCCGCCAAAACCGGCACGCTGATTTCGTCAGTGTCCGGTAGCGGTCAGGTGTCGGCTTCAAGCCAGGTTGATCTCAAACCCAAAGCCGCCGGCACGCTGGTTTCACTCAATGTCAAAAACGGCCAGGAGGTAAAAGAAGGCGACATCATCGCACAATTAGACAGCCGCGCTGCCGCCCAAAAAGTAACTGAAGCAAAATTGAGTTTGGACAACGCCAAACTTGATTTGAAAGACCTGCTCGCGCCAACCGATGCCTACACGCTCCTGCAGGCACAGAATGCGCTCTCTGACGCGCAGGACAGTCTGGTAAAACTCAAAACAACCCAACAAAACAACTACACGAGCACGCAAAATACTCTGACGAAAGCGAATGATACCCTGGCTAAGGCCTACGATGATGCCTACAACACGATTGCGAACGTATTTTTAAACCTGCCGGATACCGTAAACGACCTCTACACGACGCTCTACAGCAAAGAGCTAACTTCAGCTGAGAGCTCGGTTGGCAACGTCATCAACAAAGACGCGCTGGAAAATACCTTCATTACCGCAACAAGCGCTGACCGCGACGCTTTTTTAGCCTTCAACCGCGCGGCCGTATCAACCTATACCCAGGCCAAAACAGACTATGACACAACCACTGCCGCTTACAAAAATACTAACCGCGGATCTGCGCCTGATACCATTGAAACACTCATGGCCGATACCATAGACGCACTCAAAACCGTCTCTGATGCCATCAAGGCGCAAACCAATCTGCTGGATTATTGGAGCACATACCGCACTCAGCGTAACCTCCCGGTATTTAGCAAAGTAACGAGCTACCAGTCCGCGCTCTCAAGCGACACCGCACAGGTCAACGGCTACATCTCAACGCTCACTTCAGACCAGCGCTCGCTGCAGGATGATAAGGAGGCTATTGACAATGCAATCCAGGACCTCGCTGATATGACAAAAAACAATCCCGTAGACGTCGCGCAGTCCGAGCGCAGCCTGACGGAAAAAAAGCAAAAACTCTCAGACCTGCAGGCCGGACCGACCGAGTTAGATGTCCAAAACAAACAACTGACCGTGCAACAACGCAGTAATGATTTGGTTACCGCTCAGCAGAATTTGGCTGATACCACGGTGCGCGCGCCCTTTACCGGTGTCATTGTTTCCGTGGACGTTACCAAAGGCGATGACGTGGGCACCGGCACTGTTGTTGCTTCAATTATCACGCCGCAAAAAATCGCGACTATTACGCTCAATGAAATTGACGCGGCCAAAGTTTCCGTGGGGCAAAAAGCCACCTTGAGTTTTGACGCCATTCCCGACCTCTCGCTCACCGGCATGGTTGCCGAGCTTGATACCGTCGGCGCTGTCACGCAGGGAGTCGTGAGTTATGACGCGACCGTCGCCTTTGACGTGCAGGACGAGCGCATCAAGCCGGGCATGAGCGTCAGCGTTACCATTATCACCAATTCAAAACCGAACGTACTCATTGTTCCGCTCAGCGCGGTTAAAACGAGCGGTGCGGCAAGCTACGTTGAAATTTTGGAGAATAATGAACCAGTACGCAAAACAGTGACCATCGGCGAAAGCAACGATACCTCAGTTGAAGTAATTAGCGGCCTTAGCGAGGGTGAACAAGTTGTCACCCAAACCATTACTACCGGCACAAGCCAAACTACTACGTCGTCAGGCCAGAGTTCTGCAAGCAACCAGCAAGGAAATGATCCCATGCGCGGTGTACTTCAATTAGGCCGTTAAACCACAGCTGACATGCAATCCATGATAGCCTGTAAAAATTTAACCAAAACCTATCAGACCGGCGACACCACTCTCACTGTCTTAAAAGGTGTTTCGTTTGATATTAAAAAAGGCGAGTTCGTTGCTATTATTGGTCCATCCGGATCGGGCAAATCAACGCTCATGCATATTTTGGGCGCGCTGGACCAGCCCTCAAGCGGCTCCTACCACCTCAATGACCAGGACATGCTCGCGCTCTCCGATGACGAACTGGCGGAAATCCGCTCGCAGCGCATCGGCTTTGTCTTTCAGTCGTTCAACCTGCTCTCGCGCGCGAGCGTTTTGCAAAATATCATGCTGCCGCTCGTCTATGACCCGCGCACCCCGCGTGATGAACGCCAAAAAAAAGCCGAGGTTTCGCTCACGGCCGCCGGCCTGGACCAGGACCGCTGGCGCCACCTCTCAAACCAGCTTTCCGGCGGGCAAATGCAGCGTGTTGCCATTGCCCGCGCATTAGTCAACGATCCGGCGCTGCTCTTAGCAGACGAGCCGACCGGCAACTTAGACTCCAAAACCGGCGACATTGTACTCGCTACGTTTCAAAAATTAAACAAAAAAAAGGGACACACCATTATTCTCATTACTCACGAGCGCTACGTGGCCGAGCATGCTGACCGCATCATTGAAATCAAAGACGGCCTAATTATTTCAGATACTACCACTAACCTACATTCCCCACAAACCTACAAACAAAATACAAATCTACAAACGCAACGTTTGTAGATTTGTAGCAAGTTCGTAGGTTCGTGGAAAAAAATAATTATTATGCATTTCATTGACCTCGCACAAGAAACATACTTTTCGCTCTCAGCCAACAAGTCGCGCTCGGTGCTGACGATTTTGGGTATTGTCATCGGCATTGCTTCAGTCATCGCGATGGTTGCCATCGGCCAGGGCTCAACGCAGAGTATTACAAACAGCGTCCAGTCGCTGGGTTCAAACCTCTTAGTCATCACCCCTGGCTTTCAACGCAATTTTGGATCGGTTACCCGCGGTGAGGGCGGATCAGCCACAACGCTAACGCTCGCTGACGCGCAGGCCGTCAAAGACGAGGGCTATGCCGTCGCCGGCGTGGCGCCGACGGTTTCCGCCCGCAAACAGGTGAAAACCACGCAGGGA
>MFGL01000016.1:4772-7700 GCA_001778285.1 Candidatus Falkowbacteria bacterium RIFOXYC2_FULL_47_12
CAGCGCTCGGCAGTTTTATCAACGAGACGCAGGACGCGCGGCTCGCCAAAGTCGCGGTGCTGGGGCCGACAGTGAGCGAAGACCTCTTTGGTGCGGACGCCAATCCAATCGGCCAAAAAATCCGCATTGAAAATATTGAATTTACGGTCATCGGCGTTACCGCAAGTAAGGGCGGCACAGGCTTTGGCAACGCGGACGATTTGATTTACATTCCCCTGTCCACGGCTCAGCGCTACCTCACCGGTTCAACTAATGTCAGTAATGTCAATGTGCAAATTGAAAGCGAGCAGGAGATGACGGCGGCGCAGGAACAAATTACCGCTCTGCTCTTGCAGCGCCACAATATCAGTGACGCGGCCAATGCCGACTTCAGCATCGTCAACCAGGCGGACATTTTGAACACGCTCTCGTCAGTCACCGGCACTCTGACGCTCCTTTTGGCTGCTATCGCCGGCATTTCTCTGCTCGTGGGCGGCATCGGCATTATGAATATGATGCTCACGACCGTGACCGAGCGCACGCGCGAAATCGGTTTGCGCAAATCCTTGGGCGCCAAGCGCGCGGACATCAGCCGGCAATTTTTGGCCGAGTCAGTCGCACTCACGTTCATCGGCGGCATTATCGGTATTGCGCTGGGCTGGCTGGCGGCATATTTAGTCACCAAATTCAGCGGTACGGTTACGGCCGTTAGCACGTCCTCGGTATTGCTCGCCTTTGGCGTTTCCGGCGCCATAGGCATCATCTTCGGCTACTACCCTGCCCGCCGCGCCGCGCGTTTAAATCCCATTGACGCGTTGCGGTATGAGTAATCAAAAAATTAAAAAACTATGAACAAAAAAATTATACTGCTGTTTGCCCTCACGGCTTTGCTCGTATCTGGCTGCGGGGTGACGCCAACGTCAAGCAGCAGCAACGCTGCGACCGCGCAACCAACTGGCCAAGCAGAACAAATGGCGACCAGCAGCCCGTTCCAAAACAACACTATGCCGGCGACGCTTGACGACGTTACGGTCGGCGCGCAAATTTTAGCTATGGGCGAAACAAATGCCGACGGCAGCCTTGCCGCAAACCGCATTATCATCGGTGACGTGAGCGCTGATTTCCAACAGTTTATGAATCGTCCCGCTTTTGGACAAAATGCCACGAGCAGCGGAGCCGGACAAAAGAGCCCGACTAACGGTGCCAACCAGCGCTTTTCCGACCAGCGTCCGAACGGCGCCCGGCCGCAACGCAGCGCAAGCACCGCGCGCGCGAGCGGCGAGGGTTTGAGTAAAGATGCCACGAGCATAGTCATAAAATTGACTGACGGCGGCTCAAAGATAATTTTTTACTCGGACAAAACCGAGGTCAGCGCCATCAAAACGAACAGCAACTAATCAACAAAAAAACACCTCGTCAAGCCAACGAGGTATTTTTATAAATATTGCTATTCGCGTTTAAGCAGCCGGAAAAGTAATGCTATTACTTTCCTCCAATATCTTAAATGTCGCCTGCACCGAAAGGTTGCTGGTATTCTGTAATACCAACCTATCTCCATACCGCCGGTACAGCGGCACCAAAAACTCATCGCCCCACGACGGCGAAAACGTATTTACTCCTTCAAAATCAACAATAATAGTTTCATCTGCGACTACGCTTTTTAAAACCGGCTCGTACGCTAAGAGTGCCTCTTTGCCAGACTGGCGGGAAGTGAGTGTGGTGCCGAATTTTTTTAATGCGACGGTCATGGGAATAAAATTTAAAATCAAAACTCTATAAACGCAAGACAGCCTCGAAACGAAAAATCAGACGTTATCACCCGCACTGCCGTATCACCGTTGTTCAGCGTTAGCGCTGCCCGGCCGGTTTGAAATGACAGTATCATTTTCATTGCTTTGTTTGCGTTCGTCACAACCTCGCGAACGTACTTCAAGCCGTTGCCTCTGCCCTCCGGCGCACGGCCGGTTACGCGCTCGGTAAAAGCTACCATCAGCGCCTGTTCGTCGTCGGCAAGCGCGGGCCTTACCCTTTGCAGTGTTTTCAAAATACCCTGCCCTCTATCCGCGAGCGCTATCTGTCTCTTTTTCAAATCATAGGCAAACAGTATTCCTCGCACGTCCGGCCACGAGCCGAGGTTGTGGTCAAATGAGTTGTTGCCGATTTCACCGGCAACCGATGTTAATAGTGAAAACTCTTCGCGCAAATCCGGAATGGCCTGCAGCTGCTGTTCCAGTTTGTGTAATTTTGTTTGAAAAATTGCGCTGTCCGGACAGTAGAAAGGAGCGTCTGGCTCCTGTGGACTGCTCTCCAAAACCCAGCGCTTGGCTATAGCCAGCAAATTGCTGGATAAGAGCATGAGTTCGTTTACATCATAGTAACGATTGCTGGTCGGCGTCAACCGAACTGGCTTCAATTTTCCCGCCTTGTCCCAGCGCCGCAAGGTATCAATAGAAACATTCAGCATTCGCGCCGCTTCTCTGATTTTTACTAATTTAGGCTCCATATTGGTTATATTTCCTATCTATGCATATAGTATAGCAAACTATGCAAAACTATGCAAGTAGCTAAAGACACCTCGTCAATTCAACGGGGTGTTTTAAGCATTTTTCCGCTTCTCAACAACCGCCTTGACTCGTTCCGCCATTTCCTGCGGGTCTATCTTTTTTCAACTTTTCCATAATATCCAGCCCATTTTCATTTTTTAACATAATGTCCAAAAGGACAATGTCAGGCCTGTCTAAAGAAACCATCTTCATGGCTTCGCCAATGGTGGTGGCCGGACTTGAATTACGGCCCCCCCCTTCCATCCCACCAAATAAAAAAATCGGCGCTCTAAAAATCAAGCGCCGAAAAGAACTTTAGTGTAAAAAATTACTTCACCATCCTCACATACCCCGTCTCAAACGGTCCATAGTAACTCGGGTGGCCGGGAGCGTGATCCGGTTTGAC
>MFGL01000017.1:0-382 GCA_001778285.1 Candidatus Falkowbacteria bacterium RIFOXYC2_FULL_47_12
TAATATCAGAAAGCTGGGCTTGAAATTTTGCCTGCTCTTCTTGAGTCAATGCAATACGCGCAAGTTTTGCGATTTTTGCTGCGTCAATATTTGACATACATTAAACCTATCTTACAAAAAATAACCTTTCACGTCAATAAATTTTAAGAAACAAGCCGCAAAAAGGCCTGTTCATCCAAAATGGTCACGCCGAGCTGCTGTGCTTTATCATATTTTGAACCCGGCTCTGCGCCTGCCACCACATAATCAGTTTTCTTGGAAACCGAGCCACTTACAACACCGCCTGCCGCACGCACACGCTCCTTTGCTTCATCGCGCGTCATGTGCACTAAGGTACCCGTCAACACCACTGTCTTGCCCGCAAGCGGCCCGCGCACCAGCG
>MFGL01000017.1:469-2730 GCA_001778285.1 Candidatus Falkowbacteria bacterium RIFOXYC2_FULL_47_12
CCCGCCAACTGGCGGACAAAAATAAATTACCAATAAAAGCGATGATGATGGCCGGAATGGTGATGCTGTCCAAAATCAAATACCAGCGCAGGTCGTAGACGAAAATAATGAGCAAAACGGCGATAAAAAACCAGTCACGAATATTCAATATAAAATACTCCCCTGCCATCGGCAAATTATGAACGTACGTTAAAACAAACAAAACTCCCGTTGCCAATTCAACTGCCGGATACTGCCACGAAATTCTCTTTTGACAACGCCGGCATTTGCCGCCCAGCAATGCAAAACTTAACAGCGGAATATTGTCATGCCAGGCGAGTTGTCCCCGGCAGTGCGGACAATGGGAACGTCCTTTGAGAAAACTCTCGTGGCTGTGCAGGCGCGCTATCACCACGTTTAAGAAACTGCCGACCGCCAAACCGAAGATGAAGATGAGCAAAGCCATTCTTAAAATGTCTAATTTCTAATTAACCTAATTATTCTAAACAAATCCCAACACCCTAAATACTCAACCACTTGCATATTACCACAGCTCGACTACTAAAAATTATGATTTGTTTAGGTTAATTAGAATAATTAGAATAATTGGTCATTTCACTTTATTCCCTCCGCGCTCGCCTCGTGCTCGCCCGCCGCCAATCCCGAATCGCTTCGCTCCAAGCTGAAAGTCAAGGCGTAGTCACGGCCGTTAGAAGCGTAAAAATAATGCGCGCCGCTTTCTGCGAGCGGGTCATGCGGCAGGGGCGCCAAAAATATTTTTTCGCAGTCATCATCGGCATCCTCCAGACCCGCCGCGGTATCGCAGAGCACGCGGGCGCCGGCGCTTCCCAAAACCACGGGCGTTAAAACAATCGGGTACTGCTGGCGGTTAAAAAAATACGCTTCCAAGGCGAAACGAACGCCGCTGATGTCATTGAGGCGGATAACGTCGCGCTGTTTTTTTTGCGCGTAATTGACTAATAACAAAAGCAGAGCGCTCACGCAGACAATCGCTATGACAGCGAAGGTGATTTTTACGATAATCGACTTATTCATGTATTAAAATTATATCACAAAAAATTCCTCTCCGCCACCAGTGGGAAAGAGAGGAATTTAAGTAAATTCAAAGTATTTAGTTGCTGCAACCGGTTGAAATCACGCCGCCGGCATTGACGCTGTTGGCGCCTTTGACAACCGAGCCGGCGCCTTCTTCCAGATAGAAACAAATTTCGTAATCGTTTGCAATCTTAGCTTTGGTCATCGCGTAGGCGCAGGGAGCGGCGCTGGCATTTGTGCAAGCGGTTGTTCCAGACGGATCGCTGATGGTTAACAAATCCACTCCTTCAAAGGTGCCGCACGCGGTCGTGAGTTCACCAATAGCATCACAGCCAGCCGGCAAAATATCGTAGCCGCCGCTTGCAGTGTTGGCCGCCGCCATTTCAATGAGATTGCTGATTTGTTTCACGTCAGATACGCGCTTGGCATCACGCGCCTTGCCGCGCGCGCTATTGAGCGACACGACCGCCATGGTGGACAATAGACCGATAATAGCTATCACCACCAATAATTCAATAAGGGTAAACCCCTGACATTTTTTCATATTGGTTAAAATTTAAAAAAAATAAGTAACAGATTAATTAACCACGCCGTCCGGGTCAATACTGTGCAGACCGCTGTTCAAACCAGCAATATCCGTTTCTAAATAAAATAAAATCAACGCATTTTCCACATTCGTGCTGCCAATCGCGAGCGAGTACTCGCAAACGCCGCTTGAAGCCGGCCGACAGAGTGTGTTGTTATCGTCCGGCGTTGGAATGCTGGGGTCGGAAAAACGATTGAACTCCGCGACATTGCCGGGCCCGGTGCAGGAACGGGTGTTTTTTTCCACCGTTGTTGCGCTGCACCCGGTAATTTCAGCCACGTCGGCGCCCTGTGTCGCCTCAATGGCAAAAACGTTTGCCATTTGGCGGATGTCGCTCAAACGGCGCGCATCCCGCGCTTTGGCCCGCGCATCATTGAGCGACACCACCACGAGCGAGGACAAAATGCCGATGATGCTGATGACGACCAAAAGCTCAATTAGGGTAAAACCTTTATAATTAGTTATGTGCATAACATTCTCCTTATAAATTCATTTATAATTATACCACAAAAAATAAATATATAAAAACAGCGCTAAAATTGATTGGCCATATTATACATAGGCATGATAATGGCGGCGACCATGATGCCGACGCCCACGCCCATAATCACCATTATCAAAGGCTCCATGAGCGTTACCA
>MFGL01000017.1:2774-3002 GCA_001778285.1 Candidatus Falkowbacteria bacterium RIFOXYC2_FULL_47_12
GCGAAACCATGGCCGGTACCTGAGCGCTCTGCGCAAAAACAGACGAGATGGAGTTGCCGCCTTCAATTTCTTTTTTTGTTTTTTCAATTAAATCTTGATAAATCGCATTGCCGACCACGTCAGCGGCAATGTGCAGGCTGCTGGAAATGGCCACACCGCCGGAGATGAGCGTTTTGAGAGAACGGGTAAAGCGCACCAGCGCTATTTTCTGCAAGAGCGGCCCAAAAA
>MFGL01000017.1:3097-5893 GCA_001778285.1 Candidatus Falkowbacteria bacterium RIFOXYC2_FULL_47_12
AGCAAAAGCCACCAGTACGCCTGCATAAAACTTGAAACCGCTATGACGATTCTCGTTGAGAGCGGCAGTTCGCCGCCGCTTTCAGAAATCATAGCGGTGAGTTTGGGTATCACCCACACGAGCATGACCGTGCCGACAATGCCCAAACCGGTCAAAACGAACGCCGGGTAAATCATGGCGCCTCTGATTTTATGCGTCATGTCATAATCTTTTTCCATTTCGTCCGCCAGATAATTCAGTACCTCATCTAGCTTTCCCGACGTTTCGCCGGCGCGCACCACGCTGACGTAGAACTGGTCAAAGATGTTTTTACGTTTCCCGAGCGCGTCTGAGAGCTTCGCGCCGCCGTTCACCTCATCGGCAATCTCGGAAATAATCAGTTTGAGCGTCACGTTCTGCGTCTGATCAATTAAAACCTTCAGAGCCTGCACAATCGGGATGCTGGCTGAAACCATGACCGAAAACTGGCGCGAAAAAATAACAACGTCTTTCGTTTTCACGCGGTTTAAAACCGCGTTGGCAAAACCGGCCGGCTTGCGCCGCTTCAAGCTGATGACCATTAAGCCCTGGTCCAAAAGCGTACTCTGCGCCAGCTGCTCACTCGCGGCATCCACCATCCCGCTGTGTATGGCATCGGCGCTGTCTTTGGCTTTATATTGAAAAAGTGCCATATTATCTGCTCATTATTGCAAAATCTTCCTTATTTGGAGCGGCTGCCAGCGCATCGGCGCGGCTGACCTGTCCGCTCTGCACGAGCCGCGAAAGCGAAGTTATCATGCTGACCATGCCCTCGCCGCCCGAGGTCTGAATGATGGTTTCAAGCTGGCTGAGATGCCCTTCCCGAATAACCGAGGCAACTGCTGACGACCCCAGTAAAATTGCCAGCGCCAGCGCTTGGCCGCCGCCGTTTTTGGGGATAAGCCGCTGCACCACAATCCCCCGCAGCACGTCGGCCAAAAGCGTGCGGGCCGCCGCAACCTTGTGCGGCAAAAACGTATCCATGATGTTTTCAATCACGCGCACGGCGGAATCGGCATGCATCTCCAAGAGCACCAGACTGCCGCTTGCGGAAAGTTCCAAAATCAGCGGCAGAGCCTCGCTCAATTCGTTACGAATGTCGGCAATCATTATGATGTCAATATCCTCATGCCGGCAGTACTGCAAGCCGTCAACTAATGTCGGGACGTCTTTGCCCACTTCGCGCTGCTCAATCACGCTCTGCTGGTTTGCAAAAATCGTTTCCACCGGATTTTCCAGCGTCAAAATACGCTTTTGTTGCCGCTGGTTCACCTGCTCCAGCAGCGCGCCCATAGTGGTTGTCTTGCCGCTGCCGTAAATGCCGCCGATAATGACCAATCCGTCGGGAAGCTGGGTGAAATCGCCGACGACTGATGGGAGTCCCAAACTGTTGAAATCCCGTACTGCCGGTGTGATTAAACGAAATGAAACCGCCAGCAGGCCTTTTTGAAAATAAACATTTATTTTAAAACGAAAATGGCCGCCCAGCGTTTTGACAACCGTGATTTCCCTTTTCTCCGCCAAAATTTTTTGTTCTGCCTCGCTCAAAAATGAAGCGACAATCTGCTCCAGTGCCGTCTGCTCGATGATTTTTTCCTCTGTCAGCACAACCAAACGCCCGTCTTTTCTGATAACCGGAATGCTGCCTGCGCTCAGATGCAAATCAGTTGCCTGGCGCTTGGCGGTTTCGGAAAGCAAACGGTTGAATAAAATGGTATATACTTCCATAAAAATTACGTATGAACAGGGTCTTTGGCCAAAAGCGCCCGCACCTTGCTGACAACCTCGTTAGGCATAAAGTGCGCTTTAATCAAAAAATCGGCCGCGCCTAATTCCGCGCCCTTGTTGATGTCGTCCCGCTGGCTCAAATTCGTCAGTAAAATGACCGGGATGTCTTTGGTGTCCGGGTCTTTTTTTAAAGCCGCCAAGACCTCGAAACCGCTCATTTTTGGCAAAAGAACATCAAGCAAAATCACGGCCGGGCGTTCCTCTTTGGCCGTTTGCAGTGCCTGGATGCCGTCAGCGGCAACACTCACGTCAAAGCGCTCGGCCTTGAACTTGTCGGCATACATGCTCAATAAAAAACGGTCATCTTCCACGACTAAAATTTTTATGGCGCTTGGCATACAATGTAAGTAATTTATAATTCCCCACAAATCAATCGCTCATAACGCGCAGCACTTCCTCAAAACTCGTTACCCCCTGCAGGGCGCGGATAATGCCGTCTTGTTTCACCGTAATAAACTTTTGCTTTTTAAGCAACTCCGCATCGTAGTGGATATCTTTTTTGCCGGCGATGAGTTCGCGCACTTCGTCATTGACGTCCAACATTTCCGAGATGCTGACGCGGCCTTGGTAGCCGGTGTCGCCGCAGCGCGCGCACCCCTTGCCGGCATAGAAACGCCGGTTCTTTTCCCCGTCGCTCAATACCGTACTATCAAAAAGTTTTTTTGTCTCGTCACTGACAAAATCATATATTTTTTTTACCTCATTTACGACGTCCTGGCGCGTTTCTTCATCAATGACTTCTTCGGTTTTGCAATGGGGGCAGATGCGCCGCACCAAACGCTGCGCCAAAACGCCGTTGAGCGTTGAGGAGAGTAAAAACGGCTCCACCTTCATGTCAAGAAGACGCGGAATGGCCCCCAGCGCGTCGTTGGTATGCAGCGTGGACAGCACCATATGTCCGGTGAGGGCGGCGTGAATCGCGAGCTCGGCCGTTTCGTTGTCGCGGATTTCGCCGACCATGATGATGTCCGGGTCCTGGCGCAAGAGCGC
>MFGL01000017.1:5904-13583 GCA_001778285.1 Candidatus Falkowbacteria bacterium RIFOXYC2_FULL_47_12
GTAAAGCCGACCTCGGTTCTGATTTGCGACTGGTTAGCGCCTTCCAAAAAGTACTCAACCGGGTCCTCCAAGGTAGAAATATTCACCCCTTCGCTGACTAATATATTTAAAATGGAAAACAACGTTGTTGACTTCCCCGAACCGGTCGGGCCGGTCACTAAAAAGATGCCGTCAGTTCTTTTGATGTTCTGCTCAATGATTTTCAAGTTGCGTCCGTCAAAGCCTAAATCCGCCAATTTTGGCGCGCCGCTGCTCACGTCCAAAATACGCATAACGACCTTTTCTGAATCTATGAGCGGCAGGACTGAAACGCGAAAGTCAATGCGCTTTTCACCGAAACTCAAGCGGATGCGTCCGTCTTGCGGGGTGCGCGTTTCGTCAAGTTTGAGATTGGCCAGCACTTTGACGCGGGCCACGATGCTGTCGTGCACGCTCAGAGGCAACGTCAACGAGGTGTGCAAGATGCCGTCAATGCGGTAGCGCACCCGGCTCGCCTGCTTAAAAGGTTCAATGTGAATATCCGATGCTTTGCCTTCCACGGCGTGGCGCAGGATAACCGAAACAATTTTTGATATCGGCGCGGCCTTGGTTATTTCTTCGGTTTTGTTGCCAGCCTGCTTGCTTTCACTGCTTTCTTCGGATTCCTGCTTTTGCGCTTCCAGGGCGACCTTTACTTCTTCAGATATGGTTTCGTACTGACGCAGGGCTTTCTGAAAACTGTCTTTGGAAATTAAAAAGTAGCGCACGCTCAAGCCCTCTTCTTTGGCTAAAAAATTAATGGCCTCCAATGCCTTTAAATTCCCCATGTCCAATACGCCGACGTCAATGCGCCGACCGGCGCGGCTGAAACAGATTACCTGATAATTTTTGGCGACCGCGGCGGTAATGGTATTCAGCGCGTCTTTAGGAATTTCCTGGTCCAAAAGACTGGCGTACGAAACGCCGCGGGCTTTGGCTCTGGCTTCCGTCAGCTGCTCGGAATTGACAATTTTTTCTTCTATCAGCACGTCTTCCACGCTTTTGTCCGGAGTTTGCGCCAGCTGTTTCGTCACGGCGTCCGCCTGCGCGGACGTCAACGCGCCGCTTGCTTGCAAAAAAGTGAGCAGGTCATTATTTGGTTTTTGCGGCATAGGAATATGCTAGTTTTAAGGAAGGGAAAAGGGATTGCTGCTGCGGCCGCTCTCAACCGTGACGGGCTTGCCGAAATTACGCAGCGCTTGAAACTTCGCATCCTGCAAAAAATCAAGCTCGTGCTCCTGATACAGAGCGGCATCGCCGGCAGTCGCGCTGCCGGCATTTTTGACCACCGGCGCCGTCGCGGTTGAGCCGCCGCCGGCAAAAAAATTAACGTAAATCAAAAACACGGAAACGCCAAACAAGAGCACCAGCATAACGATGTAGAGAGCCATTTTTTTGGGTTGGATGCGTTTGAGTGTAAGCATAATAAACTCTTTACGGCGCCGGTGTGGCAGTTACGTAATACGCCTGCAGCGTTATTTCAGCCGCCTCGCTCTTGGGGTCATAGCTGACTTCCTGGACGTCTAACAGCCGCGCGTTCTGTTCCAAAGCGGCCAAAAAATTTTTAAACGCGGCATAGCCGGCTCCGCTGACTTTTATGGTTAGATTTATCGTTTGCGGACCAGCACCAGCGGCCGCGTCGGCGGGCGCTTTTTCAGTAACCTCAAGCCGGCTGCGCTTCGGCATATTCTCCGCCGCTGTTTCATCACTGAGCGCAATCGCGGTTACAAAAATACCGTTTTGCTTGGCCATCGCGTTCAGCTGGAAAAACAGCGTTTCCAAATCTTCGCGCTCGGGCACAAGGGCGTTAATGGCCGCCAAATCCGCGGCGCTAATGCTATTATAGGCGTCAAGCAAACGCTGAAGGTCGGCGCTTTTTTTCTCAGTCTGCGCCATGGCCGTCTGCATCTGTTCGTCGGTAGTTCGCGCTTGCGCCTGCCACGCCGAGATGGCATCAAGCTGGGGCTTGACCGCGAGCCCGTAGCCAAGCAACGCGACAACAATAACTTCAATGCCAACTGTATAGTAAAAATACCGCTGAAAAAATAACGCTGCCGCCGAACGTTGCTCGTTGTCGTTGCTTTTCTTTTCGGGACGCTGCCGCGAATCATTTTGGTTTGCTGACACCTCCATAGTATTATTTATAAAATATGGTTTTATCAACCAAAAGCCCCAGATCAAATTCAACGACGTTCACCGACTGTGCTGTTTCGCCCCGCAACTGTTGTTCGGAAACGGCCTGCATACTCTGTGCCGTCGCCGCCTGAGTATAGCGCGGTTCCTGCTGCCAAGCCTGCGCCTGCGCCACAAACCCCGCAAAATCACGCGCCCGTCCTTTCAGCGTATACTCGCCGGATAAGTCTCCGGCAAAACCGAGGTAATAAACGCTGGGAAGCGTATTATTCTCAAGATATGTGAAAAAATTCGTCCAGTAACTATGGGTATCCAGCAAAGACTGTATTAGTTGCGCCTTCCGGCGCAGAGGCGCCATGGCCGCGGCCTGTTCCGTCAGGGCGGCAAAACTGGTCTGCGCGCTCTCAAGCTGTATCTGCAGCGGGGAAACGTACACGCCCTGATTCTGTTTCACTTGCAACGCGTACCACCACGCACCCGCCACCACCATGAGCGTTACGGCGATGCTTATGATATTAATGCCGACTAATTTACGCCAGTTAAAAAACAGAAACTCCTGTCCTTTGAGCAAGTTCGTTCCCACAAATGCCTGGTGAAACCGCGGACGCGGCGCCGGCTTTTGCGCTATCGGCGCAGGGATAACCGGCTGCGCCGCCGGCTGAGGGGAAACTTTATACTCGGGATTATCTAGTTTAACAACTGGCGCTGGTTGTGGTATTTTTTGAGGCTGTGGCAAATTTTTTTCCGGCAACGGCGCTTTCGGCTTTCGCGGACGCGAAAGCCACGTGTGCAGTCCGACAAAAAAAGACGGTTTTGACGCTTTCTTTTCAACTTTATGAACATGCGTAGGCCGGGTATCGGCGTACTGAATATGCGCCAAAAGATTTTTCCGGTCATCCCGCAATTTGCCTGACGGCTGAGACGCTGAAGTGTTTTTTTGCTTTCTCCGTCCGGCGTAAGCCAAATTCTGCCACCAGTGTTTTTTTACAAGCGGCGTTTTTTCAGATAACGGCCGAGAATCGCGCAGCGGTTCGGACAGCGCAATGCCCTCGTCTTTTTTTGGCGCTTCCTTTTTGTGCGGCCGTAATTCTTTTGGTAAAAAATTAATGTCTTCGGACATAGTTTTCTTTAAATCAAAGCGTCTCGCGCAACGCCAGCCCAACCGCAATAGCCATGCGCGGACCCATTTCGGCCAGGACTGGTTTTAAATCAAGCGGATAGGAAACCCGCGCCCACGGATCGCCGATAATGACATTCATATCCATGATGCCGCTGATGTAAGCGGCGATGTTGAGCAGATGCGCGCCGCCGCCGGACAGAATGATTTTTTCAATCTTTTTGTTATTTTCCTGCTGGTAAACAGTAAGCGAATACTTGATTTCGTTGGTAATGGAGCTCAAAGTATCTGTGATAATTTTCGGCAGCTGTTTTCCCGAATCATTCACGGCGCCCAAACTCAAATCAGACTTAAATTGTTCGGCGCGCTTGAAACCGACTTTTAAACTGTCGCTGACCGCTTTGGTAATCATGATGCCGCCCGCCTCAAGACTGCGGATAAACGTCGGCAACCCGCCCTCGACAACGGCGATGTCGGTATTGACCGCACCCAGATCAACCACGGCGATAACCGACGGGTCGTCGCCCACCAGCGCGCGGATAAGCGAAAACATTTCGGTTTCCAAGCTCACTAATCGCAGCTGGGCTTTCTGAAAGATGCTGATGTATTTTTTCACCAAGGAACGAGGCGCGCCGGTCAAAAGTACTTTGACGTTTTTTTTGCCGTCCTCATCCACCACTTTCCAGTCTAAAATCATCTCTTCCAAGGCGAGGGGGATGACTTTTTTCGCCTCCCACATAACAGCGCTCTCCATATCTTCTTTTTTGGCTTCGTGCAAATTCAGCACCGAAGAAAAAACCGAAAAACTCGGCATGGCCGCAACTGCGTTCACTGACGTCATGTTGCAGCGTTTGCGCAGTTCCATGATGATGTCGGTTATTCTAGTCACGTCAAACTCCAACGCTTTTTTGGCAAAATCAGCAACCTCCTCGCTGTAGCCGTAATTAACGAGCGTCGGTATGCCCTTAACTTGTTTGAGTTCAACGGCTTTCACGCTGGTGGTGCCGATGTCAAAACCGACGTAGCTTTGTGTTTTGTTGAATAAGGCCATGTTCTTTGCGGCGCGCTCTCAATTAGTGTATAATGCAAGTAACGAAAGGGACGCTTGGGGTTTGGTTATTAACAGTAAACTAAATTTATTTTACCACAAATTGCCACTACCACACAAATGTATGGAATTAAATTATAAAAAAATCGGTCTACTCATCGGCTTTGTCGCGCTCGTGGCCGTCTTGGGATTCCTCATATACTTTTTATTTTTCCGCGCGGCGCCGGCAACGGTGACGCCAGGCTCGGAAGTAACGTCAACCGGCGCCGGCCAATTGCCCAGCGCGGGAATCGGCGCGGGCGGCGGAGAAGTAATACCCGGTGGCGGCAGTTTGCCGAGCGGCAGCGAAGTAGCTACGGAAACCACCGGCGCGCAAACGAAACCGCAACCGGACGCTGTGGCCGCGGGCGGCCTGACGCAAACGACCTCGCTCTCTGATGCACCGACGCTCGCGCCGACGCTGGGCGCAAACGGCAGCGACATGCTGTACTACAACAAAAATGACGGGAAATTCTACCGCAGCAACCAAAACGGCACGGCGTTTCTTTTGTCCGACAAGACGTTCTTTGACGTACAAAACGTCACCTGGGCGCCGGACAAACAAAAAGCCGTCATTGAGTATCCGGACGGCGCAAACATTGTCTATAATTTCCAGACCGACCAGCAGTACAGTCTGCCCGCGCACTGGAAAGATTTTGACTTTTCACCGGACAGCGCGCGCATCGTTGCCAAAAGCATCGGCAGCGACCCGGACACCCGCTGGCTGATGGTGGCAAACGACGACGGCTCCCAGGCGCAAGCGCTGGAACCCATCGGCGATAAAGACGCCACAGTCTACCCTTCCTGGTCGCCCAACAACCTCTCGGTTGCCACGTATTCGGAGAGCATTGACTTTGACCGCCAGCGGCTCTACTTCGTGGGGCTCAACCACGAAAATTTTAAATCAACTGTTATTGAGGGCCGCGGGTTTGAAGAGCAGTGGAGTCCGGCGGGTGAAAGTTTGCTCTACAGCGTCTATAACAGCGGCACCCAGCTCAAACCGACTCTCTGGGTCGTTGATGCCAAGGGCGAGAGCATCGGCGCCGGACGAACCGATTTGAACCTGCAAACCTGGGCGCACAAATGCACGTTTGCAGACAGCGCGACGCTCTACTGCGCCGTGCCCAATAGCCTGCCGGAAGGCGCGGGACTGTTTCCCGAACTCGCGCAACAGAGCGTTGACTCCCTCTACAAAGTCAACCTGAAAACCGGCGCGCAAACGCTCGTGGCCGTTCCGGATGGCAACTACAATATGGAAAATATTACCGTTTCCGCTGACGGCTCAACGCTCTATTTCTCTGACGCCCTCTCAGGCCGCTTGCGTACGATTCGGTTAAAATAACAAAATGACCCGCAAAAGAATAACTGCTAACACCGCTTATACCCGCACTTTCATTATCCTCTCGCTCGGGGCGTTTTTATTGTTTGCCGTTTTTTTATTCGTCGTCATTCCCCTGCTCTTTGGCACGCGCGCGAAACAACAGACTGCCGCGCCAAATATGTATTTGAAAAATACGGACGCGGGCGCTGACCCGCTCCTGACGGCCGTTCCCCAGCTTAAAGACATTATCGCCGGACCAGTCTTATCCGCTCCCGATCCCGCATTCGGACCTGCGGATGCGCCGGTTAGTATTACCGTCTACACTAATTTTTCCTGCTGGTACTGCGGCCAGACAGTTGCGCTCGCGCAAAAGGTGCAGGCGGAATTTCCCGAGCGCGTGCGCGTCCTGCACAAGGATTTTCCCAACGCAAACAAGGCCTACGCTTCATACCAGGCGGCCATTGCCGGCCGCTGCGCGCAGGCGCAAAATAAATTTTGGGATGTATCCGCGCGCTTGTATGAAAATTACAATGAACTGAGCAAAGATACATTTTTAACCATTGCAAAAAATGCCGGGCTTAACGTGACGCAATTTGAAAACTGCCTTGACGCCAAAACGACGCCGCCGGTTGTTCCGGCTATTGACGATGATATCGCCGAGGCAAACGCGCTGGGCATTGTCGGCGTGCCTTTGGTCTATGTAAATAACCGCGAACTGCCGGCCGAATTAACGTCTGAGGAATTAAAGGCCGCCGTGGAGCGGGAACTCTCTCATTAGCCAAAATATGTTTTTAGGCAAAAAAATAATTCTATATTTAGCATTTATTTTATTATTTTTTTGCTTGCCGGCGTACGCGCAAAACGAAACCGGCCTCAAGCCGCCAACCCTGCAGATTAACATTCCCACACTCAACCTCGCCGAGTGGACGCCGCAAAATTCGAGCAACTGGGTGGGTGTCTACATTGTCGCCATTTACAAATACGGGGTTGGCATCATCGGCATTGTGGCGGCGGTCGTTATGATGTTTGGCGGCATTTTATGGTTGACTGCCGGCGGCGACAGCGGCAAGGTAAGCGAAGCTAAAGAGTGGATAAAAGCCAGCCTCTACGGCCTGATTATCGCTCTGACTTCTTACACAATGTTGTATATTATTAATCCTGACTTGGTGAGTTTTGCTTCGTTGGATATTGATAAAATCAAACAAACCGCCACCACAAACGAAAGCGATGCTACGATTTCGGAAATCGCACTGACGTCCTCATTGAGCGGCGTCGGTAAGTTAACTAATGATGATGCGCTGACCGCGCTCAACGACAATATTACGCTCAAATCTGGTGCGAGTTTGCAAAACGTAAGAGTTTCAACCGTTAACGGCCTCAATGCGTTCCAGCAGCAATTTGGCAATCCGCTGATTATCACGAGCGGCACCGAGGGAGACCACAATAACGGTACGCTTTCGCATGCGGAAGGCTTCAAAGTTGACCTGCGCACCAACGATAACCCGCAGCTCAAAAATTATATAACGAGCAAAGGAACGCCTGCCGGCACGATTGCCGGATTTCCCGCCTATACGATGACTATCGGCAATTCCAACTACCGCTTTTTAATTGAATCTGACCACATAGATACCCGTATTGTGCCAAAACCATAAAGCGTTATGCCAAAAACCGGAACCATCTACGTCTGCACAAACTGCAGCGCCCAGTCACCCAAATGGTCCGGGCGCTGTTTAGAATGCGGCGCCTGGGGCAGTTTCCGCGAGGACGCGGAGGCGAACTTGCGGAGCAAAACAACATCTGACATGCAAAAAGCGCCGGCGGCTGACGTTATTGATTTAAGCGCGCTCAATACGGAAAATTTCCAGCGCCTGCCCACCGGCATTACTGAATGCGACCGTGTTTTGGGCGGCGGCATCGTGCCGGGCAGTTTGATTCTAATCGGCGGCGAGCCGGGCATCGGCAAATCAACCCTCGCATTACAAATCGCGGCCAACGTCGTTCCC
>MFGL01000018.1 GCA_001778285.1 Candidatus Falkowbacteria bacterium RIFOXYC2_FULL_47_12
AACTAAACCAGCCAGTGTTACAATGCCGGCGATGCCAAGCCACAAATTTGCTCTGTGCATTAAATGCATACTCTACAATAATTTACTCTTGACGCCGAACAGCCACTGTTTGGCAGTTAACTTATCGGAAATTAAAAATTTCATAGTATATTTAGTCACTACGAGCGCGCTAAACATGCTGATTAAAATACCAATTGTTAACGTCACGGCGAAACCCTTAATAATGCTCGTACCAAATTGAATGAGGATAAGGCAGGTCAGAAGCGTCGTTACGTTGCCGTCCCGAATAGACGGCCATGCGCGCCGGAATGATTCGTTGAGTGCCACGGACCATGGCTTGTTAGCCCGTAATTCTTCGGCTAAACGGGAAAAAATTAAAACATTAGCATCAACCGCCATGCCAATTGATAAGATGAAGCCTGCAATACCGGCAAGCGTCAGTGTTACCGGCCAAAGTTTAAATACTGCCAAAACAAGCAAGCCGTATACCCCTAACGCAAAAATAGCGATGAGACCAGGCAAGCGGTATACCAAAATCATAAACGCGATAACCAAAATAATTCCCCATAACCCGGCCCGCAAACTTGAGGCTACCGATGTTTGCCCGAGCGAAGCGCCAACGGTGCTCTGGCTGATAAGCGTAATCGGCACCGGCAGAGCGCCCGCGTTCAGACGCTGGGCTAAAAGCTGAGCCTCTTTGATGGCGAATTTTCCGGTAATGACCGCGTCGCCGGAGGTGATTGCCTGATTGACCGTGGGGATGCTAATCGGCGAACCATCCAAAAAGATGGCAACGGGCTTGCCCACGTTGCGCCCGGTAATGTCCGAAAATAGTTTGGCGCCGTCGCTGTCAAATTCCAGCCGGATTTCCGGCGCGACATCGTTTTGATTGAACTGCACGGTGGCGCGCTTTAAATTTTTACCAGTCAATTGTGTGTTCTGCCAGGCATCTTGCGGACCCAAAATTGCCTCCTTGGTCAGTTTGCGGATAAGAATGCGGCTGGCATCGTACTCGTACAACGGCCGCTCGGCTTCTTTGTAGATTAAATGGAAACCGAACTGAGTTTCCACCACGCCGGAAATCGTGCCCACGTTTTGCGCGAACACGACATCGGAAAATGCCGGAACCATTGTTTCGCGGGTAAACCAGCCCAATTCACCCTTGCTGGTTTTTGCGCCCGGTTCGGTTGAATTGTCCGCGGCAAGTTGCGCGAAATTCTGCGGCGTCGCTTTTATTTTCAGCTCTTCAATTTTTTTGCGCGCCTCCTCTTTGCTCAAATTTGAGCTGCACTGCTCGGCACCCTGATAGCAGATGAGAATGTGGCTTGCTTTGACTTCTTTTTTGTCCAAACCCAAATCCCCTTCCTTTTGCGCGCGCTTGTCATTGAGTTTTACAACCTGAAAGGCATCGTCTGTGGTCACCAAATCACGAATGATGCTGCCGGTTTTGTATTTTTCAACCGCGATGATGAGTTCCGGATAGGTAGTTGAATCCGAACTAACCCAGCCTAATTCTCCGCCCTTGTCTTTGGTGTCAGTATCATCACTGAACTCTTTGGCCAAAGCAGCAAAATCGCCGCCAGAGATGGCCTTGCCCAAAACATCCTGCGCATTTTTTTCGGCGGTTTTGTTGTAATCATTCATTTGCTTTTTCTGCTCGTCCGTCAGCTCTTTGGGTTTGTTGTTTTCTTCTTTAAATTCCAAAAGCGGCGTTTCGCCGATCATTTTGATGGCCTGGTTAATATCTTTGATGCCGGCGAGTTCCACGATGATGCGGTAGTCGCTGCCGGATTTGGCGGTTTGCACCACCGGCTCGGACACGCCGAACACGTTGACACGGCGTTCAATTACGTCGCGTACGCCTTCCACGGCTGATGTGCGCTCACTTGAAGCAACCTGCGAAACGTCGGCTTTGTAAACCAAATGCGTTCCGCCCAGTAAATCAAGGCCAAGTCGGAACGGAATTTCTTTGGTCTGCGGCAGAGTTTTTCCCAATGTTTTGTTGTAAAACTGGCCAAAATCAACCATAGCCGCAATGAGCGTCAAAAGGATGATGCCGGCAAGTATGGCGTGAGTTCTTTGTTTTTCTGATTTAAACATGGAGGTATACAATAAAAAACAGGCTAAACCTGTGAATAAATCTACCTTTATAGTAGGACAATTTAAAAAATAAGGCAAGAAAAAGAGTGAGCCGTTGTTTATTGTCTCACTCTTTTTTAGAATCTAAATTCTCCATTCAATCGCCCTTTCCACTTTTGAATTCTTTGGCAAAGGGCGATGGCATGATCTATACTACCGCCGTTAAAAACATTGTGCCATCTGTTTTTTTCAAAAAGAAGAACTAAGATGACACGTGATACTAAGTTGCATCCAATTTGGCGATGCAACATAGTCGCTGTTTCGTGGCGCATTTGGCGCCACTCTTTTCCGGTTTTTCTCTCAGCGGCATTTTGAATCTTAAGAAAAAACTCATTATTGCTTGTATATATTTGTACCTCCTCCAAGGTACAAATAATTTCCAAAAGACTGCTGTTCCCAAAAACGTGATGCCAACTTCGGTGGCGATTCCACCAGATGGCAAGCATGTTTTTTGCCTTACGCTTGTCACCGCCTCGGCTCACCGGAGTGAGGTGGTGTATAGTTAGTATACCTCTCTTTTCATGAGTGAGGGCGATAACCACCTCCTTTCAAAAAAATGAAAAGTACAAAATTTTTGCTATGTCATTGATAGCTTTATACTATCTCTGATCATTTTTTATTGCAAACAAATTAATCCACAGTTTTATTTACCGAAATACCACTATCTGCCCCAGTCAAACTCGCAATAGCTCTCCCCTTGCAAATAACAATTAATGGCCTTGCGGATGTAAGGAATGGTGTTGACGGGCAATTGCTCCAGTGGAAACCACGAGATATCATCACATTTATCCGGCTCTTTGTTCTGCGCCTCGCCGTCCCAGCGTTCAACCCTAAAAAAGAAATCCACGCGCTCATGGTCGCCGCACCAGCGATGCATCGTTAAAATAAGCTCTGCGTTGTTTAGGTCAATGAGAATGCCCACTTCCTCACGTACTTCTCTTTGCAGAGCTTCACGAAAAGTTTCTCTGCCGTCGGCATGCCCGGCCGGCAAGCCATAATTGCCGTCTTCAAATTCGGTCTGGAAGCGGCGTGAGAGCAATATTTTTCCGTCCTGAATGAAAAACGCGTAGACCGACGGAATGAGTTTGAAGCGTTCGCTATTTCCCATGGCATTTTTTATATTTCTTCCCGCTCCCGCACGGACATGGGTCATTGCGGCCGACCTTATTCCCCTCGCTGTCGCGCGGCTTCTGCGTGGCAATGGGCGCGTTTGTCGCAGTCTCGCCATTGCCTTCGGTGAGATTGGCAAAAGAATCAGCATTGGCGGCCGGTGCGATGAAACGCCGGGCCTGCTGCAAGAGCGTGGGCGCGACAAACTGGCTGACGTCGCCGACTTTAAAAATGGAGTAGACGACCTGCTTGCGAATAAGTTCGTTGAGTTCGCTGAACAAACGAAAGGCTTCTTTTTTGTATTCAATGAGCGGGTCGCGCTGGCCGTAGCCGCGTAGAGAAATGCCGCGGCGCATGCTATCCATGACATCAAGGTGCTCGGTCCAGAGCGTATCAATGGCGCGGATTAAAATCTGCTGCTCAATGTTCTGCATGGCCGGTACGGTTGCGCCTTCCAACTGCGGTACCAGTTCATTGATAGTTTTCGCAAGCTCGGCGTAAGCCGCGTCAATTTTTTCCAAAATGAAATCAGTGATTTTTTGCCGCGCCTCGTCAGGTTTGCCGTTTTTGGCAAAATCTGTCAGTTTATTTTTAAAATCAGCTTCTACGGGAAAAATCGTCTTTGTTGTTTCATAAATTTCCTGCAAATTCCACGCGCCCGCATCTTCACCGCCCATGTGCGCATTGACCACCAACGTAACTTCCTCCGCAATCATACTTTTGATTTCTTCAGAAGCGCTTTTTAAACTTGGGGCGAGAGCGTTTCGCCGCCGGCGATAAATGGCTTCGCGATGCTTGTTGATGACGTCGTCGTATTCTACCAAGTGCTTGCGGATGTCAAAGTTGTGCTCTTCCACCTTTTTTTGCGCCGACTCAATGGAGCGCGCGATGATGCGATTTTCAATGGGCATATCCTCGGGCACGCGCAGGGTCTTCATAATACTCTTCATGCGCTCCCCGCCGAAGATGCGCATCAGGTCGTCTTCCATGGACAGATAAAATTGCGTTGAGCCCGGGTCGCCCTGCCGACCGCTCCGTCCGCGCAACTGGTTGTCAATGCGGCGCGACTCGTGCCGCTCGGTGCCGACAACGTGCAAACCGCCAAGCGCACGCACCTGTTTTGCTTCGGCCTGCCATTTTTCGTGCGCTTCGGTGTCGTTTTTATCCGGCTCGCTGCCGCCCAAGATAATGTCAACGCCGCGGCCGGCCATGTTGGTGGCAACGGTGACGGTGCCTAATTTTCCGGCGTCGGCGATAATTTGCGCCTCTTTTTCGTGATTTTTGGCGTTCAGCGCCGCGGCCGGAACACCGGCGCGCTCCATCATATCCAAAAGCAGTTCGTTTTTTTCAATGGCAATGGTGCCCACGAGCACCGGCTGGCCTTTTTCGTGGCGCGCCTTGATGTCGGCAATCAGCGCTCGGAATTTTCCCTCCTCGCTGCGATAAATCAAATCCGTAGAATCTTTTCTGACGTTTTCGCGGTTGGTGGGAATAACCACCGTGTCTAAGCCATAAATGCGGTAAAACTCTTCGGCTTCGGTTTCGGCCGTTCCGGTCATGCCGGCCAGTTTTTCGTACATTCTAAAATAATTTTGAAAGGTGATGGTTGCTAAAGTAACGGATTCGCGCTTGACCTCCACTCCCTCTTTGGCCTCAATGGCCTGGTGCAGGCCTTCGGAGTAGCGCCGGCCGTGCATGAGCCGGCCCGTAAATTCATCCACGATGATGATTTCGCCGTCTTTAATCACGTAGTCTTTGTCGCGCCGAAAAAGCGTGTGCGCCTTGAGCGCCTGCTCAATGTGGTGCACGTCGCGGATACCGCCCTCGGTATAAATATTATCAACGCCCAAAAGTTTCTCCATTTTGTTCAAACCGGCTTCGGTCAGGGTCGCGGCGCGCATTTTTTCATCCACGTTGTAATCTTCGTTTTCAACGAGTTGTGTGACGAGCCGGGCGAACTGCGCGTACTTGTCGCCGCTCTCCTGTGCCGGCGCGGAAATAATGAGCGGGGTGCGCGCCTCGTCAATTAAAATAGAGTCAATTTCGTCAACAATGGCGTAGTGCAGCCCTCTCTGAACCATTCGCTCCAAATCCGGCGCCATGTTATCGCGCAGGTAGTCAAAGCCGAACTCGTTATTGGTGCCGTAAGTAATGTCGGCGGCATAGGCCTCTTTTCGCTCCACCGGCCGCCAGTGGCGCAAACGTTCGTCGCCGCCGTGCTTTTCCGGACTCTCGTAGTCCGAATCGTAAATGCCGGAAAACTCATGGGCAATAACGCCGACGCTCAAACCCAGTGCGCAATAAACCGGACCCATCCAGCCGCCGCCGACGCGCGACAAATAATCGTTGGGCGTTACCACGTGCGTCCCACGGCCGGCAAGCGCATTTAAAACAACCGGCAGAGCGGCGGTCAGCGTTTTACCCTCACCAGTTTTCATTTCACTGATTTTTCCCTGATGCAAAACCATACCGCCGACGAGTTGCACGTCGTAGTGGCGCTGGCCTAATTTTCTCCGTGCGATTTCGCGCGTAATGGCAAAAACTTCGGGTAAAAATTTTTCCAAAATTTCTTTTTGCTCGCTCCACGGTTTGCCGTTGAGTTCAGTACGAAACCCCCGCATTTTTTCCTGCAGGGCATCGTCAGTGAGTTTCTGAATATCAGCTTCCAGCCCGTTGATTTGCGCAACGAGCGGCTGCAGCGTTTTAATTGTTTTCTGGCTGGCATCACCAAAGAATTTTTTTAAAAATGACATAATATTGTCAAGCGCCAGATGTTAAATGCTAATTGTTTCTTTATACTTTTCAATGCCGCGCGCCAAATGCGTCTTTACTTTGTCTATGGCTTTAAAAATATCTTTTTCCACTTTCATGACAACTAATGTTTCCTTAGGCAAAGTCAATACCGCCTTGCACTCGTAGATGTCGCCTTTTTGGTGATGGTTGGAGGTCATGGCCAATTTTACTTTGCAGTCAATCACGGAAATGTCTCCCAAATATTTTGTCAGCGCGTGAATTTTTTCTTCGGCGTAATTTTTTATTTTATCAGTCAACTCTAAATTTTCGGTTTTAACTTGTATATTCATAATGTTATACTAATTAGCAGATTAGCATCACACAGCTTGTTTTACTCCCACGAGCCCTTTGCTTGCGCGCAAGTCGTCAACGGTTTTTTCCAAGCCCTTGTCCAGCGTCGTCACCGGCATCCAGCCCAGTTCGGCTTTGGCCAAAGAAATGTCGGGGACACAGAGCGGCGTCATAAACACAATGGGGTCTTTATACACGATTTTTGAGGCTGAACCGGTCAGGGCGATGATTTTCTCGGCAACGGTTTTGAGCGGCACGTCAACGTCGCTGCCGATGTTGAGCGGCCCGGTCGCATCGCTTTCGGCAAGTTTGATAATCGCGTCCACCACGTCGGCAACGTAGCAGAAACTGGAGGAAAAATTTTCGTTGCCGTAGATAACTAAGTCTTTATTGTCCAGCGCATCATTGATAAAATCCGGCAGCATCTGCTGATCATTGAGCGGCATGAGCGGACCATAGGTGCGGAAAATACGCGCGATTTTAGCATCAATGCCATGCACGGCGCGATACGTCGCGACAGCCGTTTCGGCAAAACGCTTGCCCTCGTCGTAGGAGGCGCGCTCACCAGTGACATCCACGCTGCCCGGCTCGGTTTCTTTAATTTTAACGTTGCGCTCGCCGCGCGGGCCGTAGACGACCGAAGAAGAAAACTGCACAAACGCCGCCTGGTACTTCACGGCTATGTCCAGAACGTTTTTAATGCCGACTGAATTTACCAAAACATTCTGCAGCTTGTTTTTTTCAAAATTACGCGGCGACATCGGACAGGCCAGGTTGTAGATTTCCTGAATGCCCTGGAACTGAATTTTGAAGCGCTGCAAATCCGGCAGGTTCTCCAAATCAGGCAACTCATTAATGTCAGCTTTAATAAAAACAAAGTTGGGATTTGGCAAAAAGCTCTCAATGTTTTTTACCTCGCTTGATAAAAAATTATCAATGCAGATAACTTTATTATTTTCCAGCAGGTGGCGGCAGAGATGCGAGCCGATGAAACCGGCGCCGCCCGTAACCAACACGTTTTTTTTGTCAAAGATAACACGCTTGGGCATAGAGAGTAGTTTCTTAGTTACTTAGTTGCTTGGTTGCCATAATATTTTAAATTATAGCAAATTTTGCTACTTTTTGCACTCTGCATTTTCCTTCATCTTTTTTTATTCTAAATTCTTATTTCTGAATTTTTAATTTCATCACCGCCGCGTTCACGCCGCCGCGCATGTCTTCGGCGTAGGCAAAAAAGCCGGCGAGCAAACCGCCGCGCTCGTCAAAGACGCGCACGTGCGGTCCGCCGCCCGGACCGGCGCCGGTGATGATT
>MFGL01000019.1 GCA_001778285.1 Candidatus Falkowbacteria bacterium RIFOXYC2_FULL_47_12
GTTCTATGGCGATGCGCCGCTGGCCGTAGGCTCTATGGATTGACATTACTTTTTCAATTGCCGCTTTCAGCCGCAAATCTTTGGCTGGCAACCTCGGAGCATAATACAGGGATGAGCGGGAGACGCCCAGTCGCTTGGCTAATTCGGTTTTACCGTCCGGCGGGGTCAGCTGGTTAATCGCCTCGGCCATAGCGCGTTTTTTTTCCCAGTTTCTGATCCGCGGTCAGTCGCCCGATGATTTTCAGTAGGGCTTCATTTTCCCGCCTCAACTTAGCCAGCTCCAGCAGAGCGCCCGGACCCTGCACCGTCCGCCTTAACAGATTGTAAATTGTTTTCGGAGCTACTCCGTACTCTTTGGCTAAATCCGACACGCTCTCGCCTTTTTCCTTAATTCGTTTGATTATTTCTTGCTTCTGCTCCTCGCTGAGCGAGGGATACCCTTTAGACATAATGGTGGTTGTTAATATTTATTATTAACAGGGTATCACGGTGAGACTATGTGTACAGTATATGGGGTACGGGCCACTCCGACTATGATAATGCTGTCCACATTTAACCCTTTGTTCGCCAGTCCGGCGCGAACTAATGACTTGGTTGGAAACGGTGCTTCATAATCTCGCCGCCGGATGCGCACTCGCCGACTATTCATTTCTTCTGTTGCGTCTGTACTCATGGCTATAGACTCCTTTAATGGTTTAGAATGGGTAAAGAACAAAAATGGCCCTGAGCATTTCGCTTAAGGCCATTGGGTGGAATTTAATATCCAACAAATAATATTAAACAACGCCAAACGAGCTCAAGCGTAAACTTGAGCGGCGGCGGATAGTTGTTAATATTTGCGGATTTATTTTGAACATAAAACTGTGTTGCATACTCTTTTTTTAATTAACTAATGAATCAACCGGAATGTTTAAATGAGTATGAAAAACTTTTATCATATTCAGTGATAATTTTCTTTTTCTGTTTAGGACTTCAGAAATCCTGTTGGCTCCAATTAAGCGAGCAATGTCTGTTTGCGTTACATTCATCTGCTCCATGCGAAATTTAATCGCTTCTACCGGATCAGGCGGCAGAATGTTATACGTATCAGCTTCGTATTTCTCTATCAGCGTGGTTAACACCTCAAGTTCATCACCGGCTTTTGTGTCCGGCTTGGCATCCCATAGTTTCTCCACTTTTTTCAAAGCTTCTTTGTGGTCTTTGGGGGTTTTTATTGGTTGGATGTTCATATGGTTTCCGCGTTGATGGCATCGTAGTCTTTATGCGTGCCGATAAATCGTATGTACACTATCTGAAAATCATATTTGACAGCGATAACTAACCTATATTTATTTCCGGCTATATTAAACGCAACTCTCTTATTTTTTACAATGCTTGCATGTTTATATTTTGCTTTGACGTCATGTGGGTTGCTCCACTGCTCTTTCCTCACTTCGTGATACCACGCCGCTAACGGTTGCTGCGCATCTGCATGGTGTGGCTGTTGCCAAAAATCTTTTATGATTTTTACGGAAATTATTCTCATGTTTTCGTGTTGTAGTTTCACTATATTCCCATTTTGGGAATTTGTCAATAGTGCGGAAAATAGCCTATTTTCCCCGTTTCCCCCAACAAAAAAAGAACTGGCGGACCTTGAGAGAAATGTCTCCCGTGGTCTGCCAGTATGCCGGCAGGCTGGAATTTATTTAGACGTTATCCGACAAATACCCAAAACAATTTTGTGGATGTACCGCCTCAAAACGCGCATTCTGATACGCGCGTAGCCAGTCTGCAGGCGCCGCCGTCTTCTTGTCCGCCGACCATTTCATTTCATAGCCGACTAACCGACCCTGCCGCTCCTCAATTAAATCAATTTCTTTCTGGTCGTAGGTGCGCCAAAAATAGAAATTGGCCGGCTGGCGCGCATTGCCCGCCTGCTTGATTTTTTCCATAATAAACCAATTCTCAAACAGCGCGCCGGCATCGGAGCGCAGCGTCAGTCTGTTGAAATTGCGCAACAGCGCATTGCGCAAACCGACGTCCATAAAATAGTACTTTGACGTTTTGCTTATCTCTTTGCGCAAATTGCGGCTGAAACCGCGCAGATTGTACACAACAAACATTTTTTCCAGCACGTCCAAATAGTTGCCGACGGCTTTGTGGCTGATGCTTAACTGTTGCGCCAATTCCGCCAAGGATACTTCGCTACCGAGCTGCAACGCCAATAGCGTCAGTAAATCAACGACTTTTTTCGGCTTTCTGACCTCGCCAAACATTAAGAGGTCTTTATATAAATAGTTATTCAAATATTCGTACAGGTAGTCTTCTTTTTCTTTCTCCGCCGCTAGGGTGTGAACTTTTGGAAACATGCCGAAACGCAACAGTTCATCCATGGCCACCGCCGCGCTGGTGCGGCGATACCGATCAGCCACCTCAAGCCAGCTGAACGGATACAGCCAAAACGTTTTGGTGCGGCCGGTCAGAGGCTCGCTGACCTTGTTGGCCAATTCAAAAGAGGCTGACCCGGAAACTAAAATCGTCAGGGGAAGGTTATCAATCAATACTTTCAGCGACAGACCGATATTTTCAATACGCTGCGCCTCATCAATGATAAGAAGCTCGGCGCCGCCGACGGCGCGGCGCAGGGCTTCCAGGTCATTTTTTTTAAACAAATCCTGGGCGTACAGGTCATCGCCATTGAAAAACTGGGCTTGCTGTGTAGTGGCGGCCAAAGACGTTATGAGAGTGGTTTTGCCTGCCTGCCGAGGGCCGTAGAGTATGACGACCTTTTTTTCGCCGCGCAACGCTTCTGTTAGCTGCGGGGTGATAGTTCTGTCTATGAGCATAAATTTGCCGTATAATAAGTATATGAATTAATATAAATTGATATAACCATAGTACACCAATTTATAAAAATTGTCAACCCAATTTGGTAATGTGCACACACATATAGCGTATTTTGGCTATTTTTACAATAAAAATGTTTTCTGCAAAGACGCAAGACGCGGGTAGTTATGATTGCGCAAACCGGCGTATTTTGTAAAATTGGCAAAAAAATTCCCGCTGCTGCTTTCCCGAAGGAGCACGCGGCGGGGAGAGGTTGTTTTTGAAATACCAATAATGATGTAAAAAACTTACGGCCCAAGGTACGTCAGCTGCCAGCGGCGTGGGAAGAGGGGGCATCTGCTAAAAATTAGGGCGGGCTACACAGGAGTCCGCCCAAAAAAAATTGTTGATGCACTCGGACATCAATCTATCAAACTAAAAGTATAATTATTTGGTCCCTCTTGTTTAAAAATTTCGTAGGGGCGCTTGCCCACTAAGTACTGCTGGCCACCGATTAAAATATACAAATGAATTTCATGTCGACCGATAGTTTTGACTCCCAATCCTTGAGGATTAGAAGGGTCAGCAAATTTTCCCCAATAGGATGCTCTAAGTTGAACATATCCCTGCTCCCAATAAAGATCGGCGGGAGTAGGATGTTCGGCGTGCCACCGCCAGACCTCTTCGCTGTTGAAATAGTCAATGATGAGAAATTGAGCATCCTGGTGGAGATAAGAAAACTCAGCAAAAATACAGAACGGCTCTATCTCATTATAGCGAAGGAAAATATCATAAGGAACACAGTTCCTGTTATGGGGAATGCCCGATCTTATCAAACAGAAATAAGTATCGTCTCTAAAAAACAAAAAACGGCACAACACAAACTTCGTACAAACAAAATGTTCGCCAATAATGGGCGTGGGTGAAGGTGTATTCGTTGGCGTATTCACTGGAACTAGCGTCCACATTGTTGTCTGTATTGGCGTACTTGTCGGCGTATTCATTATCGGTGTCCAGGTTGACGTTGGCACGGGTGTCATTGTCGGCGTGGGCGCGGGGCCGGTGTAGGTTTCCAGCAGGATGCGAAAGCCTACGTAACTCTTCCTCGTATCGTGTCCCACTGCCTCGCGGGCGGTGTCAACGATATTGTCTATCTGAAAGAAGAATGCCCCACCGCAGGCGACACCCGTGCCTTGTGCACTCAACGTCAGCTCGCTGACGTTGCCCAACTGGCCAACGATGCCGTTGTGCGGGTTGGGTTGCAACTTACTCACCCAAGCCGGTTTGTCCAGTACGCTCCACGAGGGTATACTGAACACCTCGTAATTTTCCCGAGCGGTGGCTTGGTAATTAAAGTAGGGATATGACCCGGGGAGATACTGAGCAAGACTGCGCTTGATAACACCGCTGTTACCCCAACCATCTTGGTCGAAATAACGAATGGTGTCGTCCCGCAGTCCCCAGCGTGCCGTAGTGTACCACTCATCTTCAGTAGGTACCCTGGCGTGGTAGCCGAGCGCGTTCAGGGATTGGTTCAACCGTGCGCAGAATTCCTGCGTTTCATTAAGGGTAACATCCCGCACCGGCAGATTCTGGCCGTTGGCGTAGTAGAACTGAAACTCCGGCAGGAGCGCTATGAACTGCTCCTGCGTGATTTCGTACTTGCCAAACCACCGATCAGAAAACGGCTGCGGGTTCCGACCGTTGCCGGTGGGAACCACTGCAATCTGGAGCAGTTCGGGGAACGGCTCCAATCCGCGGAAATTAATCCGCGGTACGCCGTTCACGAACGTGACGTATACCGGCTTTTCATTGCCGGTGTAGACGTACGTGCCCGGCGCTTTGTCGGGTTTGGCCGGGTCGGAGTGGTTGCCGCCGCCAGTATCGCCGGTGGGCGGGACGGGGGTGGGAGTAAATGTGGGTGTCGGTGTTACATCTTGGAAACCGGCAATGGAAAAATCTGCCTGACGGGGTTTGACTAAAACCTGCTGTCCATCCCAGAGCATAACCACGAGGTCAAACTCCTGAGCGGACTGGTAGGTCTTTCCTGCCTGTCCGTACGCGCCGGTCTTATCCAGCCAATTCGGAACCTCGTCACTGCGAGCGGCGCCGTAAGTAATGGCGCCGTTGTTCGTTTTATACTGGCCCCAGCAACCTTCTTTAACTAACCAGCATTTATTTTGACTGGAATTGTAAATGAGAGCGGTTTGTCCATCGGTTCCGTAACGATTTGTTTCGTCGTTATTTTGGAAATTCTGGATCATCACTCCATTCCAATCATGGACATAGATATTGCCGTCCACATCTTGGAATGGAACGCCGAGTTTGAGTTCGTAGCGTTCTACGAATTTAGTAGTGATATGACTACTTTGGTTGAGGAAACGGCCGATTTTAATGAACGTTTCGGGGTTGAAATAATTTCTGATTACAAACGCTTCGTCATAACCAGAATCTCCGCAGGGGAAAAAACTGGCTACCTTACTATTCATACTACTTTTGCGTATTTCGAAATGCAGATGAGCGGCAAGACCGATACCTTTTCCTACCGTACCGATTTGCTGGCCGATAGTGACTAAATTTTCGTCAGATACCATTCTGGTATCCAGATGCCCATACAATGAAAAAATTAATTCTCCATTTGGTAGGACGTGTCTGATGAGAATTAAGTTTCCCCAAGTAGAGCCGCTTTCGTAATACGATTTTACCACTTGACCATTAGCGACGGCGTAGACGGGTTGGCCGAGATCATCATCTCCTGACGTTCCATCTTTATTAAAATCAACGCCTGGATGTTTTGTAACCCCGCAACTACCTTCGTAATCATATTCTCTTAACCATTGTACTCCTTTACGGTTCTCTAACCACCCATCTCCGTTCTCATCTCCCACTGGATAGCGAAAGACGCTTGCGATTTCCGCGGCAAAAACATTTGACGCGACCAATCCGATAAGTAATGCCATGCCTAAAACCGACTTTCTATTCATGATCGTTTTTATCCTTTCCTTTCGGTTCTTTCTTTTCTTTCGTTGTAATTGGGAAAGATCGATTTGTTAGAGCAATTAATACGCTCTATGAAAAGTGCGATTTTATGTATCGCGCTTTCTAAGAGAGGTTAATCGAGGAATTTGAAAGAAGATAAAAAAATTTCAAATATGCTTCTATCTTGAGCACCATTACTTATTGCAAATATAAAATCATTATTTTCAATAAAAATTGATTTTAAAATCCAATCCGTATGACTATCTGTAGTAACTGTTACTAACAATCCTGCTTTATTGCCTATTGTTATTTTTTCTCTTTTTTCTAATCTATCATTAAATTGAGAGCCTAATCCTTTTATTAACCCTTCTATATTTTTTGTACTATTATATATATTAATACCCCAAAAATATCCACCTGGCTTAGATTCTATTGTGCCAAAACTAATTCCATTATTTGAATCTTCAAATACCCACCCCCCCGGATACCGCACCTCAAACCCATACTCCTCATTCCGGTACGTCTGCCAGTCACTCGTGTCCACATCAGCCGCCGGACTGCCGACAACTTCTCCTTGTAGTTGATTATCACCAACCTGCGGCTGTTCGCTCTGCTGTTCACTGCCTGGTACTTTAATACTTACTCCTTGCTCCGATTTTAAATACCAAAACACTCCCCCGCCAACCGCAGCGAGGATGACAACAACTATAATAACTGAGATTGTTAATTGCTTTTTATTCATATAATTCACGTTAATTTTCCTCTGCTTTCAGCCTACGCTGAAACCGGGGAAAAAGCAACGTATAAAATACTGATTCAACCAGTCGCAGAACGCGCGGCATTCTGCCAGCGTAACGTGGCGCACCGGCGTGTTCTCGCCGATGTTGTAGAACCACGCGAAGCTGGGGTCAAACGCCGCGTACTGCTCTTGGGTTATTTCGTAAATGCCAAACCACTTCTGAGCCACAGACGACAGTGCAATCTGCACGAGCGGATTGCCGGTGCCGGGATGTTCAATCAGACCTTGCAAAACAATGGCTGATGGAACACCGTCACGAAACTGCAACTCAACCGGATACCCGCTACCTGTGTAAGCGTAGTTCATGGGGAAACCTAGCTGTTGCGTGTCCGGGTGGTTGCCGCCGATGACGCCGGGGGGCGTGGGGGTTGCCTGTGGTGTTGGCGTGATGTCCACGCCGCCAGCGATGGTAAAATCTGGTTTTCGTGGTTTAACTAGCACCTGCTGTCCGTCCCAAAACATTACAACCTGCTCAAACTCCTGCGCGGATACGTAGATCTTGTCCTTTGGGCCGTACGCGCCGATTGCGTCTTTCCAATTTGCTACCTCATCACTGCGAGCGGCGCCGTAAGTAATGGCGCCGTTGTTACTCATGTACTGGCTCCAGAAGCCTTCTTTGAGCACATGCGCCTGTGTTCCGTTGGGATTCAGCATAATTGCGGTATAGCCATGGTAGTAGCCGGTGCTGTCCCCGCGGAAATCCTGCAACGTGACGCCGTTCCAATCGTGAACGTACACGCCGCCGTTGCGATTACTGACGGGACTGCCGAGGGGGTGGCCGGCGGCGGTTGATTCGTAATAGCTGGTGAGGATAGCTTGGTTAATGGTGTTGTTAGAATACTTAGCGATGCTGGATGTGGCTTGGTAGTTAGTGACGAAATCTGTAGGGTCGTACCAATCTTTTAAAATCGAGGTATTGGCGGTGTAACCGGAAAAAATCCAGTCGCCGTATTTGTACTCGTTTGGATTGGCTGGATATTGTCCTCTATGAATCCCAAAATGAAAATG
>MFGL01000020.1:0-23682 GCA_001778285.1 Candidatus Falkowbacteria bacterium RIFOXYC2_FULL_47_12
ACCTTGCCGCTCGGCTCCTCCAGTGTTTTTAAAAGCGCATTCGCGGCCTCAACGCTCAAGGTATCGGCATCTTTGATAATCCCCGCCTTCCGCTGCCCCATAAAAGTACCCATGTGCATGGCGCGAATGAATTCGCGCACCTGTTCAATTGAAATGTTTTTTTTGTCCGCAATGCGCTCAAGCCAGACAACGTCGCTGTGCCGGTTTTGGCCAAACTGCCGGCAGGCGGCGCACTCGCCGCAGGGCAGTGCTCCTCTGCCGTTGGCAAAATTTTCACAGAGCAGTGAGCCGGCAAACTGCCGCGCCGCGCTTAACTTGCCCACGTTCCGCGCGCCGGCGAAAATGTAAAAGTGCGCCAGCCGGTTGTTTTCAATGCTGCGCTGCAAAAAATCAATGATGTGCGTATTGCCGAAAAACGGCCAGTTGAAGGTGAACTTTTCTGTTCCTGACATATGAGTATAGTGTAGCAGAGTGAGATAATAGTTTCAAGCAATCCACAGTATTATCATTAGACAAATAAACAAAAACAGGTATAATTTTGATTACTATTCATTGTTCTTTATTTTGTTCATTAAAAAATAAGAAAAGGAGAGCCGCTGTGATTACCATCCAAAAAACGAGGCTATTTCGCATGATTATTCCGGCCTTTCCGTATGCTGGAATATTCAATCGGTTTCACAAAAAAATAACTGCCCTCGGCGCAGTTGTTATCGCAACTGTAGTCAACCAGTTTCTACCTGGGTGGCGGGCGGAAGTTATTGATGAAAATAACTACATCGGCCCAAGAACGCCAGAAGGAAAAGTTGACCACACAGCCTTACAACAGCAAACTCCGGCTGATGCTATCGGGGTCTACTGTGGACTGTCAAGCACAATGCCACGCGCGTGGAAAATTGCCCAAATATATAAAAATCTTGGCGTTCTCACTATCGCCGGAGGCCGACACGTCAGCTTTGCTCCGCAAGAATCACTTGACCATGGTTTTGATGTTGTCGTTGTGGATGAGGGAGAGAATGTTATTTTGGAAATACTACAAGACATTGAAAACAATGGAAAGCTAGCGGGGATTATCAAAAGAACTGCGCCGAATTTAGAAACGATTCCTGTCCCCGACTTTGGCTTGTTACGATTCGCCAAAAAAATCAAAATATACCCTATCAGCAGAATTCGTGGCTGCAAAATGAAATGCGAATTCTGCACTGTAAATGAAGCTCCCCGCTGGTCATCAGCCGCTCATCTTTTTGCGCAAGTTTGTTGGCTTGTGGAAACGAGAAAAGCAAAAAGTTTCTTCATAGCCGACGACCGGCTTGAAGAAGACCGGAATGGCTATCTGGAATTTTTCCAACTGATTAAAAATCGATTTGGAAAAAAATTAAAATTTACAGTGCAAGTTCGCCTGGCTGCTGCCGAAGACACTGAACTCCTGATAGCTATGAAAGAAGCTGGAGTTGCGGTCGTCTGCATCGGCTTTGAGTCCCCGATTGACACTGAACTCAAAGCAATGCATAAGGGCACTACGGTCGCCAAAATGTTGGCGCACACTAAAATGTGGGTTAAAAATTTCTCAGTGCACGGGATGTTTATTTTTGGTTACCCGCTGCCGCCTGGTGTAGAACTTATTGATTTTAGAACGAGAATTCGGCTCTTTAAAAAATTTATCAAAAACAGCCGAATTGACACTATCCAGATCATGCATCCGATACCACTGATAGGTTCAAAACTACGAGACCGCTTGGAGAAAGCAAATCAACTGTTTCCTCTCGGTCAAGTAGGCTGGGACCGTTATAGCGGAGAATTTGCCTGCTACCGGCCGAACGATATGACATTAGAACAGCTGCAAAAAGGGCCGACTCAAATAATGAAATGGTTCTATAGCTGGCACGCATGGTATAGAGTTCCGATCAGAACTTTGACTATGCCCCTATCATGTCTGATAAGCGGTTGGCCAAAATGGCATCGAAAGTGGTTTGATGATGTGGTAAAAATTGGAGCAAACATTCTTGTACGAAGGCAAGAAAAGGAGGAGCAAAAATATATAAGATCATTGATGTAAAAATAACGAAAAGTCATGCGCCGCCCGTGGGTTATTTTTCTGCGGGCGGCTTTTTACTTGCAATTTTGCCCAAAACCTCCTATAATCAAAGTCATGAACAACGCAACTTTTCGTCTCAAAAAATACGTGCTCTTCGCCGGCGACATTGTTATCTTGTACCTGTCGCTATATGCGACGCTGGCTCTGCGCTACGGGCAGTGGCCCAGCGAACTGCTCTGGCACCAGCACCTCTGGCCGTTCACGGCGATTTTTGTCGTCTGGCTGGTGATTTTCTATATCACCAACCTCTACGACCTGACGCTCGCCGCAAACAACGCGCACTTTTTTGCCGCCACCGCGCAGGCGCTCGTCATTAACTTTTTGCTGGGCGCCGCCTTTTTTTACCTCAACCCGCAAATCAACATCGCGCCCAAAACCAATCTGCTCTTGGACATCGCCATAACCGCCCTGCTTTTTATTCTCTGGCGGCAAGCTTACAATATTTTACTGAAATCAATTCTGCCCAAAAACAACCTTGCCTTTGTCGGCTGCAACGAGCAGGCGCTGGAACTCATCCAGCGCTTCCATAACTATCCGCATCTGGGTTTTCACGTTGCCTGCGTTATGACTGACCAGGACCTGCCGGAACGCGGGCTCTACACCGCCGCCGTTTACAAAGATACTGCCGATTTAAAAAAAATCTTTATTGAAAAAAATATTTCTTTGGTGGTGCTCGCCGCTGACGTGCAAAAATCCAGCGATGTCCGCGTCCAGCTTTTTGCCACCTTGCACTTGGGCATCAACTTCATGAGCATTTCCCATTTTTATGAAAAAATCATGGGCAAGGTGCCGGTAACTTCGCTCAACCACATGTGGTTTTTGGAAAATTTAAACGAGGGCGGCAAGCTGTGGTACGATAAATTCAAACGCATCTGCGACATTATTTTTGCCCTGCTGCTTTTTTTTGTTACCCTGCCGTTGTGGCCCATTGTCGGTTTAATGATTATTTTTGAGAGCCGCGGCCCGGCCTTCTATCGGCAGAATCGCTTGGGAAAAAATAATCGCGTCATCCGGCTGCATAAATTCCGCACCATGGTTGAGGAGGGCAACACGCGCCATCCGACTGTCTCCAATGATTCGCGCATTACGCGTTTCGGCCGGTTTTTGCGCAAAACCCGCCTTGACGAACTGCCGCAGGTTATCAACATCATGAAAGGCGACATGAGTTTTATCGGCCCGCGGCCCGAGCGGCCCGAAATCGCGCGCGCCCTGCAAACTGAAATCCCCTTCTACAACGAGCGCACCCTGATTTTGCCGGGCGCGACCGGCTGGGACCAAATCTGCGGCGAGTACCACAGCCCGTCGGTGGAAGATACGGTAAAAAAACTGCAGTACGATTTGTACTATATCAAAAACCGCTCCATTTTTCTGGATGCGGTGATTCTGTTGAAGACGGTTCGAACGATTATTTTGCACGGCGGGGTTTAGCGGTGCGCAAAATGTGTGAAATCAGCTTTTTTGCGATAAAAATATCCGTTGCTTTACGTGACTCGTATGTCATGCCACCAATATGCGGCACAATGATACAATTAGCATGTTGTTTGCTGTATGTCACTAAATCATTGTCGCGGATGACACCGGCTGGAAAGTTGAGCTCATTGGCGAGCACATCAGCCGCGTAACCCGCGATTTTTTTTTCTCGCAAAGCCTTGAGCACCGCCGCCTCATCTACAATTTCGCCGCGAGAGGTATTAATGAGATATGCTTCCGACCTCATGCCCTGCAATACAGCCTCATTAAAAAGACTCTTCGTTTCTTCGCTAAGGTGCACGTGTATAGAAATAACATCGCTTTCTGCTATCACTGTCTCAAACGAAACAGACCCGCATCCCGCCTCTGCAAAGGCTTGCGCCGCCACCTGCGGGTCATGGGCTATGACACGCATTCCAAAGGCCACGCCATAACGCGCCATCATACTGCCTAATCGTCCCAATCCAAACAAGCCAAGTGTTTTGCCGCTTAAAGAGTGCCCGCGAAACTTCTCGCGATCCCATTTCCCCACCTTTACGTCATCATAAGCGCTGGGGATGTTACGTGACAATGCCAGCAGCAACCCAAAGGCAAGTTCGGCAGTGCCGGTAATAGTGCGCAAAAAATCTTCTTCTCCGCGCAGGCTTAGCACCTCAATCCCCTTTGCTTTGGCATAGGCGACATCAATATGATCCAAACCGGTTGTGGCTGTAGCAATATATTTCAAATTCTTCCCCGCGTCTATGGCGGCTTTGTCAAGTACCAAACCCAAGCCAACCAGTACCGCCTCATAATCAGGCAGTATCTCCACAAACTCTGCCTGGCTAAGTTTGGCCGCGCCGGTTACCTCCCCCGCTTGTTCCAGACAGGCTTGTGCCTCGGGAGTAAATGGATGGATAGTGGTTAAAATTTTCATGTGTGACGGGCCATTAAAAAATCAGCGTATGCCAGGTCATCCGGCGTATTGATATCCAATGATCTATCGGCCGGCATCAGATACGGGCGCGACACAGCGCCAAACAAGTCATTACGCATAATATATTCTGTTTTGGTGAGATAAATGGCGCAGTTTCGCTTGTAGGCGCGAGCACCGTCCTGGCGACGGCCGGATTGCGCGCCCTCCTCGCTAAACATAGGCACAATCTCGTCAGCAACAATTTTTTTAATCTTGCGCGGGTCAAAATCACTCAACTCAACCATGCTCATAACTGAATCCGCATCTGTATCAACCGCCTTTTTGATGGCGCCGTCAATGTCATCTGCGCTCCGTAATGGAGAGGTTGGCTGCAGTATCATGACGTAGTCATACGTTTCGCCGGCATTATCTTGAAGCCAGCGCAAGGCGTGCTGTATTACCGGTATGTGCGGAGTCTTGTCCTGGGCGAGTTCAGCCGGACGCATGAACGGCACGTCAGCGCCGTACTCGCGACACACTGACGCAATTTCCGCGTCATCGGTTGAGACGATGGTTCGCGTTAGCAGAGTGCTATCGTTGGCGGCGACAACGGTGTAGCTAATCAGGGGCTTGCCGGCGACGAGGGCAATATTTTTTTTGGGAATGCTCTTGGAGCCGCCGCGCGCCGTAATGAGCCCTAGTATTTTTTTGTTTTTATACATCTTGACAAATTAACAAATAAATGTTAATCATTTTACACGTATATACACTATACCATATTTTATTTTTTTGTAAAAAACGTTCTTTTTGAAAATGAAAAGGAGAAAAAAGTGAAAATTAACGCTGTTGCCACTATTGCCGCCGTGTTGGGTGGCGGATGGGTTGTCTGGACGCTTTTGGAGGGGGTGATGAAAATCCTCTCCACGACCTTACAGAAGGTCATCGGCAATGTCAATCTTAGATTTGCTGACGTTGCTTTTTTCACACTCCTCATCGGTCTTGTGCAGACCATTGGGAGTATTGGGTGGCACAGAAACCGCCCGAAATCAACAGGAAGAAAGGCACTGGCGGGCACTTGTCTCTATGGGGGCATAACGACCGCTAGCACGCTCTTGGGTCCCATGGCGTACGCCTTGGGGGCGGACATGACAGCGCACGTGTTCGTGTTGTCTATGTTCGTTCTGCCCGGTCTATTGATAGATCGGGTGGTATTCCACAAGAGTCCCTCGCCACACCAATGGGCGGGGATCGTAGTCGGCGTTATGGCCGCCTACGTCATGCTCGCTCCGACGGCGGAGGGAATGAGAGGATTGCCGCCATGGCTATTCCTCTCATTCAGTATGATGATTGTGCTGGCCATCGCTCAAGGGATCAGCCAATTCATCAGCCGGGAGAAAATAAACAATGGGAAACCAAACCCGTATTTCACCTCTCCTATGGGGAGAAACTATTACGGCGGTCTCACAACCAGCGTAATAGCTGGAAGCATATGGCTCGTCTGTCACCTATGCCTCTACGCTCCCCTCCCGTCGCTCACAGTTATTGTGAGCGGATTATTGACGGGCGGTATTGTCATTATAATGTGGGTTGCCAACGCCCACAGTTATAGTGACAACAAGGCCATCTTGGGAGCCAAAAAAACGATTATGAATGGTTGCTACCTCGGAGGGGTAACAATTGTTGGTTTTGCCGTCTTCGGGCAACCGTTGACGGCGGAAAAATTAATAGGAATTCTTTTATTCTTGGTGAGTTTCCCGTTATTGATAAAACAACGGTAACTCACCATTTATTCCCCCCGAGACTCCGCAAAGAGACTTGGGGTTATTTTTTGTATGATGAGTGCCATCTTGTTTGAGATTGTAAAGTACAGTGCCGCCTGGGTTACGAGTTCGGCGTCAAAAATTTAATCAATAAACTTTTTTTGTGAGTAGAGCGCCACCCTCGTCAGGATCCGGGCAATTGTTTCACTCGTATTTTTACGATAGTACAGTGTTGACCGCCGGTATGGCCCATGAGCAACCTGTTTTTTGATAGCACGCTTAATAGCGGCCTTGACATAACCCACATCAACGACATTACGAGCTTTGAGGCGGCCGTGCTGACGCGTGCCAATATTAACCGCCGGCACGCCTAGGTAAGAACATTCCTTGATACCCGAAGATGAATTACCAACTAGACATGTTGAACGTTTCAACAAGCCAATAAACTGCTCGGGAGGTAAGTACTTCAAAAAACGCATATGGTGAGGATTTTCTTCTTCTCGGAAAGAGCGAATCCCTTTGGAAATTTCATCCGTTCCCGCATCTACGTTTGGCCAAAACCAAATCGTAGGAATTCCAAGTTCATGAATGGCATGTAGTGTTTCATTAATGTGTTTTCGATTCTGGCCGACTTCACTCGTCACGGGATGCTGCATGACAACCAAAAACGGCTTATGAATGTCAATTACATCTCCAACGCCGAGATAATTAATCAACTTTTCCGACACCCGAAACCGATTGCGAGCTACGAACTCAACGTCCGCTGAACCTACGTTAAAGACGTATTTGGGGTGTTCGCCCATGCGTATAATGCGCTGGCGTGCAGCTACATTCGTCGGAAAATGAATGTGGGAAAGTTTGGTGATGGCATGACGAACGCTTTCATCAATGGTACCCGTTACATCACCACCTTCAATGTGAGCTACAGAAATGTTAAGATACGCTGCCGCTATGGCGGCTGCAATGACTTCATATCGGTCTGCCCGTAACACCACAACATCCGGCTGTAAATTATCAAAAGCGGTGGTAAACTCCATAATACCGACACCTGTCGTTTTTGCCATTGCCACCGTGTTGCCGCCTTCCAGCGTCATTATAATTCTGTTGTTGATGGTAAACCCGTCACGCTCAAGATCTTCCAGCACGCTGCCATAGGTGTCCAATAATGCTGATGCCGCCACCACGATTTGCAAATCAACATCTGGCCGCTTTTTTAACTCCAATAAAATCAGCTTACTCCGCCCATAGTGGATTTGGGAAGTTATAACAAAACAAATTTTTCGTTTCCGCTTCATATATTTCAAATTATTGTAAAATTTCGTTAGTTATGGGTTCAAATTTTTTAAGATCCTTTAGCGCGATTTTGCCCAAAATATCAATATAAGACTGGGACGGCAATGCGAGATAATTTAACTGCGGCCGCATGGCATAAAGCATTTCTTTTGTTAATTTATCCCCGGCTTTTATATCTTGGCCAGCCACCAATGATTTTCTAAATACCGGACGAAGCGCACTTTCATTTTCATCAAGCACTTTAACGCCGGCGCCAAATTGACTGGGGTCAATATAGTCGCGCCGGCGGATAGCTACACCCATCTGTTTTAATTCAGGCGGCGTCATTGATACTTTATGGTCAGATCCCCATAAATCGCGGCTGAACGAAAAATGCCTTTCTATGATACAGGCCCCCTTGCCCACCGCGGCGATAGACGACTCGATGCCAATGGAATGATCAGAGAAACCGACCGGCACGGCGTATTTTTTCGCCAAATATGGAATGGTGTCCAAATAAAGTTCGTTAGGCGGACAAGGATATTTGGATACGCAATGTAAAAGAATAATATCATTTGTTCGTTGCTTTAAAAAGTCCATAGCCATATCCAGCTCTTCCGGCGTGCTCATGCCGGTAGAAATAATTATCGGCTTGCCGGTAGCGGCGATATAATCGAGCAGAACAAAGTCTAAAATATCACTGGAGGCTACTTTCCAAACCGGCATACCGACTTTTTCTAGCAACTGGGCCGCACCACGGCTCATGGGCGTGGAAAAAAATAAAATACCAAGCTCATCCGCATAATTTTTAATTTCTTGCCAGAAACGCAAAGGCGTTGCCTCGCTGTTGCGCTTAACCCAGGCATAACGCTGAACATGAGAGAAATGCGGCGAAATCGCGGAGACATTCAGCTGTTCATCATCAACTCTGTGAGTCTGAAACTTTACTGCGTCAGCACCGGCTTCGTAAGCCGCCCTGACCAGGGCTCTGGCATTATCCAGGTATTCATCAACACTTTGTTCGGCCTCGGTCTGAATAAACGACTTGCCTATTTCCGCAACAATAAACACCTTCTGCTTTGATGGCAACATGTTTTGGATTTTGTTTGTCATATTTGTTGCTATAATGCCACTTTATGCCGCAATACCCAGCTGTCCCTCTCTTTTTTCCAAAGCGAATCATCCCTGAACTCATCAACGGTTTGCCAAAATTTCTCTTCGGATACGTCAATATACTCCAAAAATTCTTTAAAATATTTCTGAGGAAATTCACCGTCAAAACGGTTCACTAACGCTACTCCTTCCTCGCGCGTAATATGCCGATGGCGGATCTCCTGCGCCGCGTCCTGGGTAGCGCGTCCGTAACCGAATTTGATATAGGTGGTGTAGTAAAAAAAACCGTCGATTTTATCATCAAGACTTGAATACTTGGAATATGTTCCTTCCGAACGCATGGGGTTCGCCTCAAAACCGGCATGTTCAGCCGAGTAGTAGTAACACTCTTGAGGCACCCACTTCAGGTAATATCCCAAAAAATGAAACTCAATGTTTTTTTCCCTGGTGATTCTCGGATCTAGAGGTAGGTACGGGGAAAGGCTCCCCTCTAAAACACCTTCCTTCAAGTAATCTGCCACCTTTTTGCCGCCAAGATATATTTGGTCGTAATTCGCAGTATCATCTATGTAGTCAAGCCTGAATCCGGCGCTTTTATAGCTGGCCTGCTGGGCGTCTGTAAAAATATATTTATTCTGTGTAATAGGAGTATTGCCCCCGTTTTCCCCGGGACTTGGTCCGTAAAATACCAAAGGAATGCCAAAACGAGCGGCCATTTTAATGGCAAAAGTTTTTTGTCCCAAAATAAACGGCTGAAACGGGTGCAGTAGATTTAAAAATGCGTTGCGCGTCAACAAACGGTGTACTTCGCCGTTGGGAGTAAATAAATAATTATCAAAACCGCCGATATGAATCCAGTTTTGAAAATTTTTCCAGCCGATGTCCGTATACAGGTGCGGTGCCCACGTGACCGTTAGGGGGTGCATGCCGTACTTTTCTTTGAGAATATGCGAGGCGTAAATACTGTCTTTGCCGCCTGATCCCGGAACCAGGCAGTCATACAAGCCATCCCTGCTCCGATGCCGATCAAGCAATGATATCAATTCGTTTTCGCGCTTGAGCCAGTCAATGGTGCCGTCAAATTTTGCCTCGCAAAAACGGCAGGCCGAACATACTCCATCAGCATCAAAACTGATATAGTCATGACCTCGGGCATGATGATGAGTGTATTCATTGGAGGCTGTTGGCCGTGTATTGGGAATGACGCACTTTTTACAAAAAGTCACTTGGCGCGGCAGGCCGTAATGCGGTGGGGATGAAAGCTGATTTGATAACATATATTACAATAGGGAAATAAAATTTTTTAGTATTTGTATGCCGACCGCCCCGCTCTTTTCCGGATGAAACTGTACGCCAAAGGTATTAGCTTTGCAAACAACTGACGGAAAAACACTATCGCAATAACGTGTGTTAGCCAAAACGTCAGCCGCACTCGCCGCGTAACCGACAAAAGAGTGTACAAAATAAACTTGACTGCCGGGCGTAACATTGTCAAGCAGATGTCCGCTAAAACTATTTTTGCCGTCCGGCGGCCAAAGCGCATTCCAGCCGATGTGGGGAATCTTGCAAAAAGTTCCCGGCTGTACTGATAATTGCTTTACTTCACCAGAAATAATGCCAAGCCCCGCGTGCTCCCCAAATTCATAACTCTTGTCAAATAAAAACTGCATACCCAAACAAATGCCTAACAGAGGCTTGCCTGAAAAAAACGCATCCAAGACTGCTTTTTTAAAACCCCTTTTTTCAAATTCAGATATGCCCTCTCCAAATGCCCCGACACCCGGCAAAACCAGCGCGGCGGCGCCGGAAAAATCCGCTGGATATGCTGACACAACAACATCAGCCCCAGCGTATGCCAGCGCTTTTTTAAGGCCAAACAAATTGCCGTAGCCGTAATCAATGATAAATATCTTTTTCATAGGTTGCCAGCCGCCATCCTCACCGGTATTGACCGATCTTTCAGCTGTTCTTTTACCGCCTGAATGGAGTATTGATTATAATGAAAAATGTGCGCGGCGGCAACTGCATCGGCGTGGCCGTTTTTCACAACATCCGTCAAATCCTGCGGATTCCCCGCGCCGCCACACGCGATAACCGGCACGCAAACATGGGGCGCAATGCTTCTGATTAAGTCCACGTCATATCCTTTAGATGTTCCCTCTTGATCAATGGAGGTAATAAGCAGTTCCCCGGCGCCTAATGAAACAAGTCTTTTCCCCCACTCCACGACATCAAGTCCCGTAACCACACGGCCATTGTCAGTGTATGCTTCCCATTTGCCGCTACTGATTCGTTTCGCTTCAATTGATCCGACAATACATTGTGATCCGAACGCTTTGGCCGCTTCCGTAATAAAATCGGGATTTTTTATAGCATGCGTATTAATAGCAACTTTATCAGCACCGGCACGAAGAATGTTTCGTATATCCTCAAGACAACGAATACCGCCGCCGACAGTCAACGGAATAAATATGTTCTGTGAAGCTTTTTCCACAATATTCAAAAGGTTGTTGCGGCCGTATAAACTGGCCACCACATCCATATAAATCAATTCATCAGCTCCTTGGTTATAATAACGGGCGGCCATTTCCCCGGGATCCCCAACCACGCGCAAACACTCCAGATGCACGCCTTTAATGACATTGGCGCCCTTGATATCCAGACGCGGAATGATTCTAATGATCTTTGGAATATCCATACTATCAGTCCTAACGCATCATTTTGCCATAGAGTGCGCGCAGGCGAAAATACTGCTTCCTCAGCCACACTACCGCTTCCCAAAAAATAAACATCAGCCATCGCCCTGCCTGCGAATTTGTCTTTCGGCAAGTTATTTTCAGTCCCCCAGCCCATTTTTTACCTTCAAAAAAAATTTCTTTGTATACCACGAAAGAACACGCGTATTTCTTCTGGAGAGTGTGGAAAACCAGGTTGCGCTGTAACCCTCGGTAACCCTCAATATAAACCGACCTGACGGAATCAAGATACATCAGAAACAACTGGGCCGCCAGCGGATAACCGCCGTCTTTTTGGGCACCTGTTCCCCCGTCAATAACCACTATGTCATAACTTTTGGCCGGCGGCAGCATCCGGTATGTTTCAATAATTTGGAATCTGCCTTCAAATTCTTTTAAATTTTTCCTCAGCTCACCGATACAGAAATCATTATCTTCGTAAATATCCAGAAAAGCTTGAGAATGTTTAAGAAGCGTGTAGCTTATCGCTCCCACGCCGCCGCCCATCTCAAGAATTCTGCTCGGATTATACTCCCGGCACATACCTATCAGAGCCTCTATACTAACCGGCTTGCCGATATGCTCCGAACCGGGCAGACTTTTAAAATAATTATAAATCGCCATCGCTTCACCGGAAGGTAATGTTGCCATAGTTATTGTTTTACTTCTAAAGTTTCAAATAAACGCTTGCCGGAACAACCGTCAAGGCGATAACAAAAACGCTCGCAAAGCCGGAGCTGATTGTGCTCCAAAAGTTTTGGCTCACGGAGAAGTTTGTTAATGGACTCTTTCAAAGCGTCAGCGTTATCAGCCACTAAAGCCGCATGATAACGCATAAATTCGTTGAAATAATCGCACACATACCACCGCGCGCCGCTGGCATGAAACGGCTTTTTTTCATATCCGTCAAACATTACCAATATTGAGGGTCGGGCAAGCGCTGCCGCGTCAAGAGAGAGCGTTGAAGCAGTGCTCATCATTATATCTGAATGGTAAACAATATTCAAAAAATTATCCATGTGTTCTTTGGAGTAATCCCAATGATCACGAAATCCTTGCGAAGGTTGATTATGGGAATCTATCACTACACCCGGCTTGTTGTGCAGGGAAATAAATTTTTGTTCATCGTTTTTGTAGCCGAAATGCGGCCGGATCAGTATCTGACACTCTTCATGCAACGCGCGTGAGCGCACCAGGTCATATAATATCTCGGCAATAGCGGCGTCAGAGGGCATTACCTTGCCTTCGGAACCAAGGCACAGAATTTTTTTGTCAGGATCAAGACCTAGACGCCGGCAGAAATTCTCACGCGATTCCAAACGCGACCGGTCATAATAGTAATCAAACTGGGGCACGCCCACTACGGTAATTTTATGCTCCTGATAATCTTGTAACTGCATCACCTGTTTTTTCATAAACGAGCTCCAGACCACCAGGCGGTCAGCCCGCGCCCGAAAATAACATTTTGACGGATTATCCCACGTTTTGCACATGGCAACCGAACGAATCTTTTTACGGCGGGCGGCTTTCAAAAGCGCGGATTCTTCCAAAATACTGCCGACAAACACGAGATTTGGCTGATACTTTTCAATCAATGCTTCGTATTGCCTAACGGGGTTACGCTGTAAAAAATAATAATCAAACTGCCGGCTTGCCCGCCGCACAAGCGTTACTTTTGACAGCGGCTGAAATAGCAATTTAATGAATGTGAATTTCAGATATTTCACCAACCAAACGGCCCGTGAAGGCGCGACTACATACCAATACAAACCGCGTCCCACCGTGCTCTCATTAAAAATAAGAAATTTATTAAGGCGCGAAATTATGCTATCAAAAAAACTCTCCGCTTCATCCGGCATGGGGATAATCTCCACATTGTCAGCGCCGAACTCTTTTTGAAAGCGTTCGTCCTTTGCGGCGGTGGTTATGAGCACCACTTTATCAAAATGGCGTTTTAACAAATCGTAAAATTCATTTTGCAAAAGGTTGCGCGCAATGGCGCCGCGCGAAATGGTGATTAAAATAGTCATAGCATCTTTTGTATTTCTTTTACCGTCAGTTTCCTTTCGTTTTTTGAATAAAATTCTTTCCTTTTGGTCAGAGCCGCTCCTTGATACAAATGTTCGCTCTTTTGCAACGCCAATTTCTCGCGGGGAATAATGATAAACATATCCTTGGTTTCCAGGGCATTTTCTGCTTCTTCGGCGGTCAGGAGCTTTTCATGCAAGCGCTCGCCGTTTTTCTTGCCGATAATTTTTATCTGTATGCCTTTGTTTTCTTTTTTTAGCGACAGGAGCACTTTAGCCAAATCTAAAATTTTCACCACCGGCATTTTCAAAATAAAAATCTCTCTGTCTTGCATTAACGTCGCAGCTTTGAACACCAAATTAACCGCATCGCCCACCGTCATGAAAAATCGGGTCATTTCCGGATGAGTGACCGTCACCGGCCCGCCGTTTTTAATTTGTTTCAAAAACAAAGGAATGACTGAACCGCGCGAACCCAGCACGTTTCCAAAGCGGACAAAACAAAATTTCGTCTTCTTTTCACCTTTATAAAAATACGTTGCCAGCATTATTTTTTCCGCCAGCAACTTGGTGCAGCCCATAACATTGGTAGGATCCGTCGCTTTGTCCGTAGAAATGCCGATGACCCTGTCAACTTTGTTGGCAAACGCGCAGTCAATCACGTTTTGCGTACCTTGCACGTTTGTTTTTACGGCTTCAAAGGGATTATTTTCGCAGGCGTAAACATGCTTGAGGGCCGCGGCGTGAAACACAATGTCAACGTTTTCCATGGCCATATTCAGCCGTTCTTTGTCTCTGACATCACCAACTAAAAACCGTACTCGCGCGCCGGCCTGCAAGTCCTGCTCCAGCTCAAACTGTTTGGTTTCATCGCGGCTGTATACCCTGATTTGCCGGGGGTGATACGGCAACAATAATCGGACAATCTCCGAACCGATAGAACCGGTGCCGCCTGTTACCAAAATAAGCTTATTTTTAAATTCATGTTCCATATGTTTTTATTACCGTCAGTAATTTATTCACTATATACGTAACGTCTTTTTCTTGCAAACCAATATAAAACGGCAAAGCCAGTGAACGCTGGCTCATGCTTTCCGCAACCGGATAATCGCCGGCGCGATGCCCAAACTTCTTTTTATAAAAATCAAACAAATGAATAGCGGGTAAATACGGCTTGGTGGAAATGCCAACCGCATTCAGCCGTTTAATCACTCCATCACGTTTTACTTTTTTTCCTAAAATCTTTACCACGTACACAAACCATGTGTGTGTGTTATGCGCCGCGACGCGAGGCGCTTGAACGACATCGTGAAACTCGGCCAAATACTTGGTGTACCAGCCGGCGATTTTTTGCCGCTGCGCAATCATAGAATCTAATTTCTGGAGCTGACTCAACCCAAGCGTCGCGCTTATTTCATTCATACGGTAATTGTAGCCCAGCCGCGCATGGTCAAGCTGCTGCATATCTTTCGTCCGGCCCTGGTTGCGCAGGCTACAACAAAGCTCATGGATTTTTTTGCTGTTAGTAACAATCATACCGCCTTCGCCGGTGGTCATTTGTTTATTCGGATAAAAAGCAAATACGGCCGATTCGCCGAATGTGCCGACCGCTCTCTTTTTATACGTAGCGGAGATAGACTCACAGGCGTCTTCAATAACTTTTAATTTATATTTTTTAGCCAAACGCATAATCCCATCCATGTCAGCCGGCTGGCCAAAGATATGCACTGCCAAAATAGCTTTGGTCTTGTTAGTAATTTTTGCTTCAATTTTCTTGGGGTCAATGTTATAGGTTAACGGGTCAATATCAACAAAAACGGGCGTAGCGCCGACATACAGGATGCAGTTAGCCGAAGCCACGAATGAAAACGGCGTGGTGATAATTTCGTCGCCTGTACCAATACCCGCGGCCAGCATAGCCAGATGCAGGCCGGCAGTACCGCTGGAAACGGCGCAGGCATATTTGGTACCGATTTTTTTGGCAAACTGCTTTTCAAACTCCTGTACTTTGGGGCCCAAACTTAAATTGCCGGAGCGCAAAACTTCCACCACTTCTTTTTCTTCGGTCTTGGTAATATAAGGTTTGGCTAAAGGGTATCGTTTCATAGTTTTTTAATAACTTTTACCGGCACACCAAAAGCGACCACGTTGGCGGGAATATTTTTATTCACAAAGGAAAAAGCGCCGATAACGGAGTTTTCGCCGACGGTAATTCTCGGCATAATTACCGAATGGCTACCGATTTTACAATTTTTTTTCAATGTTACTTTTCCTGCTTTGTTGTCAATAGTGGAAACGGAATAAATGGAGCAATGCGAACCAATCTGGACTTCATCTGCTATTTCTACCACGTTTTTTGCATTAATGTAGGTAAAAGCGCCAATATCAGTGTTTTTGCCCAGCTTAAAATTTTTTGTATGCCGGACTACCCAGTGCCAGCGGGTGAACTTGCCTTCTTGAATTAAGGGTTTTTTCCATGACTTAAATGTTCGTGACATATGGTAATGATAAAAAAAATAAATGTTGTCAGTCAAAATGTATTTCTCTGACAACCATAAAAGCTTCGGCAGCCTTTACGCCAACCTCCGAACCCCGCAACTTGAGAAGCGTCTTTAGAATTTCCAGAGAGCGGGGATGAGGGTACTTTCGTATCTCCGAGTGGTATGCCTTCATCGCTTTCAATTTTATGTCCACATCATGCTGATGTAACGTAACGTAATAATTAGGAACAAAATCGTGCAGATTTCTGCCCCACTCGGTTTCTGATATGGTTTCATACGTTAACACTTTTTTGACGGAACAACCCGGGACGGGGCGAGTCGCTACCAGCGCCGCTGTAAAAACAATGCGATGATCAGCGTTCAAATCTCCGGCATGGGGAACATACACGATATCCGGCCGTACTTCTTTTACTACCGCTGATAAGCGATCGTTTAATTCTTTTTGGGACATTGTATCTAACTTTACCGTAGGCAAACCCAATAAAAAATCTTTTGCAACATTCAAAACTTTTGCCGAAGCAACAACTTCCTTTTCCCGTTTTGCAATAAAGACGCGGGGCCAATCCGGAGCATACGGTTTAGTGACAATGCAACGATAAACCGTATCGCCGTTCCGCTGATGTTTGGCTAACGCGCCTCCCACTCCCAACACTTCATCATCTCCGTGGGGAGCAATAACTAAAATTTTCATATACAATATTTAGTAGGTAATCTTTTTGCGTAATACATTCTCTCCTAATCTGGTGGCACTGATTACTTCCATAATTTTATCGCTTGCAAAACCGCTCCCATAGGGATTTTTGTACGCTCTTTTCTTCGCTACCAATGCTTTTTGAATAGCATCTTGTATAGCCTTTTTACGTGCCTTAACAAACGTAATATTACTTGCATGTTCCCGGCCGACGTTGCGTGAACCTATGTTGATAACAGCTAACTTCAAACTGGGAGCTTCTATAATTCCACTGCTGGAGTTGCCGATAAGGACATGGGCGTGCTTCAGCAATTGCAGAAACTCCTCGTGAGGTAAATTAACGCATACACGGATAAAAGGCAGATGTTTGATTTTATGAATTTCAGCAATAATGTCCTGGCTGCCCTTGTCGTTATTTGGATAGATAATTACGGTCTGTTCTTGCAAAACTTCCAAAGCGTGGGCAATTTCGCGCATCTGCAAGCCCATAATATCAGCTTCTATATCCACGGGATTAAAAAGGCATACAATAATTTTTTTCCCAGGATTCAAATTTAACTTTTTCCATAGCTGATCGGCGTCGGCAGACAAATTCTTCAAAATGCTATCTATATTAAGAGCTCCTACCGTGTACACTCGCCATGGTTCTTCCCCCATTTTTATAAGCCGGCGTTTACAAATCCTGGTCGGAACTAAATGAATATGGCTAAATCGAGTAATGGCATGCCGTATATTTTCATCAATATGACCGCTGTCAGTCTTGTCTCCGCCATGAATATGCACAATCGGAATTTTTAAACTTGACGCCGCCAGCACTGCCGCGAATGGCTCCAACCGATCACCGAATACGATTACTATGTCTGACTTTAGTTTCAAAAATGCGGCGGCAAAATTAGTAATTCCCCTAGCTAATCCACGGCTCCAATAATAAGCATCCATTTTCCCCTTATACATTTCTACGGCGACTTGGATTTCCCAGCCGTCTTTTTGTATTTCCTGAACAGTCATTCCATATTTTTTGAGCAAGTGCATACCAGTAACTATTAATTGTAAACGCAACCCATCTTCCCGGCGTATCTTTTCTAGGAGAGGTTTCAGAATGCCGTATTCAGCCCGCGTGCCGGTGATTATCGCCACGTTTCTTTTTTTTACATTTTCTTTATCGTTTTGCATAAATCCCTGAAGTTAAAAATTTTTTTATCTATATATTGATTATGCGGGCAGGTTTTGAACTCACCCTTTAAAATTCTAACTGTCTTCATGCCACTTCGCTTTGCTCCTGAGAAATCCAGTAACGGATTATCGCCTACATATATCGTTTGATAAGATGATATATTTAATTTTTTAATAGCCGCTTGAAAAGGCTTGGGTGAAGGCTTAGGATTAAAATTTTTGGTATATATGATGTAATCAAAAAAATGTTGAATTCCCAAAGCCTTTATTTTCTGTGCCTGTCTTTGAATATTTCCGTCAGTAATAATACCAAGGGTGTATTTTTGCCGTTTTAATTGACGCAAGACAGTGATAAGACCTGGGTAAGGTTTTAACGGACATCGGTAATCGTTAAAAATTTTCACCATGGTATGTACCAGCTTCGGTGTAGGCGCTATTTTCAATTCAGCCAACAAATCATTAAACAAATAAGGATAAGCGCTGGTTTTTTGTTCCCACAACGCCATGGCCGTTTTCTGCGTCTGACGTGAAGAAATATGATACCTGTCTGAAAGATAACGAGCTACCTCACCAAGAGTGCCTGCCATATACTGTTTCACATCATACAAAGTATTGTCTACATCAAAAAATATTGCTTTTATCATATGGCAGAATGATAAACTTCCGCGTAGTATCTTAGCATTGTCAAGCCAGATTGAAAGCCGTTGCTGGGCACTGGTTTTTGGCCTTGAATGATTTTTATCAAATTTGATAAAATACTCGGATCAGCCCGCAAAGATAATACAGAACCCCCGCCAAAACGAGTGTTAACTTCTATAAATTTGATACCTTTTTTATTTTTAATACATTGGATGCAGGCCGGCCCTATTAATTTCAATTGTTGCGCGATTTTTTTTGACCAAGCTATAATTTCTTCGTCATATACGGTGCAACCCTTCATGGATACGCCGGATTCCACCTGGATTCTCGTGCGTGGCACCACTGCCAAAGGTTCTCCTTGCAAATCACACAGCACATCAACGGTATATTCCGTCCCCTGGATGTATTCCTGCAAAATCGGCTGCTCAATCGTTGTATAGTATGCATTTAACTCTGGAAGACTGCTGACTTTATAAACTCCCTGCCCTCCTCTGCCGAAACGGGGTTTAATGATAACGGGAAAAATAACTTCTTTTTTGTTGCGAAACATTGCAGGTACAGGAACAGCATAAGTTCTAAAAAATGCATCCGTAGCAAGCTTATCCGCGCATATTTTAACCGCCGAATAATCTGGAACCAGCACCAACGTTCCTAGTTTTGCAAAATATTTTTTATGTTTTGCCAGAGTTAACATTTCTTCTTCTGGACCGGAAATAATGGCATCCGGTTTCTCAATGCGGCAAATATCCAGCATCTTTTTAAGAAAGGGGCGGGTATTTCCGGCAGGAACGACATAACTTTTATCGCAAAAATGAAAACCAGCCGAAAGCTCATTACAATCCGTGCCGATAATACGTACGCCTCTTTTCTTTAAGGCTTGGATCAAACCCACCGCCGGCGGAGAACCGACAGCTGTTCTGATAATAGTGATGTTATTTTTTTTCATATTTTTGCGCAATCACATGCCAGCGGGAAAGTAAACGACACGATTGCCGTATGTTAGTAATGTCTTCCCTTTCTAAGGTGAGTATCTTAAAATCTTTGAAAAGTCTGTAAATTTCCGGAAGTGAAAAAAAATGTTGCGTTATTCCTTTCTCGCAAGCGGAATTAAGAATACGCGTATTTTTTCCTGCGGTACGTCCGCGTTTCATTTCAGGCGAATCAGTAGTTTCCAGCTTAAAATAAATTAAACCGTTGTTTTTTAAAACCCGCAAAACTTCCCTAACACCGTCCATAGCTTGCGAAAATATTACATGGTCAAAAACCCCGTAGCTGATAACGATATCAAAAAAATTATCAAAGTAAGGCAACTTCACCAAAGAGCCTTTTTTTAAATGTGCTTTATATCCCTTGGCTGCCAAATTTTTGCGTGTTTTGGCGAGAGCCGAACCGGCAATATCCATACCGTAAGCGTCAAACCCCTTTTCTGCGGCCAAGCCTAGATGTCTGCCTACTCCGCATCCCAAATCCAGTAATATACCGGGACCGTGTTGCTTTTGAAAACGAGACAAAAATCGCACCACCTGCTCTGACGGGTAGTGTTCATCGTAATCTCCTTTTAAAAAATGCTGCTGCCACAGCTGTGTTTGAGTTTTAGCGGCCATAATCTTTGGTACTGATTAAAACTCCCGGCTGAACGGTGCGTTTGGCTTTTTTCCCCAGCACCTTAAAATAGTAGTTGGGCGCTAAACCGGTTCCCGGACGCTTAATGCCGAGATTTTCTGATGTAAAAGTTTCTCCTGCTTGAATGGCAGTGACGGAAACTAAACTTTTTCTGGCTTGCTTTAGCGTAATTTTTTCACTCTTCGTTGGCTCTTTGACCGTTGATCCCAAAATAATCGGCACTTGTCGAATCGCTTGAACCATATTTTTAAACTCATCAGCTTGCAAAGACGCGCTATGATCAGGCCCAGGCAATGTAGTATTCAGCGTCAGATGTTTTTCAATGACACAGGCTCCCAGCGTAACCGCCATTATCGGCACGTGCACGCCAAGCGTGTGGTCTGAATAGCCGACCAATACATCTGCTGTTTTCATCAAGCTTTGCATAGCGCGCAGATTTACGTCTCTTTCCGAACACGGGTAACTGGTAGTTGCATGCAGAATAACCAGCTGGTTATTTCCAGTTTTTTTAATGCATCGCACAGCCTTCTTAACTTCTGATAACGTTGCCATACCTGTGCCTAAAATCATCGGCTTCTTGAAACGAGCAGCGTATGCCAAAAGCGGCAGGTTAGTCAAATCTCCAGAACCGAGTTTAAACGCCGCAACATCCAATCGTTGCAAAAAGTCAACGCTGGCAAAGCCGCCGTGCGGCGTGGACAAAAAGATTATGTTTCTTTTTTTGCACCGTGCAATAATAGCCTGATAATATTTTTCAGGCAATTCAAGCTTTTTCAGCATATCCAGCTGACTTTGAGCAATGCCTAAATTTTTTTTCTGATAGTCTGCTATCTTTCCCGCCGCAGTTACTACCTCTTCAGCTTTGAACGTTTGGAATTTCACCGCGTCAGCGCCCGCGTCCGCCGCGGCATTAACTAATTGCAGGGCCATATCCAGACTGCCGTTATGATTGACACCGGCTTCGGCGATAATAAACACGGGGGATCGCTTAGAAATAAAGTGATTGGCTATGTTAATTTTTTGCATATACTAAAGTAAAATAACTCTGCCGGTTTTACTGCTTTCTTCCAGGGCATCAAGTATCTTCAGTAAAGAGTAATTATCATGAAAAGTGTGAGGATAAGACGTCTGGCTTTGAATGGTTTGCAAAAATGTTTTAATTTCATCATTATACATTTCTTCTTCATTAATATAACCTGTTTGCGGATGCCCCTGCGGTACTTTTATAAATTCGGTGAGTTTGGAAACAGCGTTATATACTTTAATAAAAGAATCAGCGCGCTCCCACTCCAAAACACCCTCTGACCCCAAAATACGCAATGTTCTAAAAGGTTTTCTGGCAATTACGTCAATGATAATGTTGCCAAGAATGCCGTTTTTGTACTTTACGTTTGCCAGCACAATGTCATCTGCACTCATGTCCAAATCGGAAATTTTCGCAATTCGTCCCGAAACTTCCGTTACGTGCGATGCCATGAGCCAATTCAGCCAAATAAGTTCAAACGGAAGCATTTCACGGCAGGCGCTGGTTTCTTTTTTGGAAAAATATACCTGCCGGTAATCTTCCCACGGATGCCAGTCCGGCAAATACTGGCCCATGTGGTATTGAAACGCCAAAATTTTTCCGATTCTGCCTGCGTCCAAAAATTGTTTAATCATTTTAATAGGCGTGTAATGCAAGAACGTACAAGAAGGAGCCTTGATGATATCTTTATCTGCATTTTTAAAAATATCGTCATAGCCATCGGCTGTGACCGGATGTTCAATAAAAAAATGTTTTTTATGCTGCAAGGCAAAACGAATGTAATCGCCGTGCGCATCCGGCGAGGTTGAAATAATTATAACGTCAAAATCTTTGGGATCTATCTTAGAAAAATGCTCAATCACCTTAACGCCATATTTATTTTTTGCCTCTTCATTCCTGTCCGCGCGTATATCAAAACCCGTTATATCGTACTCTTCGTTAACGTGTAAGTTGCGGATCCGACGCTTGCCCATTGACCCTAATCCTACTATCAAAAATCGTAACTTCATATTTTTTTAATCCTTTCTTTAATGCGTTCTTTGTTTTTGTAAAGCAACTCAGACAATGCCCAGTCTTCCGGATTATCCAAATCTACAGACCGCCACTTATCGCAAACTACCGCTTTCGTACGCTTTGTTATTACTTTTTTTTCTTTCAAGAGTGCTGCTGTCTTGACGATATACACAAAACATCCGTTTAATATATATGCCGGCCGCCAGGCCTGCGTATTGGTTGACTGACTCTCGGAACCGTTGACAAGGATAATATTTTGCTGCTTATCCAGGTAGTATAAACGCGGGTGTGTAGGACAAACTGTAAGAACTGTAGTAGCGTTTGAATCCTGAATCAGTTTCCATGAGCGCTCAATATCCTCAATCTCCCGCAAGGGCGAGGTGGTTTGCAAAATCATAACGTGTGTCGGCACATACTTTTCCTCTTGCTTTAACCTGTTGAGTAAATGCAAAATTGCGTCCACTCCTTGGGATGTATCCTGCGCCAAATATTCGGGGCGCAAAAAAGGCGTCTGAGCCCCGTACTCCCTTGCGATAGCGGCGATCTCGGGAGAATCAGTATCAACAATAACACGGTCAACCATTGAAACGCTTTTTGCCTGCTCAATAGCGTAGGCAATCAAAGGCTTGCCCGCAAACTTCTTGATATTTTTCCCAGGAATTCTCTTGGAGCCGGATCGCGCCGGAATTATGGCTAAAAGCTTTTTTTGCTTCATAACACAATTTAGCTTACTCTATGTTTCAATTTCCATTCTCCGTTTACATGTTCCCATAAATGAGGCGAACGGTAACGATCAACTATTTCCCAAAAATGCTCCTCGGTAATATCCAAATAATCCAAAAACTCTTTAAAATATTTTGCCGGGAACTCGCCGTCAAAACGCCTCACCAGAGCGACTCCTTCCTCGCGTGTAATATGCCCATCGCGAATTTCATGCGCGGCATCAGAAGTAGCACGGCCGATTCCGAATTTAATGAAAGCCAGATAAAAATGAAAACCGTCAGTTTTGTCATCCAAACTGGCGTATTTGGAGTACGTCCCCTCGGAACGCCCGTCTGGATTAGCGCTAAAACCAGCATGCTTAACTGAATAATAAAAATTTTCCTGTGGTACCCATTTATTATAATATGACCACCAATGCATCTGCACGCCTGCTTTTTCTATTTCTTCTAGCGGCGGCGCTTTATACAAATCAAAACTTTTTGGCGTTATCTCTTGAGGAGAAAAAATGCCAATTTCTAAGCCTGCTTTTACTAGTTCATCCACCCCGCTTCCTTTATAATGGAGATTGATCCAGTCGACCGGTGACTCGTCGGGCTTATCCGCATTCTTAGTTGAACCGCCGTATTCGACTTCGCCGTTCTCCCCGTAAAAAATCAACGGGATGCCGAATTTCAAAGCGATGTGGAAGGCATATGCTTTCTGACCGAAACCGAACGGTTCCCAGGCGTCGCCTTTCAACTCAAAGGCGACGCGAGCCAGCTTCCGATGAAGTGCTCCATTTTGAAAACAATTTAACACATCAAATCCAGACCTTACAAAATTTTGAAAATTCTTCCAACCGATATCCGTATACATAAAAGGCGCCCACGTAACTACAACTGGATGCATGCCGTACTTAGTTTTTAGCATATGAGCCGTGTACGTGCTGTC
>MFGL01000020.1:23688-23782 GCA_001778285.1 Candidatus Falkowbacteria bacterium RIFOXYC2_FULL_47_12
GCCGCTCCCCGGCACTACGACGTCATAACTGCCGTCTTTAGAACGATGGCGGTCAAGCAAATCCACCAGCTCCTGTTCACGCTGATGCCAGTCA
>MFGL01000020.1:23794-36869 GCA_001778285.1 Candidatus Falkowbacteria bacterium RIFOXYC2_FULL_47_12
GGCTGTTGGGATAATTGCTTATCCAAAATTATTAGCTCTGACATACATTAAAGTATTCTTTTTCTAAAAATAAAAGTTTGTTAAAATATTTTTTTGACGCCGTTTTTCGTATTTTTTCTATTTTTTGCCCTTTTAAATCTAAATATATCCTATTTGGCAGTTTCTCTCTTTTAATTACCTGCTTCATTTCCGGCAAAATTTCTTTTTTCAAAAAATGAGCTATAGTCTTGATTGCTGTTTGAGGATCTGAAAGTATATCTTCATAACGGATAAATAATATGCGTTTTTTTTTTGGCGATAAAGCATTATAAGACAGCTGGTACATCTTAAATAATGTACATATAGACAGGACAGTTCTATCCATTCCCGGCAATGAACCATATTCTTTTTGATGATTATAAAGATACCATGGTATGAGGCTTTTTGTACCTTGGAAAGGAATTTCTCCCATTAAAGGGTCGTTGCCCAACCTTTGCCCCAGCTTGCGTTGATACCAAGAATAGACTAAATCTACAGGGCTTCTTTGCATAATGATAATTTTTATGCTGGGAAACGTGTCAAAAAATATGTTTATATTGGGGAGCGATTCGTGAATGATAAACAGGCTAAGTAATTTATTGTCATAAAAATGGGCTAAGGCCGCCTCTCCGTCCGGCTGACGCAATCTCTTGAGATACGTTTTATAATTGGCATTATTAAATATTGATGACTTGTCGGATGCGCGATAGTTAAAATTTCTGCCGATGAGCATTTCATAACAAGCCATGTCCGCCTCCACCTGCAACACTTCTTTCGCGGCCTTTGTATTGATCAGACCAAATCTATGCAAACGAGAAACGTGTTCCATCACCGGACGAATCTGTACCGGCTCAACTCCCCGGATGCCGCTTAATAAATTTGCCAATAAAAATTTTCCCGCGCGTGCTATACCGTCTATAATGACGGGATTAGACACTAACGAAGTACGCTCACCAATAACAACCTTTGTTTTTCTGACGGTCATATCAAATTTTTATTTTCTAAATCACTCATTATTTTCTCTATACTTCTTTCTATGGTCAATTCATCTGTTTTTACCATTATATCAGAATTAACAGGGACTTCATAAGGATGCGACGTGCTAAAACCAACAAGATTATTTATTTCTCCCGACAAAGCTCGTTGGTATAATCTCTTGGTGTCCCGTGCCATACAATTATTCAAAGAGGCATTAATAAACAACTCAATAAAATTTTCTCCCACGGCTACGCGCGCCTTAGCTCTATCTTCATCGTAAGGAGAAATAACGGGAACCAAAACAAAATCAAACAATACTGCTTTTTCACGCGCCAAAAGAGCTACTAATCCGTTGTTTTCCTTGATATCTTCGCGGGAAAATCCCAAGTGGCGGTGTGTAGTCTGGCGGACATCGTCACCGTCAATAATAACGACGCTTTTCCCCTTGCACTCCAATACATTTTTCAGTTCATTGGCAATAGTTGTCTTGCCCGCTCCGCTCAAACCGGTAAACCAGAGTACCACTCCTGATTTGACGGCTGCTTCAGCCGGTACAAAAACTTCTTCACCGCTGGTTGACGCTTTGACAATACTATTCGATATTTCCGGGCGCATAAACCATTCCGGCGGCTGCTGCCCGGCTTCAAACATTTTACGAGCCTGGGTTCCGCTGATATTCATTTTTTCTTTCGGGTCGCCATCGTTGCTAAAGCCGTCGCCTTCATGAACATGAGTTTGTAATTGTTTGGAGTAAAATACGTTGTCAAACAGTACCGGTTCAATGCCCAGATCGTCAAATTTATTAAAAATTTCATGTGAGGCTTGCGGGTCATAAAAATTTCCCACGCCGGTGTGATCCCGGCCGACCACAAAATGGCTACAGCCGAAATTTTTTCGGCACAGCGCCGTAAAAATTGCTTCTCGCGGGCCGGCGTAGCGCGACCAGGTGGCGTAGGTCGCAAAAATTACCTTATCGCGCGGATAAAAATGTTTCATCATCGTTTCGTATGAACCAATAATATATTTGGCGTTAAAATCTCCCGGCTTTTTCTTGCCGACCACCGGATGAACGAAAAGTCCGTCTGCGCTTGTCCGCTCCAAGGCCTTCAGCTGAACAAATTCGTGTCCCCGATGAATGACGTTACGAGTATGAAAACCAACAATCCGGCTCCAGCCGCGCTCTTCAAACATTGTACGAACCTGCCGGGGAGTAAGTTCATATTCTTTGTACTCGGACAACCGGCGGCGAATCAAACTGATTTTACCGCTCAGTAAAATCGGAGCCAAACTATTTACCCAGCGTACGCCCGGATGTTGAGTATCGGCAGTACCATATAACTTCCGATTAATTTCATTTTTATCAAAAGTATATTTTTCTTCCAGATGCAAAATTGCCAGCGGACCCTCATAGTCCCATAAAGCCACGTTATCTCCTTCGTGAAAAGAATCAGCCACGCTTTGAGTAACGTCAAGGATTATTGGAATAGTCCAAACTGCGCCGCTCATCAACCTCATATTATCCAGCACGCTTTTAAAATCTGCTTCACCCATGAATCCTTCAATCGGACTGAACGTGCCAATGGCGATTTGCTCAACGTCCATCTGCCGTTCCGGATCTAACATTATTTTTGGCAAGGCGTGCAGATACGGGTCATCCGGCGTATCGCGTGATACCCGGTCCACTAATTTTCCGCCGTGAGGTTCGGTCAAGCTGGAGTGTGAATGAGTATTTAACAAATAATCATTAAAACTGGAGTAATCAACCAACTCGTTAGGATGATAATGAACGGCCGTGAAATCTTTGGCCGCTTCAGCTTCATGAATTAATTTGTTAAGCATGTTAACGCAGGCGATCGGGTATTTACCGATGGCTGTTTCGGCCGACAACGTTAAACCGCAAGCTCCGTCTAAAATGGTATTGACCACGTCATTGACCTCAGCCCGGGTCGGTTTTTTATTTGTTACCATGGTTTCCAGCAAATTAGTAGCCACAAAAACTCCCTTGCCTTCCCGTCCGGCTTTGGCTAAAATTATTTTTTGCGTTAGAGGAATTTTTTGTATCGGTATTTCCTTGCTTAAGTCGCCCCGGTCCAGCAGCAAAAAATCTGACTTGGCGATAATATCATCTAAATTTTCCAAAGCGTCAAGGCACTCTACTTTGGAAATTATTTTCATACTACCTCGCGTTGTCCGGCGCACCTCGTCAACAAAATCGCCGGACCTCATAAAAGAGGCGGCGATATATTCTATATCAGCTTCCAAACCAAGCTTGATTGATTCATAGTCTTTTACGGAAAGAACCGGCAAGACAAATTTGGTCGCCATTCCCGGATCAATTACTACCGCTTTGTTGTTTCCCAGTACGCCGCCGCTGACGGCCTTAGCCGTCACAAAACCTTGTTGTACCGTGGAGATATCCGAAACGCGCAATATCAAGGAATCAAAATCAATGTACAGGATATCGCCGCTGTCCAGCTGTTTGACAATTCCTTCCGGCCGCAGATTAATTTGTCCGGCATTGCCCAAAATAGCGTGGTTATATATTTTAACGGCCGCATTTTCTTCAATGACAACTTTATTGGACTTTAAAACTCCGGTGCGAATCTGTGAGCCTTCAGTGTCAATGATAAAGGGGATGCCAACTTTTTTTGCCAGCGCGATAAAATATTTTAAGTCTTCCAAACTGGAATGCGACATATTAATGCGCACGAAATCAACGCCCCGGTCTTTGATTTGGCGCAAATCCACTTCGGCTCTGGTTGCCGGACCCAAGGTAACGATTATTTTTGTTTTTTTGGCGACATTTGGCATCATAAAGTGTTGAGAATATGTACCACTCTTTCCGATGACTTGCCATCAAGCCTATAGCACAAATTTTTTCTTAATACTTCCCTTTCTTTAGAGTTTAGTTGAGGATTTAACAAATACTCATTGATCTGATCTTTTAATTCGTGAGGTGAGTCAACCTTTTTAGCCCCGCCAGTTTCCAGCACCCACGCAACATGTTCTGAAGTGTATAATGATATGTTCGTGATATCACGGCCTTGCCGGTTTCCTTCTTCGTAGTTGCAGCCAAATCCGATATTAATGATGGGTTTGTCAAAGCAAACGGCATCGAGAGTCAGAGTGGAAGCGGCATTTACCATAATATCGCAATGATACAAAGTATTGATGAAATCAACCATTTCTTCAACGCTTGGGTCCCACTTATCAACCAAAAAATTCGTTATTCTGTAAGTATCTACTGCAACTCTTGCCTTGTTTTTTAATTTTTTAAAAACATCCTGATCGGCATCGGTAAAATGAGACCGAACCAAAAGCTGGCATGGTTGCACTAGTTCGTTATTGCTTATCCATTCATATATCATTTCAGCCACTTCGTGGTCAAATGGCGTCCAAATACCTCCGGAACCGAAAAAAATCAGCGGCAATGCAGGATCCAACCCCTTGCTTTTCAAATGTTCAGCTCTGGTTTTAATAATGTCTTTTCTCTTGTACCAATCAAACTGCGGAATACCAACAATGCTCACTCTCTCGGCGGGTATATCCTGCAAATCAACTGCCACCCTCCGAGACGGTTCATTGGGAACAATGAAATAATCCGGTAAAAACTGAATGTATGCGACCGGTATGGTGTCCCAGCTCTTTGACATGGAAACTGTTTTAATGCCTCTCCTTTTGGCTTCTTTCATAAAAATAACATCAAGCTTGGAAATGACTGCCGTTGAGAATACTAAGTCAGGCTTGTACTGTTCAAAGTAATACTGAACGTCGGCATATATTTGAGGAAAAAATGCGTATTCCATAAATCTGTATAATCTCTTCAGAATTTTACTTTTACTCGCCAGTCTTAAATAAATGTAGCGCAACCAGGGTACTACTTTTGATTGTATTAAAAATTTTTTTGAAAATAGGCGAGTTTTTGCATTATCATTGAAATAAAAAACGCGTTTTTTCGTAGTCCGAGTAAAAATCAAATAACTGGAACCGATTTTTGACAACAGACGATGCAACCTGTGTAAATCAGTCGTCTGAATAGCAACTAACTTTACCTGGCTGTCCGCAAGTTCTTTTTGCAAATAATCCGGGATGCTTCGGGCGGGAAAAAATACAAAGATGTTATATCCCTCCTTTTTCAACAAATCCAACGTGCCGCACCGCAAGATGTTGCGGGTGATAAACGACCTTGTAATGGTGATAAAAATTGTCTTCGGCATGTTAAAAATTTATTTTTTGGCGCATTTCTTTAAATATTCAATATGTCTCACATCCCGCGTCGCTTCATCAACATTGGTAAAAAGTGTGCCCTTTTTTACCTGTTTAAAAAAATAACGCAATTCCGCAACGTACATCTTGTTGTAATCGCAATCAACTTTTTTTGTCAGCTTGCGCGTCTTTGCATATACGGTTACAGCGCCGCCGGAATAACTCCACGCTAACGTTCCTTTTGCGCCGATAATTTCCAAGGAGCGTTCTCCCGAAGTACGCAGGTAATCCTGGTGGACGGACACGATCGTGTTATTCTTCGTTGTAAAAATACTTTCGGCCACATCCTCGCTGTTTATTTGCAATCTGGATACTTTTTTTATGACCGCCGTTTGCGGAATGAGTTCTTGACCGAGCAACCAGGCCGGATAGTTAATGTCATGCACAAAGTCCAGCATGACGCCTCCGCCTTTGCGTTTGTCCGCTGAATAAATTTGACGATAATCGCGTTTGCGCCAATTTTTTACGTCGCTCCCGGCTGAAACCCGCATGAAATAAATGTCCCCCAACTGTCCGTTCTTTATGATTTTTCTGACTTCTAATAACGGCTTATAAAACTGAAAATTGTAACCGACGAAAAAGCTTATTTTTTCTTTTTTGATTACATTAGCCAATCCAATCAAACCGGCACTCGTATGAGACAGAGGTTTTTCCATGAATATCGCTTTCGGCCTCAAGCCAACGCACTGTACGGCGGTAGCCAGATGCTTATATGTTTCATTGGTAATAAAAATCACGTCAAACGGTCCCTGTTTCTTAAAATCAGCCCAGTTATTGACTGTCTGCCTGACATTAAGATCTTTTCGTCGGGTTAAAACAATGACGTCTTTGGTGTAATTTTGTAGATTGGTATAGTGCCGTTGGCCGATTGAGCCAAAACCTATGATGCCTGCTTTCATATGTTTTATCGTATGGTTATCCCGCCATCCACGGGAATAATTGCGCCGGTAATATATCGCGATGCGTCCGAGGCTAAAAAAACCGCTATGCCTTTCAGATCATCATGATACAGCATCCGTCCCAGCGGGACTTTTGCAATATAGCGGCTTAAGAAAGGTTCGGGCTGATTATTGAAAAAGCCGCCCGGCGCGATGCAGTTAACTCTGATGTTGTCTTTGGCGAAATACGAAGCCAAGTATTTTGAAAACATGTTCATTCCGCCTTTGGTGTAAGGATAGTCGGGTTCGGTCTGGTGCATATCAGTGCCTTCGTATAAAAAAGGATCAGAAGCGATTGAACCGTAAATAGAGCTGATGTTAATGACGGAGCCGCCGCCGTGCTCTTTCATTTCCCGAATAAACGCCCGACAGGTAACAAACAACCCTCGGGCGTTTACTGCCATGGAACGGTCCCAATTCTCCGGACTGTCGTTAAAATATTGCTTCATGGGCCGCTCAACGCCGCAATTTACCAAAATATCGGGGATACCTGTCTTAAATTTGACTTCATGCAAAAACGATGCAACGCTTTTTTCATCTGATTGATCCATGAGAAAACCATCAGCTTTCAATCCTCTGTGGGTAATTTTCTCTACCGCGGAAGTAAAATGTTTTTCCGGCCATGACGTAATACATACGTGCGCGCCGGCTTCGGCCAAAGCTTCACTGATGGGGAAGCCGATCTTGCCTGCGCCTCCCACAACGACCGCGCATTTTCCTTTGAGGGAAAATAATTCACTGACATGCATATTATTTTTTCAATCCTTTTATAAATATATCAATAATTTCTCTCACTGCCCCTTCCCCACCTTTCTTTTTGGAAACGTAATCAACCTCTTGTTTGACTGCTGTTATCGCATTGGAAATGGAAAAAGCCACACCAGCTTTACGTAGCAACGGCAGATCGCTCAAATCATCCCCAACATACGCCAACTGTTCAAACTGCCAATTATTTTTTTTCAGTAATAGCTCCGCCGCGGCTAGCTTATCCTCGGCGCCAAAAATATTATAATCTCGTAATCCTAATTTTTCCGCCCGGTTGGCAATATTTTTATCGCTTTCTCCCGTACAAAAACCAGAAACAATTCCTGTTTCACGCTGCAACGCGCCAAAATGTCCGTCATGCATATGGTACCGCCTGCCGCGTATGCCGTTATCAAAATAATAAATACCGCCGTCGGTTAAAACACCGTCAACATCAACTAGAAACAACTTGATATTTTTTAACTTTTTTTTATTGAACATCTTCTAATGTGATTAAATTATCTGCTTTAATGTCTTTATTTAATGTTTTTCCCAATATTTTTTCATCTTCAAACGGATTCAACCCCAATTCAATGTGACTTTTGGCGGCGAGCATATCCGACGTAACAACTTCTCCCGCCAGTATGTCACGGCTGGCGACTATGGAACGAACTAATTTTTTCTTGGCAATGAATTCACCGTCGAACATTGACTTCACGCCGGTACCCTTGGCCTTTTCAAAACTCCTGATCCATCCCACGAGCCGTTCCATGCCCGGCGGTTCCAAAGCGGCTTTATGATCGGTGCCTCTCATCTCCCGACTTAACGTCACGTGTTTTTCAGTGGCTACCGCGCCCATGACCGTGGCCGCACAGGCAACCATAATGCCGGGCGCATGGTCCGAAATGCCGATTGGCAAACAGAAATGATTACGCAAGTTTACCATGGCGTTTAAATTGATGTCTTCATATCGCGCCGGATATTCGGAGGTGCATTGAAACAGTAAAATGTTGTTATGGTATTTCCTGATCAAATCAACAGTGCGAACTACGTCCCAAAGATTGGACATACCGGTTGATAAAAATATCGGCCTCTGTTTTTTGGCGATATGCTCAATCAAGGGCTTATTGGTCAAATCGCGCGAGGCAACTTTGAACATAAGCACGTCCAAACTATCCATTTCATCGGCGCTCGTAATGTCGCACACGCTCGCGAAATAAATTAGTCCTTTGCCTTCCGCGTATTTTTTTAACTCCCGATGCTGTCCAATAGAAAACTCCAAAAATTCGCGATGTTCGCCATACGTACGGCCAAACGAATTCTCGCTTGGATAGAGCATATTATAATTCGCACGAGTCAAATCACTCTGGATGTGACGCTTGCAAAACTTGACCGCGTCAACACCGTCATGGTGCGCCTGATCAATGAGCGCCCGGGCAATTGCCACGTCGCCGTTATGGTTCTGCCCGATTTCAGCAACAATGAACGTTGGCTCGCCTTCGCCAACGTACCTGTCGCCTATTTTGATTTTTTGTATTTCCTTCATCATATAGTTAAGCTAAATTACGCGATTACGCATTTGTTTCTCGGCTTGTATTAAATCTGCTTCGGTGTGGATATCAATAGAATCATCCACTAGGAGTACATCCGGTTGCGGGTTCCAAAAATCCTTGTAATTTTTTAACCTTTCTCTGCGTAAAGCCCAAACAGCGCCATACACCCGGTTCGCATCTGCATGCGCCGGAAAAACCGTCATGAGTTCATTGTAATCATGATGTTCCATGAGCTCCTTGGCTTGCTTGATTATTTCCTTTTTGATCGTCGGGGAATCAACTTTGACCGTAACGATAATTTCCGGATTATCCATATACGGAAGCGCGTGCTGATACACCGGTATGTTGGGAACGTTACTTTCGCACAACTCCGGCGGCCTTTTAATGCCGCGCGCGCCCAATTTTTCGCTCTCTTCCAAAATGTAGTCATAGTCAGAGCTGACGTACACTCTGTCAAACAACTGCAAACATTTTTCTACATTCCACATAAACATGGGATTACCGCAAAAATCCCTGAAATTTTTATTTTTCAGGCGGCTGCTGTGTTGTTTGGCTATCAATAACGCTGCTGATTTCAATGTCATAGAGATGATGGTTTGCCGGCGAATACCATTTCGTCTGATAATATTGCCAAATCAATGCTTTTTTGAAAAGCTGGTATTGATGATTTTAAAGTTTCAATAATTTTGCCATCCGGAAGCGCATGGGAGAGTTGCGTAACTAGCTCATAAGCATCCATACCAAAGTACCACGCTGAAACAATATCAAGATTATTCAATACATACGCAGTCGCCAACGAGGAATCCGTAAAACAGTTAATATGCCCGAGCGGGTCAAGGTGGCGAATAACTGAATTGGAAAATTGATTCTGGACAGCCGTACTAAATGAATCCCAACGAGGAACATCGGCAACAACTAAACCTTCTTTACCGAAAACTATTTTTGAGCCCGCTGCCAGCATTGCCATGGGGTTTGAAACATGCTCAATAACCGCCCAAAAAGTAACCATATCATAATCTTTGAAGCGCTGCCACTCCCGCGTAAAATCGCAATTTGCCAGCTCAAAACCAAAATACGTTTTGCAAAACTCCCTGCCGCTTTCGCTTATCTCCACTCCATCGGCTTTCAACCCCAAGCTCCGGCACGCTTGAACAAAGTGTCCGCTACCGGCGCCGACATCTAATACAGAATGTGGTTTTTTTCCATATAATTTATAATACTGGTGTATTGCCCATTCAGCCTTGGGGAGTGCTACCTGTTGGACTCTAATGTCGGCCGTTCTCTTATCCGTATAAATTTTTTGGTACTCTTTATTTGAAGCATAAAAACGATGAAGTGATTCGTCGCTTGGCACTGTAGCGACATAACAGTGCAAGCAGGACGGACACTGAACGTAATGAGCAGTATATACTTCAAATATGGGAGGGATATTTTTGTCTGTTTTCCTCTGGCAAATGGGGCAAAGGGTAACTTCGCGCATATTAACACTCTGAAATAAATTTGTTCGTGAATCACGCGTCGCGACTACTTGAGCATGAAAATTCTCCAATTCATTTAATTTTAATGCTGTGATATCTATCGGCTTGCCCAGAGTCACGTCTACTTCGTATCTCTTTTTTATATCAGAATCATCATATATCCACGTTTCCATTCTGCTATTTTGAGATTTGAAAGGAATAATTCTTGACCATTGTTTCATATTGTTAGGCTTTCATACAATGCTTTTGTTAAGTTACTAACATTGTCTTCGTGGGAAATATAGTCGCTTTTGCCGTAATCGTTTTCGCGGTAAAACAAAGTACGAAAGTGTCTGGCGCGCATGCTGTTCCTGTCCAAAGCCGCTAGATAATTCAGAACTTTTTGCGTATCTGGCTTGCCTCCCTCTTGAATTTTTTTCAACGCCGCCTGACATAACGCAACGTCTGACACTCTGAATACGCCGTCACAATACATATACCATACAAAACCAAAGACTAATACCGGTTTTGACCGCAACAGCGCTTCCCAGCCCGCCGTACCAGTGCCGACGGCAATGGCCTGCGCGTTCTCTATCAAATCATAGGTCGAGGTTTCAACCGGAACGAGCTGTACATTGCCCAACTTCACTATCCGCTCGTAATAGCCGTCGTAGCGGTACATATGCGAAAAAAAATTTGCCGGCCGCAGTTGCCCGGGATTTTCCTTTACATATACTGTCCAACCAGTCGGGAGAGAGCGCGCCACTGTTTCAATAATAAGCAATTGATCGTCAAACATTCCGGCCTGCGGGCAGGTCGTCCGCTCCGGCTGGAAACTCAACGGCAGATAGACAAATTTTTTGGAAAAACCAGGTTGCTTTTGGAGATGCTCGTATTTTTTCGCAAGAGATCGGTTGATCCTGACCCACTTGTTTATCATGAACTTGTATTGAAACCCCCGCATGGGAGCGCCTAGCGTCTGTTCTTCATTTTCCATCCACAGCATACGCAGGTAGGAAAATGTTACACTAAAAAAGGTCAGATGTGAAATATGTTTTATTATTATTTTCAACGTAGGCGTACGAAAAGGAGCTTTCCTTTGCAGGGCTCTTTTTTGGTATTGAGGCGTCGCGTCAGCACGAGGGTTTACGTGCTGACGGTAATACGACTGCAGGTCTACAGACAAATCTTCAACGCGACAGGCTTTGTCCTGATTGATCTGATAATCATCCCGCAAGGCTGTTGAAGACATTTCGTAATCATCAATCAAAAGCGTTCTCGTCTCTACGCCGATCTGTTCCATAATAATAACGTGTATGTGCAGTATTTTTGCCAGAGCGTACAAAACATAGTTGTTGCCGCTGTGCGGCACGTCGGGAAAAATAATCGCGTCCGGCCGGAACTTTTTCAGCATCCCCTGCCAAAAGGATATGTACTGGTAATACAAGTTTCTTTTTCTCACTAATGACCAGCCGGTATAATCAATGCGGCTGATAAGCAAAAAAGCGTTGCTATAATACGGCTGCAGGCGTACGAGCATTTCTTGTCCGACCGGGTCAAAAGATGACGTATCAATCTGCACGGGAGGAATGTTTCGGATAGCATCGTTGGCATAATGAAAGATAGTTTTGGGGAAATGCTCTTTATCTTGCATGATAGATTTAAAGTAATCCCGGTATCCCTGCCAGTAGACAATATCAATACCCGCGGTCTGTAATTGCAACGCCACGTCTCGTAAAATTGGGGTGGAAAATCCGATTATAAAAATTTTTTTCGCCATACTATTTAATGCCTAATGTTGTACATTTTATAAAAATAAGATTCTTTATCTTTCAGTAACGCTGTGGGCGTACCCTCCTCAATAATAGTACCATTGTCCAGCACGAGCAAACGGTCGGCGTTGACGATGGTTGAAAGACGGTGTGCGACTACTAAGACGGTAATTTTTCCCTTGAGATTCTCAATTACTTTCTGGATTTTCACTTCAGACTCATTGTCTAGCGCGCTGGTAGCTTCATCCAAAATTAAAATGGTCGGCTTACGCGCTAAAACTCTAGCAATAATAATGCGCTGGCGCTGGCCGGCAGACACCATGACGCCGCGCTCACCGATAATGGTTTCAAAACCGTCCGGGCAGGACTGAATAAAGTTATAAATATTGGCCATTTTTGCCGCCTCTTCCACCTCTTCATTACTCAAGTCGCTTTGGTAAAATCGTATGTTATTGGCAATGGTATCATTCATTAAAAAAATATCCTGCGACACGTAGCCGACGCGCTTGCGCCACTGGGACAAGCTAATCTCGCGGATGTCTTTGCCATCTAATAGAATACTGCCGCGCGCAGGCGTAAACAGCCGCAACAAAAGGTCAACGACGGTTGTTTTGCCGGCGCCTGAACGTCCGATCAAACCGACCATCTCACCTTTACGGATGGAAAAATTGACCTTTTTTAAAACATTCCTATGGCTGTCATACGAAAAAGAAACGTCTTGAAACTCCAGAGAATGTTCAAACACGACGCGCGTCAAACCTCCGCCTGCTTCCGCATTCTTAGCCAAGCGCTCCTGGTGCTCCAGCACGCTTTTTAAATACGGCAGTGTCTCGTTCATGGTATGCAAATCGCTCTGCAACTGCTGAATGTACTGGAACATTCGCTGAATTAAGTAGACAATCGCCGCCAAAACGGCAAAGCTAAAGTACGGCGACTGATACGAAACGAAAAATACGACACAAATAAAAATCAAACTGATAGGCTGCATGATGACGCTGGAAACGCTACTCAACAGGAAAACAACCATTTTCAGCTTTTTCAGTTTGTAAAAATATTCCGCTCCTTTTTGCGCGATTGGTTCATGAACAGACAGAGATTTCACGGTCTTCATGCCCAGAATGTTTTCACTGACATAATGGTTGACGTCTTTATTCATTTCGGCAGTAATGTAGGCGGCTTTTCTGGTCCGGTACATCAGCGGTTTTAAGAATAAGAATAGTATGCTGCCCAAAACGAGCGTTATCAGCGTAATGTCTAACGAGATATTCACGGCCACCGCAATATACATAATCAACCCGGTTGCTCCCATTATCAGCGCGCTGATGAGTTTGAACATTTGCCCGGAGCGC
>MFGL01000020.1:36880-79157 GCA_001778285.1 Candidatus Falkowbacteria bacterium RIFOXYC2_FULL_47_12
AAAATAGTCTCCAGATGCCCCAACTTCTGCTTTAGCAAATGTCCCCAGCTTGACGCCAAGGTAGCTTGAAACAGTTCATTCCGAGTTTGTTCCTCATAGTCGGTATTGATTTTTATCTGAATGTAAGAAAAGACGGCCAGCACGATTGCCTTTCCAATAAACATAGCGCAAATAAAAAGCAATAAATATACCAGGTTAAAATCAACGTGCGCTATAGCAAAAGCTTTGCGAATGACGCGAGAGATGAAATCACTGCCCTGCTCGCCGCCGGTGATGAACGAAAACAGAGGAATGATGGCGTTGATGCCTACGCCTTCCAAAAGACCGCCGACAAAGCCAAGCAGCGTTAAAACAACTATTTGCCAGCGGTAGCAGCCAAACGCGCGCCGGGAAAGGCTGATAATGTCATGAATTCTATTATCGGTAATGATAATTCGCATAGTCTGTATTTATTACCAAGAAGCGTCCCAATCACCGACTATATCGGTTACATCAATAAATTTATAACGGGTCTTATTGGCGGAAACGGAGTCAGAGAAATAATTCCTGTCTTCGAGCAACGGCAAATTTGTTCCGAAGTATGTATTGAAAATAACCCGAAACGAATTGACCGGCGTCATGGTATCATAGAGATGGCTGTCGCCGCCATTGGGCAAATAAAGCGCGTTAAAATTACGCATCCGTTCGCTATAAAGATGATTATTGGCGGTATCTTCGCCGGCGGTTGACCAGGAGCCATGATCGCTCTGGATTATAATAATCGGCGGCGTTTTTGACTTGGCTAAAATCTGATTTACGGTAACTTCCACTTTTTTATTAAGAAAAGTTACCTGATCCGCATAGCGCTGTTTTATGTCCGGCCCCCAGCCACCAATATCCTCTGGCTTGAGGCGAAAAGCGGTACCAGCTACATTTTCGCCATTAGGACCGAAGATAAAAGGCGGATGGGGCGAAAGTATATGGGCAAAAACAAATTTCGGCCCAACGATTTTATTAAATTCCGGCATATTACCCAACTGGTCAAATGTGTAAAGTATCCGCTCGCGGTAATCCCCTAATATATAAGAATGAATTGGTGGGTACAAAAGTCCGACGCGCAACAACGAACTGTTAACAATTAGCATGGTAAGTTCGTTAAATTTTCCGCCTTGTAGCTGGACATCAGCGTACGGGTTTGAACTGGTCGCTCCCCAGATTGACCGGAAAGTAATATACTTATAACCTTGGCTGCGTAAAAACTGCCAGACCTTATTGTTTTCAATCAGTTGGGTAGTGGGTTCAAAATCTTTATCCTGGCTCGCCGGTTCATCTGCCAAATAATTTAAATACTCCATATTGAGCGATGAGGCCAATGACAGTTGGGTAAATGCAAAATTACTAGTACTTTTATCAACTAAATAAAAACCTTTACCATGAAGATAGGAAAGAAAGGCACTGTTATCATAGTTAAATAGATTTTGCAGAGTATGGAAATTAGCATAGCCATCTAAAATAATATAATAAATATCCGGCTTGGCGGCGGCCAATTTATCAGGGGAAACTTCCGCTGTCGGCGGCAAATTGGCTGGCTGGCCATTATCATTAAAAACATGAGGCACTACGGTTATGGCTGACGTAAGTACCAGTACCAGCGCCACCATATTTAAAAACTGCTGCAATGCTTTTAAGGGGCGGCGAGTAAAAAATATGAAAGCCGTGCCGGCTAAAAATACAACAACATATTCCGATAAAAGATAACGGGCCCGGCCAATTTCTATATTCCAAACAAAAACGCCGACTAATGCATCATAAATATAACCATAAGACCAGAAAAGCAACAAGCAGAATGATGTCATAATTGCGGCTTTGACTGTGCTTTTGCACAAAATCCGCATTAATAGAAGAATAACGGCCGTGGCTGAAATTGTCAGGCCGAGTGGTGCAAAAATATCAGATACCTTGAGTTCCGTCGGATTTTGCGCCAAAAAAAACATGAATGGAAAAATCGCCAATAATACAGGGTGGAAAATTTTGGTTAACCGGGTAAAAATCATAGTCTTTGCATTAAATAAAGCGTTCGCTCGGAACCAACAATAGATTCCTGCGCCGCAATAGTAAAATAATTTTTAAACTCCCGTTCAAACGCGTTTTTGTTGTAATCGGGAAATATATCCGGCCGAGTAACAAGCAGCTTTTGCGCTTGGGAGTCTGATTTTGGGACAAATTCAATAATCAGCTGTCTGGCAATTTTACTAAAAAATGAGGCAATGTGGCCAAGCGGCAAATTATTGGAAATAGCCAAGTGATGTACTAGCGCCAGCGCCAGCGCGCAATCAGCCGGGCCACGCTTGATGAGAGAGTCACGCTCTTCATTGCTCCAGCCGAAATTCGGACTAGGGTTGGTGATATCAATGAGTAAGGGCAGAAGATGCTTGGTCTGGTCGTGCCGCAGACGCAGATAATTTTTTTCCACTGACGCTGGGTCATAATCAAACGAGACAGTAAGCCGACCGCTGCCACTGGCTAAACGGCTGAAAGTGCCGTCGTTGGCGCCCACATCCCAAACTTTTTTAGCTCCACTTTTCTCTAAAAATTCTGTAACCAGACGCTTCTTATGCGCAAAAGATTCATCTGAATAATTTGTAGCCGTGTAATATTCAGCCCATTCAGTGCCGGCTGGCTGCCAGCGCAAACGCCGCACCAGGGACTCTAAATTATCAATCAAGCCCAAAAGCGAGGTCTTGCCCATTGAATAACGAGCTATGTTGGCTGATTTACCGGCAAAGTGCGCTTGGCTTTTCGCGTGCAAATGAATATGCGAAAGCAATCCGAATGAAGCGTAGGTGCGAACAGGCAAAAGCTTACTGGCTAAATTCAAAGGAATGCCGTCTATATAAATTCTAAACCACTGATTAAGACGTATATCCACATAACTCATGATAGCCAAAGGAGCCAAAAAATGCTGGCAAAATTGGCGATAAGCGATCCAAGGCGTTCCGGGAATATATTGTTCAAACGAAAGCGTATCAATCATAATGGGTTGGCCGTCCAGAAATTGAATATTGTAGGCACTGGCATCTTTGAGTATTAAACCGTGCTCCAGTGCGCTTTTTTGAATAGACAGCGTCAATAGAGCCGCGTCCTTTAACTGACTAAAACTCCATTCAAAAGGGTAGGAAATAAAAGGAACCATGTTTGGCTGAATGACTTTGTATGTACTGTCCTGTTGTAATGATTCTGTCAGCGGCAATTCTTTATGTTCAATCAGCCGTCCGGAGGAAACGAGTACGTTGTACAAACCAGACGTCATGAGCGCATCGTAATGTTTTTGATAAATTTTATTTACCTGGCGACGCAATTGTCCGCTTTCCTGGTCAATATACATAAATCCGCTCGGATCACGGAACGAACTGGAATGGATGCTAAAACTACGCATGCAAATAGTGATAATAATAAGTATCTATTTCTGCTCTAAAGACTTTTCGGATTCTTCGGCTGCCGACGGCGTTGGCGCAATTTTTGCCTTACGGCCGCGGCTCAACATTAATCGCAGGCGCTGCCAATATACCTTAACCATAAAAATGCCGCCAGCGATAAATGCAATCGCAAGCTGGATAAGATAGCTGCCGGTACCGGCGTCCAAATACGCATAAACGTTATGAGGAACAGCCAGGGCATATACGACTATAATCAGAATAAAAACGTAAACGTTGTAACTTGCCATACGAAATATATTAATAAGTAAAGGGCGGACTGTCTGCTATTATATCATATTGCCGCAAAACCGTTATTGTTTCGGGTAATCATGCGCTCGGCAATGGCACGCTCATCGGGCGTGTCAATTTCCACCCACTGCGGATAGCCCAGATCTACCATGGCGACAGCGCCGCGACGGGCGGCATACGCCAAAATCGCTTCTTCCACGTGCGTCTGTTGCGGGTTGCCCTGTGCAAGAACCTCGGTAGCGCTGGCAAAAAATGCCGGTACGATTTTTTCCGGGCAGTACAATATGCTGTTGAAATAGTACTCATAATCCGTCAGCCCCTTGGCCATAGCAACTAGATGATTGTGCTGGTCAACTTTTACCACCATATCAAGCTGTACGTCATCCGATTCGTCGTCAGTACCGAATATTTTTATCTGATCGTCAAGGTGCCCTCTGATTTTTTTAGCAATATCTGCGTGGTAAATATAGTCGCCGTCGTATGAAAGAAAGCCGCCGGTAATTTCCGGCTGCGCTTTCATTAAGCTTACCATGCGCTGCGTCGTACGGTACTCCCTGTTTTCAACCATCACGACTTTTTTATCAATGGCAATAACCGCAGCGGCCAGCTGGTCAAACAAATAACCTCCCACTACCACGATTTTTGCCGGATTCAGCGCGCGCGCAAATGCCAATGAATACTCAATAATCGGCTTGCCTGCCACCAACGTCAGGGCTTTTGGCTGATCTTTTGTTAAATCACCTAAGCGCGTACCCATACCGGCGGCTAAAATTATTACGGTTAATTCTTTCATATTGATTACTTGATGCTTAGTAGCTAAGTTCTAAGGCACGGCTAATTAATTCCGGAGGACACGGAATGCCGAATTCGCCCTTGATTTTCCAAACCCTCCCTATATACTCTAACAATACCATTCTCATGTCAGTGGTCCGGGTTTTTTTGTTATAACGCAAAGATTCTAAAATCACATCACGTCCTATGGTCGGTGGAATCTGATACGGTAGATTATATTTTTTAAAAATATCTTCATGCGCCTTGACCGTTTCCGGCGGCGTTACTTGCATGAGATGCGCTAACTCCGCAGAAACGCGCATACCAATAGCAATGGCCTGGCCGTGAGTATATTGAAAGTTAGATAAAAACTCAATTGCATGGCCAACTTCATGACCGTATTGCAAAATCATCGCCCGCTGGTCTTCAAACATGTCTTCGTGCATTAACTCTATTTTTAATTTTATAGTATCGGAAATAACTCGGGTAATAAAACCAACATCCTGCAGATTACCGTCGTAACCCAGCAAATAATTAAACAGTTCTTTACTCTGGCCAACGGCGTGTTTTATAGCCTCTGCCAAACCATCACGCACCAGCGCATCCGGCATAGGAATTGCCGGGTCAATGACTACCATTAATGGCTGGTAGTAACTGCCGACTAGATTCTTGCCCTTTTGTCCGTTGATTCCTTGTTTCAAACTAACGGACACGTCCAGCATGCTCATTAATGTTGTCGGCAAGTGAATCAAGCCGATGCCGCGATATAGGGTAGATGCCAAAAAACCCGACAGATTAGCCACCACTCCCCCTCCTAAGGCAAAAATAATTGATTGTTCGTCAATGCCCAAGGCGATGATTTTTTCGGCTAAATTATTATAAACTTCCATGCTTTTGGCTGACTCATCGGCCGGCACTACCAATTTTGTTACTTTATAACCGGCTTCTTTTAACTGCGCCTCCACGGCTTCGCCTAAAATAACATTAACGTTGGCATCGGTAATGAGAATATGATGGGAAGCGGTGCGCTCCGGCGCCATTAATCTAATCCGGGAAAGTTTACTAATGATGCCCGGCTCAAAAATAATATCGGTTGTTTGCTCCCGGCGATATCTAAAAGCAAAAGCAGGGGCGACTGATTTGAGATTTCCGACCTGGACATTAGTGTGTCGCCTCGACAAATGCTGGCTGCGCAAAAACATCTCCGCCCGCATTAATGTCACCGGAGTATTAATGTCAAACCAAGTTGTTTCCGGCATCTGGGTCAACCGAATAAAACCTCGTTTGTTTAAATGATCCAAGATTTCCGCAAATGACATTTCAGCAGACGCACCCTGCAAGACATCGGCTAATTTGGCTAAACCGGCCTTGGTAAAATAATACACGCCGGCGTTGAAAGCGTTATAATCAGGCATGTCCTCGCCTCCAAAAACAGCCTGACCGAATACGCTGGTTTTGACCGTCATACCGGCGCCGCAAAATCTGTTAGCGGCGATATTTTTGTCTATCATAACCTCAATGTCATCTTTTTTAGTGAACCACTTGAAAGGATTGTCTTGAAAAATCAAATCGCAGGAAGTAAGAAAGCAATCGTCAGCCACCGCTTCCACAACCGCTTGCAATGAATTGACTAAACTAAAGCCGGTGCCACGCCTGTCTATGAAAATTAATTCCGCGCTGCTCATGTTTTGCAGAACGCTTTTCACTTCAGATGCGTAATTATCAACCGCGATATAGATTTTGGTTACCCCTGCTTCCAACAGCCTCTCAATTTGGTACATAATTAACTGTTTGCCAAACGCCAAAACTAACGGCTTAGCAACGTTAAGCTGATTCAGCCTCTGCCCCTTTCCGCCGGCTAATATCACGCCGACCGTTGTTTGATTGGAATACGATGCGCTTGACATAAAAATTAAGATAATATTGTTTGCTCAAAACGTTTGGTTAAACCGCTGACATACAATACCTGCCGGACAAAATGGAACGAAAATATGAAACAAAATCCGGCCATGAACAGCCACACAAAAACATCCAGACGGTTAAATAATGCGCACAGCAGTAAGGGAAACACCATGCCAACCGAACTGAAAATGTTACGATTAATGAAAAAAGATAACCGTCGCCGCCAGGTCTGTCGGACTTGCGGCCGGGATGCGCCAGCTGAGGACATTGCCGGTTCCAGTCCCAAATACTGCTTTAACCCTAAAAAACGGAATTCTAAAAACCTAATCCATAGCTTAAAAATAGTGGCGAAATAGCCGACGTAGATAATAGACGCGCCGTATCCGGCTCTACATAAGCCAATGGTTAAGGGGATGAAAAGCAAGCCGTACTGAATGTCGTGGCTGACCGGCTCCACGTACGCGCCGGCACGGGTTTTGTTGCCCTTTAAACGCGCGATTTCTCCATCGCAGGCGTCAAAAATAATAGAGAAATAAATAAGCGCCACGCCCGCCAAATTGAACCAGTAATCGTTAAAAATAAACAAAGAAATGCCGCTGATAAAAATCAAAACGCTGATAACGGTAATCTGATTAGGCGTGAGCGGTGTTCGTGCCAAAACGCGCGTCAGGTAAATTGACCAAAAGCGCACGGTACGGCCGACGTACGTTTCGTGTCCGCCTTCCGGCGCGCTTGCCTGCAACTTTTGTCGCCACTCCCTAGTGCTCATGCTGGTATCACCTGTCATATGTATTAAATAATTGATAAAAATGCGACGGAGATATTTTTTTGAAATCTTGGTACACTTGATAGAAGTTAGTGGTGATAAAATCAAAATATTTTTTTGACGTCCTTCCGTTCACGTACATGTAAAAATCCATAAAGATATGACTTAAAAAAGCAAACCCAACAACTTGGTACAGCTCACCTTGTTCACGTGGAGAAAGGGAACGATTTGCAACATACCCATTATAAACTTCCCGCGCTGTTCGTATGTTAAAGTCCTTTCCCTGCGCTCCAAACCAAACCATACTCTTTGCCAAATCAAGTAACCAGGGGCCGACATATGCATTGTCAAAGTCAATCACGCCGCTTAAATTTCCTTTCTCAAATAATACATTACTCGGTTTAACGTCAACATGGATTGGGCCGGTTGGCAGCTTGGAGCTTACTTGATGATCTAAAATTTCTTCTTTTATTTGTAGTAACAGTGCCGGCCGCGGCGTTTTTTTTGCCAGACAAAAATTATACACTCTCTTAATTTTGACAGTTGGGAAATCGTAGAACTTTTCTCTTGCGCCAGAAAAACGAAATCCCCCGCCCTGTGCATGAAACTTGGCCAGAAACTCCCCTACCTGAAATAACTGCCGACGGTTAAAAATTTTTAAATTTCTGCCGGGAATGTACTGATAAATAATAGCGTACTTTCCGTCTATCCTAAAAATCATCTTGCCATTGTACGTCATTATATTGGGTACCGGCAATGTCTTAATATAATCCAACAAGGCTATATCGGCTTTTATCTGTTGCAAAGGTTTACGGCGATATATTCTTAGAATAGATGTCCCATCTCGGGTGTCTACCCGGTAACTTTCATTAACCGCCCCGCCGCGGTATTTTTTTATCTTTACCGGCTGGCTGCCTGGCCACCATTTTTTTATTTCTGCTGTGTGCATATTTATCGCTCCATTACCACCACGCTTTTTAAAACCTCCCCCGACCAACTGGCGGCAAATGCTTGTTCAATTTCAGCCAGAGGATAAATATGTTCAGGTGAAATAAACTCCCCCGCGTTAAGCTTGCCCTGTTCAATCAAAGCGATAATATCGTCGTGCACTGAAGCCTCATCGTAGTGTTCGCCACTATAAAAAGAAAAATCACCTTTCACCAACGAGGTATTGATATGGTAGTCCAAAACATTATCCAGACCGTAAACGCCTAGCTTAACACCGCTTTTTGTTAACGGCAAAACTTTGTTCAGGGAACTGCTATCGCCAATGGCGTCAATCACCACATCGGCACTTCCCCATCCCAACGCTTTCATTGCAGCCGGCTGGTTCACTTCCCGGTAAGACACAAAGCTGTTAGCGCCGCTCCGCCTAAAATGTTCACTGCGTTTGGGACTGCCAATAACCAATGTCTCCACACCCAAGTTGTGGCTATGTTTGACAAATGCCAAAGCGTTTGCGCCGGAACCAATAATAACAACTTTGTCTGTTGCGGCTACCTGCAGACGCTTTAAAAATGAATGCGTCTCACGCCAGGTGATAATCAGAGTACTTTCCGCCGGCGAAAAATGCGTTGGTAATACGCGCTGAACGGTATAGCGGCGCCACTCGGTCTCCGGTAAGCCATCGGCGCGCATGGCCTGCCAGTCTGTCGCCACGCCTTTTTGCGCAAACCCGCCCCAGTGCAAATGAATGCCTGAATCTTCTGGTAGCTTATTAAAAATGCGGGTGACCAGATCGCCAATGTTTAAATTTTTTACTTTGGGGCCGCAGGCAGTCACACGGCCAATGGCTTCGTGGCCCAAAATTGTGGGAAACTGTACTTTAAAGTATGGATCGTTATGAAACAGATGCCGATCGGTGCCGCTACATACGGAGCAGGCCAAAATATCGCACAGCACGTCATAACCCCCGACGACTGGGTCGGGAACTTCACGGACAACTATTTTTCGTGGTGTTTCTAAAACGGCGGCTTTCATGCTTGACAATTTAATAGTAAAGAACTATCACCATCAATAAATTTAACAATCTTTTTTGCGCGTTCCTGCCAGTCGTAACCGCGCGCTTGCCCAGACACCGCCTGCGCCAGCGTGCGGGCAAGAACTCGGTTATTTAAAAGCATATTTATTTTCTCCGCCAAATCCGCCGAATTATCCGGCTCGCATAACAACGCGTTTTCGTTATTTTTTAAATACCCCTGAAAACTCTCTACATTGCTCGCCACAATCGGCACATTGCTGGCCATATACTCAAACAATTTTATCGGCGTCGTATACTTGGCCGAACGCTCTTCTCGCGCGGTATTGGGCAAAACCAGCACGTCAGCTGATTTTATAAACTTGATAATTTCAGCATGCGGGATAAATTCATGAACGCGCACGTTGGTCAGTTTTTTTTCTAAAATGTAACTTTCAACTTTTTGTCTGTCCTGTGGTATGCCGCCGATTAAAATAATCATGCCTTTGATAAATTTCGCCGCATCAAGCAATGTGTAGACTCCCTTCCAGGCGTAGAAATGGCCAACATAAAGCACCGCCGGCTCATCCGGTTTGAAGCCAAATGTATCTGTCCATACATTTTTATCGGCAGAAACATTTGCAAAGGCCTCAATATCCACGCCGTTGGGAGCTACGATATATGAATGTGCGTCTACGCCTTCCCTCTGATACAGATTTTCCAAAGCCTGCGCCACAATCACTTTTTTTGGAATTGTTTTGATAAACCAACGATACAGCCAACGCCAGCGTTTTTTAGGCTCATGATCTTCAAAAATGATATTTTTACCAACCAATGAAAGCCAAAAACAAATGGTGATATCGCGTGAATAAATGGCATCAGCCCGACTAAACAATACGTAAGCAAACGCCAGAAATCCGAAAGTCAGGCGCTGTAGAATAAAGTATGCGTGCTGCCAGTACGTTTCCAACCAGCCACAAACATTGGGAATGTACGTTATCTCAAGAGGTACGGCAAGGTTATAATAATTCTCCAGAGAATCGGTAATGGTATTGCGCCGGCGAGGGGCGACCAATGTTATCTCTACCCCCTGTTTTTGCAACGCCTCAATGGTTTTGATAATTTGCCAGCCGTGAGCTTTTTCAGTAGGCAGGCGCGAATTGGCAAGATACAAGAGGCGCATACTAAACGGGCCATTTATTAATAACATCAACCGCTCGTTTTTTTATTTTCAAGTACATTTTTTCTGATTTTTTCTCAAGTTCAGGGGAAATAAGGCGCAATATTTCCTTACCCATAATGCGGTATTGTCCTCCGACTTTATTTGCTTTGAGAATGCCTCTTTTAAGCAACCGTTTTATAGTACTTTCGCTAATTTTAAGCAAATTTTGAGCCTCGGCAGTCGTATATACAGCATTCTCTTTTATTTCTTCAGACATGTGCATAACGCAAATAGATTACATGTATATTGTACCAAAGGTATCAAAAGGTGTCAAAAGGTGTCAAAACAAAATTACCAGGCTATTTCTGCCGGAGTCGTTTGATGGTCAGCTACTTTTTTCGCAAGCTCTTCCTGCATTTCGTTACAATTTTTAAATATGCCCTCGGGACACGTTTCTTTCCATACATCCATAAGCATGAGGGCTACTCCGGTTTCGGTTGGGTGTTCACCGTCCAGCATATACACATCTTGTATGCCTACAGACTTTAAATCGGAAAAATCAAAATAGTGAATATCATGGCTTGCAAATACCACGGCAACGTTTTGTTTGAATGACTGCAAAAAAGACGCATAGTGAGAATTACTCATAGCCGCATACACTTCGGTTGAAAACGGTGGGGCAATACCGACAACGGTAATACCGCGCGCCCGGGCGAGGGTTAAAAATTCATCCAAAATAGCCGGCCCAGCCTCTGCAAACGAGCTGCCAAACGAAAACGGATCATACCCTTCACGCACCCGCTCAATAATCGGCGGCACTTCCCTGTCCACGTAGGTCATATCACGGCGCATCTCTGAAATGTAGCCCGCGTATTGCCGGCTGCCGTCATTGCGGAAACCGTTGCCGTGTTCTATGGCATCAATACCTACCGCCCTTCCCCCGCCAAAAGGATCAATTCCTTTGATAAGGGTAAAAGCGTATGTGGGATGTTTAATGAGCCGGGACAAAACGTAGCGGCTGGCGTACAAATAGGCCCTCCAATTGTATACTTCTTCCGGTGCGGATAATGCGTCCGTAAATCCCCGATGCCGTAGATACTGGACATCAAACCACCACGTATCAATGCCGACTATTATAACTTCCGGAGCGTATTCTTGAGGCAATGCATTTACAAAATCAACCAAATCCATAAGACTGCTGGCCATGCTGCCCGCATTATAAAAGACGCTGCCCTTGCCAAACATTTCTTTTCTTAATTCCAAAACGCGTGATGAACCAACCGCCAAAATCTCCGGCCGCTGCCGCATAACGCTTAAGTACTTGTACTTAACCGTCTCGCGTTCAATGATTTGGCGGGCAAAAACATATTCAGCACCGCCTTCGGCCTGTTTATCAACGACTCGTCTAAGCGGCTGGATTTCCCCCGCGTACACGGCGAAAAATATGGCCACGCCCGTTAACACGGCTACCGGCACTAAAAATAAAGAAAAAATTTTTACAAACATTTTAATGTCTGTGGAATATTTCATGCCTTTATCGCTTAAAATTGAAAATAAATAAACGGGTGATAGCTAAAATTTCCAAAAAATAATATTATGGCTAACAGTATGTAGTATGCCAGCCAACGCCCCCACCGCGGAATATTTTCAAGGTGCAAAGGGTGCGGCTGGCGACGCTGCCGCCACTCCACGACAAGCAAGCCCGCCACAATGGCCGTCTTTTTGACAAATACCGGTGAAAAAAAGATAGCCGCATTCGCAAATGATATGTTCTGAAAAATAGTCTGCAAAATATGTAAGGATTCTGTTAAAGATTGAGAGCGAAAAAATACCCAGCCTACGAGCACTAAAAGAAACGTGAGAATTATATTATGCGCATCGTGCCACTGCGCTTCTTCATGCGTAGCGGCTTTTTTTTCCTGCCTTCTGGCACTCAAAATAGTAGGGATAAAACACAAACCGTGCATTGCCCCCCACGCTACGAAAGTCCAGTTTGCTCCGTGCCACAATCCACTGACAACAAAGGTAATAAAAATATTTCTAAAATAGAGCCATTTGCTCTGCACGCGGCTCCCGCCCAGCGGAATGAATACATAGTCCCTGAACCAGGACGAGAGCGTGATGTGCCACCGCCGCCAAAACTCCGGAATGCTGCGGGCAAAATACGGGTAGCGGAAATTTTGACTCAAGCGGATGCCGAATAATTTTGCCGTACCGATGGCGATATCTGAGTAACCGGAAAAATCGCAATATATTTGAAACGCGAAAAAAAATGTTGCTGCGAAGAGCTGCGGACCGGAAGCAATAGCGGCATTGCCATAAACATATTGAACAATTTCTGCCAAATTGTCGGCAATAACAATTTTTTTAAAAAGGCCCCACAACATTTGGCGCATCCCATCGTAAGCGTCGGATAACACGAAGGTGCGTGCGCAGCGAAACTGGACCAGCAAATCGGAAGCCCGTTCGATAGGTCCGGCAACCAGCTGTGGAAAAAAAGAAACAAACGTGAAGAATTCGACAATATTACGCGTGGGCTGTATTTTACCTTGGTACACTTCTATGGTGTAACTCATCGTCTGGAACGTATAAAAACTGATGCCCACCGGCAGAATAATATACAACGTACCTAGTGAAACTTCGGGCACACCAAAAAAAATAAGCGCGTCCTGCAACGAACTTGCAAAAAAATTAAAGTATTTAAACAATCCCAAAATTGACAAATTAATGCCAATGCTCAACCACAGCCAATGCTTTTTATGTCGTAACTGGCTCGCAGAACTGATTTTTTGGCCAATAATGTAATCAGCCAGACTGGAAATAAAAATGAGTGACAAAAAACGCCAATCCCACCACCCATAGAAAACGTAACTGCAAAAGAGCAGAAACACATTCTGCCCTTTCTTTGATAATCTCCAGTAGATGAGAAACGTGAGCGCGAGAAAAATGAGGAAGGTGGGAGAATTGAAGATCACGACAGTAAAATTTAAAGACGATAAGCGTTGCAGGCCGCGGCAATGTAGTTGGCTTGTTCCAAGGTCATAGTCGGATATATCGGCAGGCTGATAACGCTGGCATGCAACGCCTCGCTGACGGGGTAAATCTGCGTATCCCAATCAGAAAACGCCTCTTGCTTATGCGGCGCAACCGGGTAATGAATAACGGTTTGAATTTCGCGGTCTTGTAAGTATTGCTGAAAATGATCGCGATTTTCGGTGCGAACCACAAACAAATGCCACACGTGCGATTCGCGATGCAATGCCGGTTGAGGCAAGACAAGCGCGGCATTGGTAATGTGCTGCAAATAAAACTCCGCCACTGTCCGGCGTTTTTCATTTTCTCCATCCAAATATTTCAACTTTACGGATAGCACTGCCGCTTGCAAGGCATCCAGGCGGCTGTTAACGCCCTGGTATTGGTTATAATATTTTTTGTGACTGCCGTAGTTGCGCAATGCCCGGACTATCTCGGCCAAAGCCGGATCATTGGTAGTTACGGCTCCGCCATCGCCCAGAGCGCCGAGATTTTTACCAGGGTAAAAGCTAAATCCGCCGGCGTCTCCGAGTGAGCCAGTTCTTTTGTCTTGCAATATTGCCCCATGCGCTTGGGCGCAATCTTCAATGATTTTTAAGCCATGTGCGTTAGCAATTTTCTGCATTCTCTGTGAATACCCCACCTGCCCGTAGAGATGAACCACCATGATCGCCTTTGTTTTTACAGTGATAATATCCTCCAGTCTATTCACGTCTATGTTATAGGTGCTGGTGTCCGGTTCAACCAGTACCGGTTTTAAACGATTTTCAGTAATAGCTAAGATGGTAGCGATATACGTGTTGGCCGGAACTAAAATCTCATCACCCTCATGAAGTATATCCAACTCTTTGTAGGCGCGAATAATTAATGTCAGCGCGTCCAAACCGTTGCCGCTACCTATGGCGTGCTTAACGCCGCAGTAACGCGTGAACTCGGCTTCAAACTGTTCCACTTCTTTTCCCAGTATATATTGGCCGGAATCAAACACACGCGTTATAGCCGCCATAATTTCCTCGCGGTGCGCGGCGTTAATAGCGCGCAAGTCTAAAAAAGGAATCATATATTCTACATTTCTATCACCTTGCACTCCGGCAAGGGCAAAACAAATTTGGATTTAATGCCTTTGTCTCGCCAATTTTTCATAATGTAATCAGCGTAATGCCAGGCTAAAATAACTATGTAGTCCGGCTTTTCTTCCAAAATAATCTTATTGTCTATAATGGGAATGTGCGTACCGGGCAGGTATTTGCCTACTTTTTCGGAATTAGGCAGCTGTGCGATATAAGGCAGGAGCGTGTGGTCAAGTCCGTAGTAGTTCACGAGTACCGCGCCGCGTCCCGGACAGGAATCAGCCACAAAGCGTAAGCCTTTCTCTTTGGCTTCGTACGCCAGCTCCATAAAACGGAGGCGATTACGTGTAACGCGTCCCCGCCATGCGGCCCAGGTTTCGGGCTTGAACAATCCTTTTTGCTCTTCCAATGCGAGTAATTCCCCTACGCGCGCACTAACCGGATGTGTACCTTTTCGCGCCGCGTAAGCGCGAATGTTGCCGCCGTATCGCGATGCGCGCTGTACGTCAAACACTTCCAAATTGTAGTACGGGAAAAGCGTTACCAATGATTTAAAACTGTACGTACGGATGTGTTCGTGATAAATACCTTCAAACTGGTTGTTCTCCAGTACGTCCAAAAGGTACTGGCTTTCGGTGATAAATATGCCGTCCTTGTCCAAAAGCTGGCAGAGACCGCGCATAACCTCACCTAAGGGAGCCATGTGGGCGAATACGTTCGTCATGGTTGCTACTTTGGCAGGACCATACTCATGCACGATATTTCGTGCCACCTCTTCGGTAAAAAAACTCTGGATGGTTTCAATATTATTTTCAATTCTCGCGATTTTGGCGATGTTTGTCGGCTCTACGCCGAGTGTTCGCATACCTAGATCACGAAAGCCGGTCAAAAGCGTGCCGTCGTTACTGCCGATGTCAACACAGAGTGAACCGGGGGCTACCCGGAACTGCTGCAAAACGTCGCCGGCAAAAGTGCGCTGGTAGACGCGCAATGGTTCGGAAATGCCGCTGCGGTAAGGATAATCCGCCGGGTAAATGGTTGCCCCGTCCACTATGTAGTCCAGCTGTGCCAATCCAGAATCAGGACACATCATGAGACGCAATGGATACGTAACTTCGGGCTGACGGAGCATTTCTTTGCTCAAAAGCGCGTCGCAGGGCGGCTGATGGCCCAGGTCAATGATTTCAAACAGGTTGGTGGAGCCGGTTATCTGGCAGCGTTCAAGTTTTCCCGGGGCAACATCGTGTCCAAGTAACTGCATAGTGTAAGGTTGCAAAGTAGATTAACTGATGCACACTAAGTATCTCTAGATTGGCTGTGTTTGTCAAACTTCTTGCCCCATCCCAGCATTAGTTCCAGCCACAAAAAAATAAGTTGCCAGAGAGTGCCGGCGACGCGGCGAAAGCTGAAAAACTGGGACTTGCCGTAGGTGCGCTCATAGTGATGCACACCAACTTCAGTGAAACGAAAACCGGCTAGTTGGATTTTTTTCACCATCTCAATAATAACCGTGCCCGTGCTCCTAGTCAGCGCAATCTTGTCAAATACCGAACGGCGAATCAGACGAAAATCGCAGTCCGGGTCCCGGATAGGCAACTGAAACGCAAAATTCATGACGCGCTGGTAAAGTTTACCGATAAGCACACGATGCCACGGATCATGACGTTTTAGTTTATAGCCGTTCACCACGTCAACATCATCGTGCATTTTTTCCCACAGCAACGGCAGCTCTTTCACATCATACTGCCCGTCTCCGTCAGTGTAAAATACCAGTTCCTTGTTCGCCGCCTTAAAACCGTCCTGCAACACCGCGCCATAGCCCTGATTCTTTTCATGAAATATTAATCTTAAATACGCAGTTTTTTCCTGCAGTTCTCGTAACGCTTCGCGGCTGCCGTCCGTTGAACCGTCGTCAATGACAATCACCTCATAACTATCCGTTAGTTTCTCTGCCGTATCTTTGGCTTTAACAACCAACATGGCTATCGTTCCCTTATCATTGTAGCAAGGAAAAAAAATGGAGAGGCTCGGCTGATGATTCATAATAGTATTATTTTACCAAAAATACATAATAACCGCTCGTTTGCTTGCTGTTGACCTTATGAAATAGCTTGTCCAGCGCCCCTGCCAGATGTTTCAATACGGCATACGTGCCCAGCGGATTGATGTGCAGCCAGGTTGCCAGCGCGCCGCGCACATTTTGCATTTCCACGCGGGAAAAATCTTTGCTTAGATAACGCAGAGCATCTTCGCTAAACCGCCAGTAGTCTTTATAGTAACCGACTTCAGCGTGGTAGTAAAATAAAAAAGGCACGTACACGAGGCAGTACCCGCCGGGCTTAAGCACGCGATATAGCTCTTGATAGGCTTGTATTGGGTTTTCAACGTGCTCTAAAATTGCTAGGCATAAAATGGCTTCCTGACTGTTATCGACAAACGGCAGTGCGTGAATGTCGCCAATAATATCAGGGTAGAAATCCGGCACGGGGTCTAAAATTTTGTAATCAACTTTTTTCACGTACGGCAAAACCCACTGCCGATTTTTATCATAGCGGTTGCCCCTGTCTTTCAGGACGCGCAAACCGCCGCCGATGTCAACAATACTTTGGCATTCCGTAAAAATTTTGATAATTTTTTCTTTGAAAAATTGATCCCAAGGGGTCATGCGTTTACATTTTTAACAGTTAATGAAAAATCTGCCTAAAACGATAGTAGCTGATGATTACGTGATAACGTACATACCGCCACACGTGTTGAGGCGGCAAGCTGTAGCGAAAACCGTGTCGACAATATACTTTCAGGGATTTGTACACAACATTGCCTGCCCGCAAAAAATTGCGTAACGATGCGGAAACAAGGACCATTTTTGCCGTCCGTGACGCGCCAGGCGCAAACATTTTTTGCCGCGTCAAGAAAAGGTAATAATTGTCTTTTTTGACAGCTTCGCGGTACGAAGGGATGAAGTAGCTGTAGCAAGGCTGCGTTAGCTTAACTATTTTCACATCGTCAGGCAAATACAACTTCTCATGCACCATTTTTGAGCCTTTCCAAGCCGCTCCGCTTTGCATATTATACAGGCGCAAAATATAGGAGGATTCATGAAAACTGTGCTCTATAATCCTATTACCCATGATGACTTTTTTGACGACATAGTAGGCGGTCTTTACGTCCGGATTGGCGTTTAAAACACTGCGGACTTCCGCCACAAAACCTGCGGATAGATATTCGTCAGAATCAACTAGCAAAAGCCAGTCATGTTTTCGCAAACTGTCCGCCTTCTTTCTCATCTCGGTAAAATCTTTAATGCGCACATTCTTTTCATCGGTATCGTACTGTTTATAAACCGGCACGTCAAACTCTTGAGCGATAGCTATGGTGTCGTCCGTGCTGTTGCCATCAAGAATATACACGTCATCAAAATCCTTAACGCTTTCCAGACAGCGGCGCAAGTTTTTGCCCGAATTTAAGGTAAGGATAGAAATGGAACAAGGAATTTTATTCATATATTCAGACTGCGTTTTGCCGCCGCGACTGCTTGAGCATCAAACTTTTTTAAAAATTTTGCCGGAATGCCTGCATACACCGTCCACGCTTCGTACACGCCGCCGCGAGCCAGCGCGTGAGCGCCCAGCACGACTCCCTCGCTCAAGATTGCTCCGGGCAGGAGGGTGCATTGCGTTCCGAGCCAGCAATAGGCGCCGATGCGGATAGGCCCGTGCTCTTCCGGGTACAGCGCGTCCATGATGGCATTCTTTTTGCCCGGTCCGGAGCTCGTGAGCAGTAGGCTGCGATGCGCGATAACCGCGTAATCCTCTATGTGTATCTCACCGCCGGTAGCTTCACCGAAAACTCCGTAAGAAAGCCAGCATTCTTGGCCGATAGTCACCGGTTGCGCCACTGCTGGCGAGTATAAACGGACGTTCACGCCGATTTTTGAGCCATTCCCCACTGCCACATTTTTGAGCTGAACGCCGTCACCGATAATAACGCTGTCACCCAAGACGACATTTTCCAAACTGCAAAATTCGCTTATCGTACAATCAGCGCCTTGCGTAACGTTTATTTTTTTAAAAAAACCGGACAGATCCATATGTTAAATAGAAATGTGTTTGTTAATTATAATCCGCACCCTTCACGGTACATCGCCCGAATTGCGCCGACAATGTAATCTAAATGGCTAGGCTGTAAACCTTGATGAACGGGGAAAAAAATGGCGTTATTGTGGTAATAGTTGCCGCATTCTACGCCAAACTTCCTGACAAACGCGCTGATTTCCCGCATGCGGGCGTCACTTTCAACTTTGAGCACAAACGCGCCCGGCGCTTCATCCGGCCGCAGCGTAAAAAAACTTTTCTCCCTGCCCACCAAATTTTCCACCGAGCGGTAGTTTTCTGCCCTTTGTTGGGCATATTCATTTTCATGAGGCAAAAAACCGGCAAGCTCTTTTAAAATTTTTTCTTCTTTGCCGGCGTCAGCGCAGCCAAACGTATCCCACATATACCGGTAGTCAAATTGCTTGCCGACTAAAAAGCCGCCGAACTGCAAGGGGAAAAATTTCGTGAGGGAGTAAATAACGTAATCTCCAAAACTGCCCGCCCGGCCGCTGCGCCACGCGTAGGCGCAATCTTCCACGAGCGTGAGCCCGTTGTCTCGGCAATATTTCTGCAATGCCGCGGTCCGGCCGTTGAAAAAACCGAATTCGTGTATGACAAAGATTGCCTTGGTGCGTGGCGTAATTTCCCGGCGCCACGCGCAAGTCTGTTCAATCGCGCTCGTGACGCAGCTGCTGACGTAGGGTGAGTTTGAAGTCGTGTCAATGCACACTTCATCGCTATCGGTAAGAACGCCCTGCAACTTCAGCCATTTGCACAGCGCGTAAATCGCGTACATGCCGCGCGGAAAAAATGTATATTCACGGCCGTTGAATTTCTGGTTTAAAAATTGCGCGACGTCAAAATTTTGATTCGGCTCACCAGCCAAAGCGGCGGCGTCAAACGGCGCAATGGCAATCTGCGGCCGGTACTCCGGCGGCCGAAGTATGACCGGGTAGCGCTCAGTAGCCCAACCGCTAAAATATTTTTGTAACGCTGGTTTGTACGACGCCCCAATGTCTAAATACGTATATTTTGAATTATGAAACGTCTCTACGATATGCCAGATTAAAAGGCTGGAAATTTGTTTTCTACGTCCCTCTTCCGTAACGGCATGAAAATGCAAAAACAGGTGGCCGTCAACTTCTGTAACAATGGTGCCACCGGCAACTACATCGTTAAGATAGGCAAAAAACATCCATTGTCTGCTGGCGTTAAGATCAACAGGCAAATCCTCGCGATTCGGCGGGCAAAATTGATAGAACATTTTGACGTTTTCCGCGTTCCCGGCAACCTGTTTGACAACCGGATTATAGGAGCGCGCTTTTCTGATGGCCGTACGCATCCGCTTATCTATTTTTCCCCATGATTTATCTTTATCAAGCGCCAACGAACTTCCCCAAATGACGTAATCTTTGGAAATATAGTTCTGGTATTGCGACATAGCGTCAGCTCAATTCTATAACACGGCCGGAACGCATACTGCTGTCGGCGGCTTCAAGGATACGCACGACCGCCAGACCAGCGCTCGCGTCCACGAACGGCTCCTCCTCGCCGCGAACACAACGGATAAAGTGCCGCGCTTCGCGCAGGAGCGCTTCTTCAGATTCAAGCTGTGGAATGAAGGCGTCGCCGCTGCGATACACCGGCGTCATAGATGTTTCCTGTAAAAAATCAACGGTAACGCCTCTATCGTACACTTTTACCTTTTCCGAAGGATGAATGTCATCATATACGATCATCTTCTTACTGCCGCCGATAAGCATTTTACGAATCTTTACGGGTGAAAGCCAGCTGACATGGATATGTCCGACAATGCCCCGATCAAATTGCATGGTGAGATGCGCCATTTCACAGGCGTTGCGGCTGACATGCCTGGTGCCGGTGGCAAAGACTGAAACCGGACGCAAACCCTCAAAAATATGGTTCATGATTGAGATATCGTGCGGCGCCAAATCCCACAATACGTTCACGTCCGGCTGAATAAGTCCGAGGTTGATGCGCTCGGAATCAAAGTAGTAGAGTTCGCCGAGCTCGCCGGCGCGCACGAGCGAACGAATTTTGCGCACGGCGCCGGTGTAGAGGAACGTGTGGTCAATCATAAGCACGCGGTTGCGCTGCGCGGCCAGCGCGCGCAGTTCTTCGCACTCGCGCACCGTCGCCGCCATTGGTTTTTCCAGCAAAACGTGTTTGCCGGCTTCCAGCGCCTGTTGCGCCAGATTGAAGTGCGTAAATACCGGCGTAGCGATAAGCACGGCATCAAGCGCGCTGTCGGAAAAAAGATCTTGAACTTGTGTTGTTGTAATAATACCCGGATACTGGCGCGCCAGCGGCGCGAGCCGCGCTTCGTTGACATCGCAGGCGTATTTTACGCGGCAGTCGCTAAGCAAAGAAAAATTCCGGATAAGATTCGGCCCCCAGTAACCGGCGCCGATGACGCCGATGGCAATTGGTTGGTTATTTTCCATACGTTTCTTTTTTGCGGGCAATAATAATATTTGTATCCCGCGCGCCGGGCAGCGCGTAGGCGCACAGGCGAAAAAAATTCACGTACCACGACCGCGGACTCGCGGCAGTAACCCGCGGCCGCAGGCTCTGCAAATTGCGCGCAGCTATGATTTCAAAATCTAACCAGCGCATCATCCCTGCCAGCTCCGCCAGCGTATACTCGCGCCAGTGCCCTGCAAAATCTTCTCCCCGCGCAAACCACTGCTTGAGGTGCGCGGACAGGGGCGAGCGGCCGAAACAAAACCTGACGCGATTCAACAGGTGGCTTAGATTGGGGGTGGCGATATATACCAGTCCGCCCGGCCGCACCGCGCGTTGTATGTTTTCTAAAAATTTTTTTGGGTCTTTTTGGTGCTCAATGGTGGCAATGCTGATAACGGCGCCATAACGCTCCGCTATATCATCGCGCAAAATGTCTTGAGGCTGAATAGCCAAGCCCTGCGCATCCCAAATGCGCCGCAAACCATTAATATCATCAATACTAAAGCTATTATTGTCTTTAAAAACGTATTTGTCTATACCCGCTACTTTGTAACCGAGCAAAGCCAAGGCCATGTCCAAAATGCCAATTCCGCAACCGACGTCTAATATGCCGGCTGTTTTGGGTATATATCTCGTAATAAAGCGCAGATGCACTAAATTGTTATTAAACTCCCAGCGCTGTTTATCACTGTACGGCGCAAGCAGCGCATAAGCTTGTTGCAGGGCTTGGGTGTTGGTCATACGGTTACTTTCATGCCGAGTTCAGCAAACAAAAATTGCTTTTTACCGCACAAATAGCGTTTGACAGTCTTGCGATTCTCCGGGTTGGTATGGACTACTAATACTGTTTTAACATTTGCGGCCTGCGCGAGTTCTTCAACCTGTGCCATGGAAAAATGATTGGGCGAGCGATGTTTAACCCAACTTCCTTCAATCATTAAAAGATCGACTCCTTTTAGCTTGTCAACTAAATCGGCAAACGGATGACTTGAACCGATATCGCCGGTGTATACTAAACGCTTGCCTTGGTGCGTGATAATAAAGCCGACCGAATCAAAGTATGGAACATGCGCAACCGGAAACGTGGTAATGGAAATCGGTCCGATTTTTGACGTGCCAATTCCTTCCCGCCACGCAACCGGATACTGCTCGTTTGGTTCGAGCCAAAAAATCTTGCGCCATGCTTCAAAACGCCTCTCAAGCGTTTTGGGGCCAATCATTACCAAGTGTTTGTGGCGCAGACGTTGCAGACTCCCATTCCGCGCAAACGTCCGGTGCTGGTCATCAACCAGCCGCACGTTAATGAGGCCGAAGGCTTCGCCGGCATGGTCGCCGTGAAAATGCGTTACGCACACCGCGTCAATGGACTGCAAATCTATGCCCAATTCAGCCATGCGGCGCATAGCGCCGTAGCCGCAGTCAAGCAAAATGCGCTTACCTCCTGCTTCCAATAAAAAAGCCGAGGGGTTGGTTTTTTTTGTGGGCACCATGCCGCCAGTGCCGATAATTGTTAATTTCATTGCCATACTTTCCTATCATAGCATAAAGAATGAATATGAAAAGCCCGTTGTCTTTAATGAAACAACGGGCTTCGGCTTGCGTTAGGAGGATGCGAGCATATATAACCTCTTAATATACTCGCAAAAAATATCAAGGATGCCGTGCGGGTCGCATCTACTGCCAATCTTTTGCATGACTGGCGAGGCTACCTCCCGCACGCCGATACACTCGGCATACTCTGGCGAAATTCTACTTTGAAATTCCACCAAAGCGCGCGCCGCGTGCACGGGCGTAGTTATAATAATCACTCGTGCCGGGCGGCCCAGTGTTTCCACGAGTGCTGGCAGATGACTTGCCACGGTTGCGGCGTTACCAACCGTGTCAATTGCCTCTCCACCAGGGAATATAATATCCCAAAGTTGAGCCGGCGGACACTCGGACAACGGACAACGCATGCCGGGCAAATTCCAAAAATTGTCCGGGTACTGGTCGCACAAACATGCTGCGACTATCTCCTCGGCCTCGGTATGCCGCGGAACCACGACTCCCAACTCCTTTACATCGTGCGGCTGTTGAAAGCCAGATGGACAAATAAACGCATCAGGGAACACCACCAACAGACAACGGGCTTCCCAGCCTAGCCGAAAATCATAATGTGCGATAGGGGCAATGACGTCAACGCCGCCCCAATCTCGCTTCAATTGTTCCATTGAAACGAGGCTGCCCGGATGCCCTGCAGGTAACCGGAGTTCTTCCAGCGCTTGTTCAAGCGTACTAGACAACTCCTGAAACTCTCCTGAAACCGGATATTCTTGGTACATCCGGTCTCGCTCCCGGGATAATTGGATACGCCGGCTATTAGAAACCGACTCATCCAAATTCAGCAGGGAGAGTTCCTGCGCCCTTTCCCGAACCGCCACGGGCAAGTGACGATTCAAGCGCTCAATCACGGCACCGAGCAAAATGTCCGGCACCGACAGTGAGCTAGGGCACTCGTGTTCCGGTGGATTTTTCTGACTGAAGCGGTGGATCTTCAATCCGCAAAAAATTCTCTGCGCTTCAAGATATAAATTTTCATAGTCTATATCCGAAGCGCCGTTGAGGATATTCACAACGGCTTTAAAATCCACCTCCGGACCAAGAAAATCTGCAACAGCGTCTTGTCCGGTCCGGGGCCAAAAATCCATAAGGTTCAACACCTTTGCAAAGGCGTTGAACCGAAATCCCCACCGCCTGGCAAGCTCCTGCCTGCGCGTTAGCGCAGTAACTTCCCTAAGCGGTTTGACTTTGTTGATAGGCCGGTGGTGCGCCACTGCCACCAGCTTATCAAACCTGTCTTGAATAACCTCTCGGCACCACGCCTGCAGTGCCGATTGGTTGAGTTTCAACCACGTTTCCAGCTTCTGCATGGCTGGATGCCTCCTTTATTTTTTTATTTAAAGAACCGCTTGTAACCGAAAACTCTAACACGTATCACAAAAAAAGTCAACGATTGTTGACATTTTTGTAATTTTGCAGTATTATTGCTGGTCATTCTTTGACAATTGAATCTGAATAAAGGGGAACGCCATGATCATATTTGTTGTTCTTTTCTGTCTTTACCATTATGGCGTAGTCTCTGTCGCCATAAAAAAAATCGGCGCTAAGGCAGGTTCCCGGACGAGAAAGCTCGTCTGGCAGTACTTTTTCGCCGCCGCCTTAGCTTTTATTATGGCGATTGTTAGCGGACAGCTAGAGTTGAGCTGGTCGGTTGCAATCGTCGCAGCCATTGGCGCTGCCAACGCTTTTGGCTGCTACTGCCAATGGCGGGCTTATGACATTTCGTTGGCCCGCGCCGCAGTCATGTCAAATTTAGATGACTTGATCGCGGTGTCCCTTGGCTACGCCCTGCTGGGAGAGCTGGGCGTACTGACTCCGACACTTCTCGGCGGGATCGTCGTGTCTATTATTAGCACGGCGATCTTTGCGCGAAGTAGATACATTCGCGCCGCCGCAGAACAATCTCCCGGCCGGCTCATCGGCTGGGTTTTGGGCTACAGCCTGATTTGGGGCGTAGCCATATTCTCCATGCGCTTGTTTTCTTTGCAGGGAATGAGCGTGCCGACCTTTGTCGCCGCTTGGTACGGCGGAGCCTGGGTGGGAGCCCTGCTGATCTTTATGGCTATGGGGCCAGGAGAAGCGGGTCTATCCCTCACCAGCGTACAAAAAGGAAAAATATTGTTGTTAGCCGTCCTAATTTGGACGGCGCAAATGTATGCTAATTGGCTGCGAGGACAGCTACCCCTGACAGTCCTTCAGCCAATTTTATTGGTGGCGGAGATGAGCCTCTGCGCCCTGGTTGGCATGATATTTTTTGAAGAGACAAAAAAAATGTCTCTTCAAGAAATCATTACTATTATAGTTGCTCTTATGGGAGTAACTATAATAGCAGCTATCAGCCTATAACCCCCGTGATTGCATAGTTATGTCAATTACTGGGGTTTTATTTTTTCTCTAAATACTCCCTTATAATGTCGGCGACTCTCTTAGCATTCTTTCCATCCACCGGATACTCCTGCTCCATTTTTTCCCGCAGTGAATGATTCAATGGACTGTTTGTATTAAGAAGCTGGGGTAGCACTGCAACCAATTCGTCCATGTGGTTAATGCCAACACTAGCTCCGATTCTCACCGGCACAAGCGGCGGGTCATATCCTGCGTTGATGGAAAAATCGCGGTCCGTAATGTGCGCGGTTGGCTTGCGACGGTAAATCCCGTTTAAACCCTCCGTAGACCATGATGTTAGTACCACGTCAGAAGCGGCGCCAATTTCATCACTGGTAAAATCTTGCATATTGATGATTTTAACGCCTGCGTCAATAAACATCCGTTCGTACGTTTCATAACGGATATTGTCACGGGGATGGGGCCGAAAAACAAAATAAAAATCGCCGCCTGCTTTTTGCAATGCTTCAGCCATTTTTTTTATTTTTGCAGGCTCATCCAGAGCCGCCATAAAAGAAATTATTTTATCTTCCGGCTGCAAATGTAATCTCTGCTTAACTTCCCGGGATATTTTTTGCGTATCTTCATGAGCGAATCTATCAAAGGCCGGCTGGCCGGTGACTACAATTCTGTCCTCAAGCTCCGGAAATTTGTTCGTAATAAGCTCCTTGGCGCCCTTGTCTATAACGCATATTTTTTCCGGTAGCGGCAAATCCCTCTCTTTGAGAGCCGATAAATACTCTATAGAGTTGGCGTAATAATCTTCAACCAAAATTTTTAGAACCCCCGGGAATGTAGCGGCCGCGTACGTATCAATACCCATCTCACTGGACCTATCCATTAAAATAACGTCGGGGATTCCAGTAACGTTACTGGCTTTCAAAACCATGTCTGGGGGAGTAATATCTTCAGTTAAAAAATTTTTTTGGATGATCTCTTGAGCGCGCCCGTCGGTTACGACATAAATTTCTATTTCCTCATCGTCGATCAATTCTTTCAATACCGGCTCTAACGCGCTGCCGCTGCCGGGATCGCGCGTCGCCACTAAAAGTTTTTTTTCGTTTCCGGTTACCGCTCCTTCCCGCTGAAGGCGAAAAATTTTCGTTTCAAATAATTCCGGCCTTCCTTCATTATAAGGTATTTTTGCCATTCTCTTTTGATAACCAGCAGCTTCTTCTGCTAATCGTTTTTGCGCTTCCGGAGAAAACGCTTCAAATTTTTTGGTCATACATTTATAATATATTATTTAACCCGTGTTGTATAATTTCATTTAATTTATTTTGAGAGAACAACTCTCGGCTTTGGCGCATCGCCCTACGCGACAACTTTTTTTTTAATTCCCCGTCTTGCAATCGTAGAATTTGCTCCACAAATTCCCCTTTGGTTTTGGCTAACAGCAAATGCTCCTCGTCTTGAAAGGAATAGCCGACCAATCCGCGCGGCGAAGTTACGGTCGGAATTCCCAAACACAATGGCTCAAAAATTTTCTGCTGCATACCGGCACCCATTAAAGAAGGGACTAAAGCGATGTCTATTTTATTTAAAAATTCTGCCAAATTTTCAATAAAACCCTCTACTTTTATATTACCCACGCAAAGCCGCGCCAAATCAGAGGGCAATTTTTTGCCGACAAGGTGAAAAATAAATTTGCCTGGCGCTTTTCTGGTTACCGCCGGCGCTATTTTTTTAATGATAAATTCAGCCGCCTTCCGGCTATGGTGCACGTTGTATGAGGCGCCCATAAAAAATAAATGTAAAACTTTTTTATCAACAATTTCCCGTTTATCCGCAAGCAAAAGCGGCAAACTACGCAAAGGCAAGGTGGCGATATTTTTTGCGCCCAGTTTTCGGTAAAGTTGCTCTTCTTTTGGGGTAATGGCAAAAAGATAATCGCTCTGCCCGATAACTTTCAACTCCGACAAAAACTTGGGCAGAAATTTCAGAATATTTAAAAAGCTGATACCGTCTTCCTGCAAAAAATGCGTTGGCTCAAAGTTGATGGAACGGGTGACGATAGGAATTTTTTTCTTTTGAAAAATTTTATACAGGGGCCAAAGATACGTATAATCAAACCAGGCAATATCCGGCTGAAACTCCTCTACTAGCCTGGCAACGGCTGATTGCATCGCGGGCAAACCATATTCATAAGCCGCGCCGTCCCAATATTTCGGCTGCATTATTCTTTTTATTTTTGCCCGCCAATTTTTATTTTTAATAAATTCATAATCTACCAAATCAACGGCGATGCCGCTATCTTTACTCCACTGGTTAATTTCGTTTTTATCCTGCCAATTGAACGCTCGCGCCACTATCCGCACTTCCCAGCCCAGCCGCTGCAACTGTAAAATTCCGGCCAGCCGCTCCTGTTCGCAGGCGCCGGTGGTGGGGATGGGAAATTTGGGGGTAATAACTAAAATTTTTTTCATAATCATTTATTCATAAATTGCCGATACCACAACTGAAACGTCATCGCTGACCAAAGCGTATTTAACGCGTACTGTTTTTTACTAATATGGTCATCCAACATTTTTTGCAACGCCGCAAAATTAAACATATCTTTCGTGCCAGCGCAAAAAGCAGGTGACAGCGCTTCTCGCATTAGCGGCTGCAGGGGCCCGCGCAGCCATTTCGCGGCCGGTGAAAACCAGCCCCACTTGGGTTGGCTTAAAACAAAATACGGCAAGTATTCCCGCATTGCTTCGCGTAAAATTATTTTTCCTTCATAGTGTTTGCCGATACTGCCAAACATCGCTCCCTTGCGGCCAATTTTGTACCGCACGGGAATGCGGTCCGCCAACTCAACTAATCTATGGTCCAAAAATGGCACGCGTTGTTCCAAACCAGCCGCCATGGACATCTTATCTGAACGCGCGAGCGATTCATCCGGCAACCAGCTCATAATATCCGTGCGCATAAACTGCCGCGTAAAATCCGCCTCGTCCACCTCTGAAAAATACTGTTTTGATAAAAATTCCGGCAATACTTCCGGCCGGCTGACTTCATCAGAAAGAAATGACGAAATTATCCTTTCCTTTTGGCTAAAAAAACTCAAATAACGGGCAACGCCCGGCGCGGTGTTTATTTTTTCGTACCAGCCGCTTTTGCCCGCCGCGGAGAAAAACAACTTTGCGGCCGCGCTTTTACGCAGCACGCGCGGCAACCGGTTAAACCTGTCAATCAACGCGCTATAATAGTAACGTTCATAGCCGCCGAAGAGTTCATCCCCGCCGTCGCCGCCCAAAACAACTTTGGCTATTTTGGTTGTCTGCCGCGCTAGCAGCATATTTACGGCCTGAACATGGTTGGAAATCGGCTCATCCATATGGTAAATTGCGGCCGGAAGGTTAGCCAAAACATCTTGGGCGGATAAAATATATTCATGATGGCTGGTATTAAAATGCGCGGCAGTCCGGCGGGCGATTAAAAAATCATTATTATATTTCGCCGCTTCCTCGGTATCCTCAAAACCGACGGAAAAAGTGTTAACTTTGTCCGAAAGCCGGCTCATGATGCCGGTGATAATAGTTGAATCAATGCCGCCGCTTAAAAATACGCCCACTGGACGGTCTGACATAAGTTGTTTTTTTACCGAATCGTGCAACAGCCGGGAAATCTCTTCTTTAATCTGCTCTTTGTCCGATAATAGCGAGGAATCATTAAACTGCCAATATTTAGTAATTTTTATATCACCCGTTTTATTAACCACAGCGTAGCTTGCCGGAGGCAATTTATAAATATTTTGCCAGATAGTCAAAGGCGAGGGCACGTAAAGCAGGCGAAAATAAATATTTAACGCTTCATAATCAAGCGGCGCGTCAATTTTGTGCTCTAAAATAGCTTTGGCTTCTGACGAAAAGATAACTTTTTTATCTTTATGATAATAATACAACGGCTTAATGCCTACCCTGTCCCGAGCAAAAAATAATTCTTCCGTTTCAGTATTCAAAATCGCCAGTGCGAACATACCGTTGAATTTTTGCAAACACGCGCTGCCCCACTCCTGATAGGCATATAAAATAACTTCGGTATCTGTTTTTGATTTGAATTTATACCCCAAAGCCTCAAGCTCTTTTTTAATTTCCAAAAAATTATATATTTCGCCGTTAAAGATAATGGCGAATTTTTTGTCCGCGCTTAGCATCGGCTGATGCCCGGTGCTGCTTAAATCAATAATTGAAAGCCGGTTGTGCCCGAGCGACCAACGGGAAGACAAAAAAACGCCCGAGTCATCCGGGCCGCGGTGCTTTGTTATTTCGTTCATTCGTTTGATTAATCCTTCGTCCTGAAAATTAAAGCCGTTGATGCTGCACATAATTATTTCTCTGCTATTTCTTTTTCGCCACGCACATGATTGATAGGCCGTAGGGAAACTGTATGTATGGTATCAGCGCAGCCTCCAAAGAGAGACATTTCTCAAACATATCGTTCACCAACCAATGAGAATGGAATGTTTTGCTGATGATATTTTTCGATACATATATATGCTCCGACAATCTCTTCGCTACCGCCAGAGGGAATAGAAAAAAATTAAGGTAGGAAACTTTTAATGGCTTAAAACCAGCCGCGCCCACGGCGCTGACCAATTCTTTTTTATAGTAGCGTTTCTTTGTCCAAACCAGTTTATCTTGATGGCCGCGCAACCAATTATAGGCTGGCTCTCTAATAACCAAAAGCCCTCCTTGTTTTAATACTCTTTGAAACTCCCTCAGTGTTTGCCAATCATTACCCGCCCGCTGATGGTATAACACGTCCAAACAAAACACCATGTCAAAGGTGTTGTCGGCAAACGGCAACTTGGCTATTGACCCTACGAACAGTTGCCGAGCGATTCCCTTTCGTTGCGCATAATCTATGGCCTGATTTGACTTGTCTATGCCATAAATCGCGCCGTACGAAGACAGGAGCTCAAACATACCGCCCGTACCGCAGCCGGCGTCCAAAATCACATTATCCTGCCGCTGAGGCGCATAGCTCGCCAATACCGCGGCGATAATTTTTCGCATTCCGACATGCCACCAGAAAGTACTCTCTCGCTCATTCATGATGGTATAAATTTCAGTCTCCATCTTATCTATTTTTAAATTTATATATAGCTATTTGATTTTGTCGGTACACTTCTTCAAGTTCATCGTAGTTATCCAAATTCCACTCAGGGGAAACATCTCTGTCCCAAATAATATAATCCAGTCGGTAACGCCGCAATAAGCTGATGTTCCATCCTTCGCTTTTTAATTCTGACAAAACTGCCTGCACTTTAACCAATTCCCGCTCCAACGTATACTGTTTGTCAGAAGTGATATGGAAGAAATCAGGCACGCGTTGTACGTTTCGTTCAATCATCGCTGGCTGAGTCCACAACATTCGCGCCACCTCGTTCATACCAAAATTATTAGCGACAAACTCGTCAATATCAAAAAAATGGGAAAGAAGCGTTCTTTCAACTGCCTCGGTGTCGCTTAAAAGTAAATAATACATGCTCTCGCTGTAATAAACATTGGCATGAGTATATACCGGTACGAGACGCAGTAAAGCGGGGTGGGAAAAAATAACGTCATCAACTGCCGTATTGGCGTTTATCCAGTCAAAAACATACATATAGTGCTGTTGTCTTTCCTCAACTGCGGGCTGTGCCAGACCGCGTTGATAGGGAGGAAAGTTGAAACTTTGCAAGCGCCAAGCCGGCACGACCAGCATCACTGCTATCAAAACTACTAAAGCCATATCAAGTCTAGTGCGTTTTCCATCAGTCTTTTTGAGTATGGTAAAAAACCAGTAGTGTGCAACAAATATGTATAAAAACACCGGCATAAACGACCAGTGGGTGGCGTTCTCAATAGTTACTCCCGTTATCACCTGGTGGTTGGGATAGATGACATTGGACGTCAACAATGCGAGCAAGACGTATATACGGTTATCGTTGCTGAGTTTATAGCGGCGCGTCAAAAATACAAAAACTCCAAGCCAAGATAGCGCAACGCCGAGTCGCGGAAATGTCTCTGGCCAGTGCGTGGCGAACACCCCCATGCGCACAGCCATCGCGTCATAGAACGGCGTATCAACACCGGCTATAATGCGTAACAAATACGGCGCAGCAATGACCAGCGCGATAACGATGAGGGTTGCGTGATATTTGCACTGTGTGTAGTCTTTACGCCACAACAGAGACAAAGTATACAGACCCAACACCACTACCAAAAACGACCAATGAAAAAAATAAGTCAAAAATAATAACCCCAACACAATGCCTCCGAGTATGGCATGCAGCCACTGGCGCTCCGTTTTAAACACGAGCTGAAACCAGCACCACAAAAAAAATAAAAATAGCGGAAACGACACACCAGGATGAATCGGCTTGGTCATGCCGCCAGTGACGACGGTAAAAAACGCTAACGAAAGCACGAACGCGCTGGCGCGATTTTGATATAGGGACATGAGCAATACATACAGCAACGCAGCCATGAAAGCGGGCAAAATGAACGTCAGCGCAATTTGTAGCGTCGGAATAGCAACCCGCAACATCGGCGCCAGCCATGCTAACAATAATTCGCCACCGATGGCTTGGGGATACGTGTCCAGTTTGTGTTCAAACAAATACGGATTGTTCATATCCGGATGTCCGTCTCTAACCTCGTGCGCCCGCGCCAAATAAAAATTAGCGTCAGAATTAAACTGTGGCCAGATTCCCTGGAAATTAGCCCCCATTCGCTGTAATGACAAAATAACAGGCAAAACGCTGAATAAACCAACCAGAAACGCTAAGAGTACAGCCGGCCAATATTTTTGTAATAGTGTCATTGATTTCATGTTTATAATACTTTTTTAATACTATCTACAATTCTTTTTGACGTTTTGCCATCCCAGTAGGGAATTGCTGTTTTCTTTTTGGTCAAATCCTTGGCGCGATACGCTTGCAGAATAGACACCTTGGTCACCCCGCCGATGGTGTTCGTGCCATGCGTAACGGTAACCGGCCGTTCGGTTTCGGTGCGAAGAGTAATGCAAGGAGTGCCAAGGTAGCTGGTTTCTTCTTGGATGCCGCCCGAGTCGGTCAAGACCAGCCGCGCATTTTTTTGGTAATAGAGAGATTCCTGATAGCCTAAAGGTTCTAAAAGGTGCACAGACGTACGCAATCGCTCAAGCAAACCGTATGCCTGCGCCATTTTTTTGGTGCGCGGATGCAGTGGAAGGTAAATAATAGCATCACGGGCAATCTCCGCCAGCGCTTGCACGATTTCACTTAAAATCGCCGGACTGTCAACATTTTCAGCGCGATGCAATGTGCAAAAATAAAATATCTCATTAGTTTTTTTAACCTGTGGCAAAAACATTTCCAACGTATCAATCATGATATTTCCCACTGGGTGCACATTTTCAGTAACGCCTTCTTTACGCAAATTTGCTATTGCTTCGTCAGATGATGTAAACAACATACTGGAAAGCCTGTCGGTTATGACACGATTTATTTCTTCGGGCATTTGATTATTATACGCGCGTAGACCGGCTTCTACATGGACGAGCGGAATGTTCATTTTATACGCTGTCAGAGCACCGGCCAGCGTGGAATTTACATCACCCACGACCACGACCAAAGAAAAATGTTCCCGCAAAAAAATCTCTTCCAAGCCAACCATAATATCAGCAAACTGGCGGATTATGGAATTATGCGAGGGGTGCAAATTATAATGCGGCTGTAAATGAAACTCTTTGAAGAAACTTCCTGACATATCGGCGTTAAAATGCTGGCCAGTATTTATCAACCGGTACGCTATTTTTTGCTTTTCCAACTCACGGCACAGGGGCGAAACTTTCATAAAATTCGGCCGCGCGCCGGCAATAATAGCAATTGGTTCATTATCTGGATTCATAATTTAATTTCCCGGAATTATGTAATTATTCATCTGTTGAATTAAAGATTCCAAACTATGCCGTTCTTTAACGATATTTTGCAAAAAAACCGCGTTATGCTTTTTCCAGTCCCCGTCCAAAATAAAAGCCGCGATTTCCTTGGGGTCGTCATTATTAATTGCGATTGGCAAGCCAATGGCCTGGCTATTGCCTCTGGTCGTAATTGGATAAACGCCAAACAGCATAGCTTCAAGCATGGTCTTATCAATAGTCTCTGACGCCATGTTAACCATTAAACGGTATTGGCCATAAATATTTTTGAGCTGGCTCATTGGCACTGGACCCATAAATTTCACCCTGTCCTCCAAATTTTCCTGTGTGACCAATTTATGCAGTTCACGGACATAATCCTTTTCCACATCTCGGCCATAGACTGTCAGCGTGTATGCGGCAGGTAAATATTTTAAAGCCAGAATAACAAGCTCCGACCGCTTAGAACGGCACAGGCGATGCACGGTTAAAAGTCTTTGTGGTGCATTTTGATTTTCGCCCGCTGGGATAGCGTCTAACCAAAAATCTATATCAATACCATGACCGGTAATTACTTTCTTGGGACTGCCCTTGTATTGAGGTAGGCTCTGTTTGGTGGCCGCGAACATCCTTTGGCAAAACCAGCCTGCTAGTCGCATATGGATATGCATTTTATAATGGGTGTACCACAGATACATTGGTTTGCGCGTCAAAACCCAGTACCAACCTCCCAAGGTAAAATACTCTGGATTCATATGCACAAATACGCGGTCGTAACGGAGGGTGGTGATAAATTTTAAAAATCGCAATGTGCGACGCAACTTGCCGTACCCTTTTTCCTTACCTAACGAGTACACGGGAAATGAATCATTGAAATCCTTTTTTTCCAGACAAATCACCTGCACGTCAACTCCCTGCCGGATAAATTCGCGTATCCATAAAATAACAAAAGCTAAGTCATCGTCATTTTGATGAATTTTTTGAGTGATGAAAAGTAGCGTTGTTCGGTGAGGGTCCATTTATCTGTCGAGGGCGCCTTTTTCCGCTGTCAAAACGACGTGGGTAAAAGCATCCTTAATCCCAAAATAATAATCCACCATAACAAAGCCGTCTTTTTCTAACATTTTCTGGCCGTGCTTTTTGGATTGAATCCTGGTCACTTCGTCGGGATGTAGTTTAATATTTTTTTTCAAAATGTTATTTAGGATAAAATTAACTATTTTCATAAATGAAACACTAAGGCCGAACTCGGGCGGCCAAAATAGCAAAACCCGCCCGCGTGGCTTCAAAACCCGGTAAAACTCCCTTAAGATAGCACTAATTTCCTCTTCGGTAAAATGCTCCATCACGCCTAAATTATAAACACCGTCCACGGAGTTATCCGGCAGGGAAATTTCAAAAATACTTCCCTTCAGAGTTTGCGCATATGAACCATTTAACGCCTGATAGCGATCCAGAGCCAATTGCGATATGTCCAGTGCCGTAACCCTGGCATAATGAATGGCGTCAGTATCGACTTGCCCTCCGCCGCACCCCGCGTGCAGCAATATCGCGCCCGGCGCGAATGTTTTTTTAATAAACCTGTTTAGTGTGCTCTTAATTATATGCTTTCTGTAAAAAACCGCGATGGTGTCATAAAGCATATTGCCTTTTTTATTCTTATTTGCCCAATAATAATTCCACTCCTGTTCAGCTTGGTTATGTTTGAAAATATTTTCGCTCATAGTGTCTGCTCTCTTTCTTAATTAAGATGAATTACGGCTGTAACTTCTTGACATCGGCGTGAACCATAATTTTAACCAGTTCCTGAAAAGTAACTTTTGGCTGCCATGCTAAAATTGTTTTGGCTTTGGCAATATCGCCGACCAATAAGTCAACCTCGGCCGGTCTCCTTAAGTGTTTATCAATGATAATATGGTCTTGCCAGTTTAGGTCGGCCTCATTGAACGCCGTGACAACAAATTCTTCAACACTGTGTGTCTCACCTGTTGCAATCACGTAGTCGTCCGGCTCGTTTTGCTGCAGCATCCGCCACATCGCTTCCACGTACTCCGGCGCGTAGCCCCAGTCGCGGCGCGCGTCCAGATTGCCCAAATACAATTTGTCTTGTGCACCGGCCTTGATGGCGGCAACCCCGCTGGTTATCTTTCTGGTCACAAACTCCATACCGCGCCGCTCGGATTCGTGGTTGAACAAAATGCCGCTGCAGCAGAACATGCCGTAGGCCTCGCGGTAGTTGCGCGTGATGTCAAAACCGGCAACTTTGGAAATACCGTAAGGTGAGCGGGGATGAAACGGCGTTTGCTCATTCTGCGGCGTCTCGCGTACCTTACCGAACATTTCGCTTGAGCCGGCAAAGTAAAAACGACATTGCAGCGTTTTCTCTTTCAAAGCCGACAAAGTATGCAACGTTCCGTTAATATTAGTGTCAAAAGTGGAGAATTGGTCTTCAAAAGAATAGCTGACAAAACTTTGCGCCGCCAGATGGTAACACTCGTCCGGCCTAACTTTTTCCACGATGCTAAAAATACTCGCGTAGCTTTCCAATGAGCCTGAATGCAGCGTTATTTTATCCAAAATATGCCGTAGCCTCCACAGCCGCTGCGCCGGATCCTCAATGGCGACATGGCGCACCAAACCATGCACCTCGTAGCCTTTCTGCAACAGCAGTTCCGCTAAATATGAACCGTCTTGCCCGGTAATGCCGGTAATCAATGCCTTTTTCATATTTTCTGATTTTTATTTTTTAAAGCTAATTCCCAAGATTTTTTATATAATGCGAACGTCTCTTCTTTGCTCGGCAATGTCTTAATAGCTTTACGCGCGCCTTCGCCCAACTTTTTACGCAAACCAGAATCTTCAATTATTTTTATCATTGCTTCTACCAACGCTTTTCGGTCGCCGACCGGAATCACTATTCCACTTTCTCCATTCTTAATCACTTCACCAGCTAAACCAACGTCAGTCATAATTATCGGCAAACCATGCGCCGCTGCTTCAACGACCGCCAATCCCCAACCTTCGTTATTTGATGTCAATAAAAGACAATCAGCTTGCTTATAAAATTTTTCTAAATCATTTTGCCAACCAAAAAATTTAATTTGATTTTTAATTTTTAATTTCTGATTTTTGATTTCTAAATATTGACGTTCAACACCGTCCCCCACAATCCATAATTCCACCTGCAGAAATTTTTTCGTAATCTCCGCCAGCGCGTCAATTTGCATCGCAACGTTTTTCACCGGCACCAATCTGCCAACTGTTAGAAAAATAAACGTACTATTGTCATTGCGAGCGAACGAAGTGGGCGTGCCTGCCCGCCTCTGGAGGGGCAATCCCGTCTTTAATACAATGTCTATATAGATAGGGACTGTGGTAATCCTGTCTTCTTGAACGCCAAAATCTCGCATCACCTCTCGCTTCAGCCGCTGGCTCACCACCCGCACCGCATTCGCTTTTTTCAAAACTCTTTTCGCCAGCAATTTTCTCACGCCGCTGAATTTTTCAAAACCGTGCACCTGCACCTCCAAGCCGAGATGAAATTTTTTGGCTAATTTCAGAGCCATCCAACCTATGAAGTACGTATCCTGCACGGTGATAATATCATATTTTTCAGAATTTAAAACCCTTGCGGCTTTTCTTTTTAATTTTAATAAATCAAAAAATTTGTTGCTTTTTTTTACCGACACAACCTTGACGTTGCCCGATAAATTAAATTCTCTGTTTTCGTCAGCCAAAACAAAAATCGTAAATTTATCAGCCAGCTGGCCATAATCAACCATCCGTTTGGCAACGGCTGCATTTGAATCTAATACATTTTTATCCAAACTGATGTTTAAAATTTTCATTGCCGTAAAATAGTTATCAGCCCTTCAATCATTGCCGGCATACTGAACTTCTCCAAATTCTTGCCGGCGTTGCGCCGCAACGTTTCCCGCAACATCTCATCACGCAACAGCGTCAGAATCGCTTGCTTCAATTGCGTGGCATCATTATAGGCGACCAATAACCCGTTGACGTTATGTTCAATCAGCTCCGCGTTGCCGCCGACGTTCGTCGTCACGATCGGCGTTTGCAAAGACAATGCCTCCAAAAGCAAATGCGACAGCCCTTCGTAGCCGGTATTGAGCGCGAACACGTCTGCTGTTTTTATGTAGGCAAGAGTTTCAATGTGAGAGATTCTTCCTTTCAGTACAACACTATTTTGTAATTCTAAATTCTTAATTCTAAATTCTAAATTACTACGTTCCGGTCCGTCCCCGATAATTTTTAATTTCAAATTTGGTTCATGTTGCAATAACAGGGGCATAATTTCAATCAGCATATCCATCCCCTTCCACGGCACTAAACGCCCGACTGAAACCAGCCATTTTTCACCTGGATTTTTAGGTTTCCGAAACCTGGTTGAGGTTTCGGAAACCTTGGGCGCAACCGCCGCCAAATCAACCGCGTTATAAATAATCGTGATTTTATCTTCAGCAATCCCCCATTGTTTTACAATTTTTTTTAAATACCAGCTCGGTACAATAATTTTATCCGCGTTTCGCGCCACTCGCCTCTCAATCTTTCGCTTGCGTTCCGTTGTAGAGTCAAACGATTTATGTTGAAACTCATCCAAAGTAACAAAATTTTGTTTTGTTGTTTTTTTGTTTTGTTGTTTTTTTGATACGTTCATTTGTTCCCACGCGTAATCCCCCACTACTTTCAACATGTATTTTCGGCCGCGCAACCTGCACGCCCAGTATACCGGCAGACCCTCACTCACCGGCCCCTGCGCGTACACCACGTTCGCCCAATTTAGGAGATTCAAAACTCTCCAAAAATATTTAAAGTAGCGCAATAGTTTGCTTTGTTTGCGACTTATCCGGACAATGCATTCTGAATTTTGCCTGCCTGCCGGTAGGCATGGCATTTTGCATTCTGCATTTGACAGATCGCTGTACGTAATAACCTTCACGTTAAAGCCGTGTTTCGGCAATTCTTCCTCCAAAGTTTTAACGTACGTCGCCGGCCCGCCAATGTCGGGCGGATAGATGCCGGTCGCAAGCAAAATATTTTTGCCGTGCTTGTTCTCGTGGCGAAACGTTACGGTTTTATTGAGGATAAAATTCAGCAGAGCGAGTCCGCCCATAATCACAAACTGGGCCGCCATGTACCACAAGTGCAGGAAATCAACGGCAACATACAAAAGCAGTATGTCCAATCCCAGATTCAGCAGCGCGAGTACCGTAAAAAAAACAAACTGCTTTCTGATGCGCTGCCAGGAATTTTCCCGAAACGTCCAGAATTTGTGCAACAAAAAACTGGTCAAGAGAGAACAAACGAACGCAATCGCCCCTGAAAACAAATACCACAACCCGGCAATTTCGGTCAACACAAATAACAACCCCAGGTCAACCGCAGCCGCGGTGCCGCCGGAAATTATGTACTTGATGCCGATTTTGTACTTTTCTGCCAGCCGAGCAACGCTATCGGGCGCGACGCGTTTAAATAATTTTTTAAAAAGTTGATACATTTTTCTGACAGTATTTATGAGAGTTTCATAAAAATATTTTTTATTTGTATGGCAATCGTATCCCAGTTATATTTTTCCCAAACCATTCGTTTGGCATTGTCGGTAACTTTTTTAACCTCGGCTTTATTTTTTTCATCCAAAATATATTTTACTTTTTCAGCAATACTTTCTGGGTTTTTAACTTTGCAAAACCAGCCGGTTTTACCGTCTTCCAAAAAATCAGGAATGCCGCCAACCGGCGTCGCCACCACCGGCACGCCCGCGCTCATCGCTTCCAAAAAAGAATTTCCCAAGCCTTCGGAAAGCGACGGCCGGCAGAATACATCGGCAATCGCATAAAATTTTGGCAACTCCTCCGGCTTTACAAAACCAACAAAACTTATTTTATCTTCTAATTTCAAATTTTTTGTTTTAAATTTTAGACTTTTTAATTCAACGCCAGTCCCACAAATAATTAGTTTAATATCTAATATTTTTATCGCTTCAATCAAATCTTCAATGCCATTTTTTTTCACGAGCCGCGAAGTAGTTAAAATAATTTTTTCATCATCCTTAATCCTCAAATCTTTTTTGAAATTGAGTATTTGAGTTTTGATATTTGTTTGATATTTGATATTTGATATTTGATATTTTTGAAAATCAACGCCGTTTGGCGCCACTTCCACCGGACATGTCGCTTTCATCTCTCTCGCCCACTTCGCCAAATAATTTGAAATGCACTGAATATAGTCAGCGCGCGTAAAAATCTGCTTAAACCAATGCTTCACAAAAAAAACTTTGCGTTCTATTTGTTTCAAATCATCGCCCTCTTGCAGAGTCAGCAAGAATTTCACATTGGGATTTTTTTTCTTAAAAAACAACGCGGCAAAACCGGAAAAGCTTGCCATAATTGACCAAATAACGTCGTAGTGATTTTTCTGATGCAAATGCTGCGCCAGCCGCGCGGCGCGAAACGGAAAGAGTAATTTATCAATTCTGCCAATTCTCCAGCCAATTCTGTAAACCGTTACGTTGCCAATTTTTTCCTGCGGCAAATCTTTTGCACTCAAACGAACCGTAATCATGTCAAACTCAACATCACGGATTCTCTCGGTGATTTCTTTTACCGCCACTTCAGCCCCGCCGACGTACGGAAAATATGCAGTGGAAAAAATTAATATTCTCATGCAAAATTTTCACAAGGTTTCCGAAACCTTACGAGGTTTCGGAAACCTACTCTTGCTAATGTAACTTTTGCTTAAAATAATCAATGGTTCTTAATAAACCTTCTTTTAATTGAGTAGTCGGCTGCCAATGCAACTTTTCCTGTGCCAGAGAAATTTCGGGCTTTCGTTGTTTGGGGTCGTCTGTGGGCAACTGCTCATAAACAATTCGCGCCGTTGCGCCGGTAAGCTGAATAATTTTTGCCGCCAATTCTTTAATTGTAAACTCTGCAGGATTTCCCAAATTGACCGGCCCGACAAAATCACCGTCCTGATCCATCATCGCAATCAAGCCGTCCACCAGGTCGTCAACGTAGCAAAAACTTCTGGTTTGTTCACCCCGGCCATATATGGTAATGTCTTGTCCGCGCAAGGCCTGCACGATAAAATTTGAGACCACGCGGCCGTCGTGTTCGGCCATGCGCGGCCCGTAGGTATTGAAAATCCGCACCACCCTGATGTCCACGCCGCACTCGCGGTGATAGTCAAAAAAGAGCGTTTCGGCGCAGCGCTTGCCCTCGTCGTAACACGCGCGAGGGCCTATCGGATTCACGTTACCGTTATAGGTTTCCGCCTGCGGGTGCACTTGCGGGTCGCCGTACACCTCCGACGTTGAGGCCTGCAGCACGCGGCACCGTCTTTTTTTTGCCAGTTCCAAAGCGCTTATGGCTCCCAGCACGCTCGTGCGTACGGTTTTTACCGGGTCTTTTTGGTACCACACCGGCGCGGCCGGACAGGCCAAGTTGTAGATTTGGTCAACGGCAAACTCGTACGACCGTTCCACATCGTGCTCCACTAACGCAAAATTTTTATTATCAAACAGGTGCGCAATATTTTTTTTAGAACCGGTAAAAAGATTATCTAAACAAACCACTTCGTTATTTTGCGCTAAAAGCTTTTCGCACAAATGAGAACCGATGAAACCCGCCCCGCCGGTGACTAAAATTTTCATACTTATAGCATAATCCTAATCTGCGAATTCATCCGAATGCTCCGAATGGCTTCGTAGAAAAGTTTTCTAAGTCATCCGGAGCATTCGGATAAAACATTCGGATAAATTAGAATTATATCTTTAACTGTTTTTTATATTCGGGAATCCATCGGTCAAGTTCCATTTCCGGCTCCCAGCCCAATAATGTTTTAGCCAGCGAATTGTCACACAAGTTGCGGCGCGGCTCAAGACGCGGCGGGATGTTGACGGTTGGCCCGCCGATAAGAGCGGCGATTTGGTTGACACTGTACTCCGAAGACTGGCCGGCGTTGATGGCCCGGCCGTCGCTGATATCGCTTGCCGCCGCCAGCAGATTCGCCCTGACAATGTCTTTCACGTACGTATAGGTGCGCAATTGCTCCCCGTCGCCGACAATGGTGAGCGGCTTGCCCTGTTGGCGCAAATGGCCGAATATGCCGATAACTGATGCGTATGCTCCCTCCAAAACCATTCGGGGACCGTACACATTAAAGTAGCGCAGGCAGACTGTCGGCAATTTGTAAACGCAGCTAAACAGGCGGCAGTACTCTTCGCCGATGTACTTTTGCAAACCGTACGGGCTAAGGGGATTGGCAGGCAAATCTTCGGTCAGAGGCATTTTTTTTTGGTCGCCGTACGCGGAAGACGAAGCGGCATAGATGACTTTTTTCACACCGGCGTCTTTGGCCGCTACCAGCACGTTCAGCGTGCCGTTGACATTCGTATCGTTATACGTTACCGGATCTTCAATGGAGGGTTGCACGCGCGCGAGCGCGGCTTCATGAAAAACGTAATCCACGCCGGCAAAGTGCGGCTTGATTTTCTCCAAATCCCGCAAGTCAGCTTCCACAAACGTTGCTTGCCCGTTCAGATTCTCTCTTTTTCCCGTTGATAAATTGTCCAAAATAATTACCTCATCGCCACGTTCAATGAGCGCGTCAACCAAGTTTGAACCGATGAAGCCGGCGCCGCCGGTCACTAGAATTTTCGCCATAAATATTCGTTATTTATTAATCACATCTTCTCCATACACTCCACGCAGTAAATCTAAATCTTTCTTACTCTTTATCAGCAGGTCAATGTTTTTATCCTGCGCGCCTTTCAAAAATTGCACGCCTGCCGTATCACCGACGTGTTCCTCGTACAGTCTGGCCAGGGACGCGAAATCTTTGATAAAACAACCGCCGCCTGCGCCGCGTCCGCTTTTGTGTAAAGGCTTTGCGTACCGATTGCAGATATAGGGGTCTGCTTCCAGTGCCTGCTGAATGTGCGCCCAGTCAGCCCCGCGCGCCGCCGCCAAATCATAGAGCGCGTTAAAGAGCACAATTTGCACGTACCCGCTCATATTGTGCGAGTACTTTATCAGTTCCGCCTCGGTGCTTGAACAAATATGGCTAAACGGCGCGGACGGCAATACCGCCAAAACTTCCCGCGCGGCAACGCGGTGCGCCTCGTCATCCACTGACAGCCCCATGATATTTGAGAATGGATGCGCCGCGTCATGAGCCGCCGTGGCTTCAGACAAAAACTCCGGCGCGTACAGAATGGTAATGTTTGGATTCTCTTTTTGAAAACGCTCGGTTGTGCCGGGAAGTATTGTTGACTTTATCACGGCGATATGGCCATCGCCCACCAAGCTCAGCGCTTCAGCGACAATGCTTGAATCAAAACCCTTCGGCGTGGTCGGCGTTGGCACGGCGATAAGCACGATATCGCAATCTTTTATTTTTTCTTTATTCTGCCGGTACGGTTCCTCAAGCGCGTAGCGCACCGTCTCATGGTCGC
>MFGL01000020.1:79196-82030 GCA_001778285.1 Candidatus Falkowbacteria bacterium RIFOXYC2_FULL_47_12
GTTCATAATCTTTAATTTTAGTGAATAAAAAAAATACTGTTGATTTTTAGCTAACTATAAGTTATTATTAAATAAATATGACTAAAAGTCAAACTAAAATCCTCTACCTCGTTACCCAATCAGACTTCGGCGGCGCCCAGCGCTATGTCTATGATTTAGCTACTAACCTTAGCAAAAATTTTATTGCCGTCGTTGCTAGTGGTGAACAAGGATACGATGGAGAGCTGGCAAAAAAATTGCAAGAAAGAAACATTCGCTACGTCTGTCTCCCCCGCCTAAAACGCGCCATAAACCCCTGGCACGACTTTTTGGCTTTTTGGCAAATTGTCAAATTAATTAAAAAAGAACAACCGGACATCATCCACCTCAACAGTTCCAAAATATCCATTCTCGGCTCACTGGCTGCGAAATGGTGTCAAATGTCAGGTGCCCGCCCGACCGCCCGTGGCAGCGGGACGGGCGCGGTTAAATGTCAAGTGTTTTATACAGTTCACGGCTGGGTCTTTAACGAAGAGCTCGCAATGTGGAAAAAATGGTTTTACAAAACAGCGGAACGCTTCACTGCCCGCTTCAAAGATAAAATCATTTGTCTGTCTGAATTTGAAAAAAACAACACTACAAAAAATAACATTGCTCCGGCGCAAACAATTTCCGTTATCTACAACGGCCGCGGAGCAATTGATTTTCTGCCGCGCGAACAAGCCAGAGAGAAATTAGGAATATCTCAAGATGCCTTCGTTATCGGCGCCATCGGAAATTTAAGCAAGAATAAAGGGTATAAATATGTGATTGCAACAATCCAAAATATCCAATCATCCAGTTGGCGGACAATATCTAATATCCAATATCTAATCGTTGGCGAAGGCCCCGAAAGAAATAATTTAGAATCAAAAATTAACGCAATTAAAAGTAACATCAGGCTGTTTGGCGCTCTTGAAGATGCTTCCCACTATCTAAAAGCTTTTGATATCTACGTTTGTTCGTCCGTCAAAGAAGGTCTGCCCTATTCAGTTCTGGAAGCCATGCAGGCCGGCTTGCCCATTGTCGCGACAACGGTCGGTGCCATTCCCGAAGTGATTACGGATAAAAAAAACGGCCTTCTTGTCGAGCCGAAAAATTCTGAAGAATTAGCTGAAAAAATAAAATATCTCATTGACAATCCTGACGTTGCAAAAAAATTTGGTGAGCAAGCCAAAGAGGATGTAATTAAAAAATTCAATTTGGAGCGCATGGTAGAGGAAACGCAGACACTCTACCTTAACCCATAGCCAACAAAACAATATGTGGCTCTTTTATAGTATTTTATCCGCCGTAGCCGTGGGCATCACAGATATCGCCCAAAAGATGCTGCTGCATGAATTGCCGCTACTGCCCACCATAGCGGTGATAGAATTTTTTACCCTACTCGTTCTGGTCCCTTTTTTCATCAGAGCGGCACGGACAGAAAAAAAACTGATACCGAACCGGCTGGCGTTGCGGGCATTTGTGGCGGCGGCGTTTTTTGACGCCGTCATGTTTTGGATGTTTTCGCTCGCGCTGAAGTGGGGGCCGATTTCAGTGGTTTCGCCGCTGCGCAATACAGTGCCGTTGTTCTCGCTCCTGTTGGGCTGGCACCTGCTGCGGGAACGAACCGGAGTGTGGGAAAAGGCAGGCATCGTGTTGAGTGTCGTCAGTTTAGCCTTTCTTATAGGCAGCGCGAATCCGTTTGCCTTCTCTCCCCAAGTTGCGGCCGCTCTCTTATTGGCTCTGGGTGTGGCAGTGCTTTCCGCGGCCACATTGATCGCCAATAAATACGCTACCAGCAAACAATACGGCGGCATGAACGTCATCGTTTTCATCACGCTCGACCATCTGGTCGCAGCCATTGCTTATACAGTGGCGGTGTTTATTTCTGGCGCTACGTTTCCACCAGCGCTCTTCAGTGTTCATTCGCCAATTTTTTATGTGGCTCTGGGTATTGGCGTGTTATTTGCCCTCGCCAGCTGGGGGATAATCACCGCTTGCAGTATCGGTGACACGGTACGCATCTCGCCGGTAGCGCGCCTGTCTGTTTTGGTCTCTGTCATCATCGGCGGCGCCTGGTTTGTTGAGGCAAACCTTGCTTTGCGTATTGTCAGCACCGTTTTTTTCCTCATCGGCCTTACGCCGGTGATGGTGTGGCAGGAAAAAATAAAAGAAAAGATATAAAAAAGGACGACTATATGTTCGTCCTTTTTCAATGTATATTCTACACGCTATTATTTTATTTTTCTTCCAAATTAAATCCGTACCAATTTATATTTCTGGAAACATACATAACGACGGCCAACACGACAAAGAGCCCGATACTGCCCATGAGCAGAGCGTAATCCTCCACTTGCAGGAGTATATACACAAACCCGTAAATAATCGCGAGAATCAAACCCTGAATGAGCGTCAACTTGTTGTTTCTAAACACTGTCTTTACATAGCCGGTAATGAGTAAAATGGTGGCAATGCTCGCAGCCAAGTACGCGTAGTTGAAGTGTATGTATTCGGACAGAGAGAGTAAAAGCAAATAGAATACGCAGAGCGCCAAACCGACTAAAATATACTGAATGGGGTGAATGCGCTTGCGATTAAACATTTCAACCAGAAAAAATACCAAAAAAGTTAACGCAATCAGCATGATGCCGTACTTGACTGAACGCGTGGTCTTTTGATACTCATCTACCGGGATGCGCAATTCAACTCCAAAAGCTGAATCGGTTATCTCTTTCGTTGCTTTTCCCTGCCAGGACTGCGGGTAGTTTCTGTTCAGGTGCAAAACCTTCCAGTCTGCCGAAAATCCGCTTTCGTTCACTTCCCGGCTATCA
>MFGL01000020.1:82045-86646 GCA_001778285.1 Candidatus Falkowbacteria bacterium RIFOXYC2_FULL_47_12
CGCCGTTGAAACTCGGGTCCGGCCACGGCGAAGCGAGATGGACGTTTGTCTGCGCGCCCAACGGGGCGAACTGCAACGTCTTACTGCCGTTAAGCGCCAGTTGAAATGAGAACGTGTATTTTTCTTTGGCGCCGCCGCTATTGAGAGGAATGTTGGCGCTGACGCCGGACGCTACGACATCTCTAGTGGCAATGCCGGGCTGGAGCGCATAGTCCGCGGCATCCCAATGGAGTGTGATGTTGTCCTTGATGCCTTTCATGTCGGGAATGCCTACGGAAACGATAGCGTCACTCCACAGAATGTCTTTGCCCGGAATAGCCAGTTGCGTAAAATCCGGATTTAAAAATTCTCCGCTGACGTTCAGATTTGAATCGTAGACGACAATGTCGTAAATACCTCTCTGCCGCATTTCCGGAAATACTTCACCGGTAACGTTTAATTTTTCCGGTAAAAAGTGGGCGTAGGCAATCTGCTCGGTCGCCGTGGTTTTGTTGTCGGCAATGCTCGTAACGTAGGTTTTATACGGCACGGAAAGTATGGGCCCCGCTAAAGTCTGCTCTTCGCCCCACTTAGAACTTACTTCTCTGACGGCGTCATCACGCCTCGCCTCCCGCTCGTAGACCAAAACCTGAATCATGCCCAAAGGAATGAGCAAAAGCAGGACCAAAAAAGCCACGGCAGCGAATTTAATGGTTGATGAATTTTTTATTTTTTTGTCGTTGAGCATATGATTGTGATAGTATAAATGTTTCAATAATTGTCTGGATAATCGTATCATATTGATACGATTAGGGCAATAACTAACTGCCGCTTTCCATCTGCCGCAAAACCTCCGGCCCCCTTCCGGCTTTTATTTCCTGAATTAAATATTCGGCCTGCGCGCGCAGACTCTCGTTTGTTTCTTTAATCTCTTTCGCCAAGGCAACCGCGCTGTCGTAGTCTTTGGCCTGCAAATACTCGCGCATCAGGCGCGCCGCCACGGTTCCATCCTGCGGGTAGAGTTTGCGCTCCAAAATGAGTGTGGCAATAACGCGTTTGCTGTTTTTGTTTTGCTCAAACACATCTGCCAGCCGCACCAAGATCTGGTCAGTACCCTCCGTGTAGCCCATATTCACCAAAATTTTTCCCACGTTAAACGCCTGGTCCAGTTGATTGCCGGCTAAATAAACGCGCATGAGTTGGTAATAGCCCGGCTTATACTGGCTATTGATGCTGATTGATTTTTGGATAGTTTCAAGCGCTTTTGCGCTGTCGCCGGCAATGAGGTAGGTATCGGCCAGCGTGTAGTAATATTGCAAATGCTCGCGGCTCAATTCAATTGATTTTTGGCTTGCCTGCAAGGCATTCTGCAGGAACAGCGAATCTCCCGAAAGCAAGGCGGCAATGTTATTGAGTACGGCTTGGCGGTTGTAGAGCAGAGCGTTGGCCGGGTCTTTGCGTATTTCTTTAGCCAGCGCTTCCTGGCCGCGTGTCATTGCCTGTTGCACTAACTCAAGCTCTGCTGGGTTTTGCCGCAGCGCCGAAACATCGTTTATCCACTGCGTCAACTGAGTAACGTAGGTCAGCACTACGTTACGCGAAGGCACAATATTGTAATCTAAAGCCTCTTCAAAAACACGTACTGTATCAGCAGCGTTTTTTTGCTGCACGGCGTCAATGGTGCGCCTGCAGGCGAGCGCAACTTTAATATTAAACTGGTAAAAAACGCTCGTTATCGCAACGGCGGCAATGCCGGCGGTTACCGCATATCCCCCGAACGCATTTGCCCGCTCGTCACCGATTTCAAAAAGCGTATTTCTGTGATACCGATATTCAATGAAAGCCAACAAAATTATAAAATATATGTACGAATTCAGGTCGTCAAAAACAAACAACAGGTGCACAAAATAGGCAACGCTCATGGCGGTAAAAAGTAAAAATTCGGCTAGGGAAATTTTTTGCGCACGGTAGCCTTTGATTAAGTAGTAAAAGATAAAAAAAACAAAACCCAAAAAAATAATAAAACCGAACGCTCCGGTCATCACCAATAAGTCAAGCCAGGCGTTGTGCGCGCGGTCAAAGTACGGTTCAGAAGGCGCATAGATATAGTAGTCGGCATCAAAGTATTTATTAAAAACCGTATCAAAATTATCCATGCCCACGCCAAAAACCGGATGCTCCAAAAAACCGCGCCAAGCCGCGCGCCAGCCGATAAAGCGCGTCTCGGTCGTGCCGCCGGAAAGCGTTATGGATGACATCCTTTGCAATAGAGAGCTGCTCCGCACGAACGGCGCATTTGGATTTAAAAAAGCAAAAAAGAATACTGCTGCGCCAACAATAATGAAGCCGGCGATAGATGCTTTTAACTTCCTGCTGCTGCCCATTAAAATATAACAGAGCGCCGCGACCGTTACACCAGCCATGAGACCGAGCATAGCGCCGCGAATGCCCGCTAAATTAAAGGCGAATAAATCTAAAAGAACAGCTATTCCGTAGCCGAAACGCAGCCACTTGGTTTTTGTTTTTAATAATAAAAATAGGGCAAAACAGGCGCTGAAAAGCATATAAATCGCCACGTAAGCCGAGTTGCCTAGGGTGCTGATGATACGCCCGGCGCCGGCTTGAAAAACCCGAATGCCGAACACGTCCGGATAATGTTGCAAAATGCCGTAGCCGGCAATATAGACGCTGACAATAATGGCAATGTTTAGAAAAACCCGCCACTCCCGGCCGGTAAAAAAGGCGCGCAACAACAAATAAAATAAAAACAAATGCAAAAGCGTGAACACGCCCCACATACGTTCAATGTCTGAAAACCACGCAATCAGAAACGAGTAGCTGAAAAAAGACGAGATGATGTTCGTCACAGCAAAAAAACTGAAGACGATAAAAAAATAGTTGCGTTCAACGCGTGAATGAACGCGGTAGCGCCACCACAAAACTAAGGCAACGAGCAAGGCGATTTCAACAATGCCGCGAAAATAAATCGTCCGCGCGCTGATGTAGGGAAATAAAAAACTGCCCGCGACAATCGCCGGTGTCAACGGCAATGCGTAGAGCAGGCAGCGAATGGCTGTGGTGAGATTTTCTTTTTTAAACAATGACATTTTTACAAACTAATTTTCTGTTTATAAATCGCCGCCTTTGCGGCATCCCCCACCGCGGTGTACAACTCGTACAGCGCGCGGTTCACAAAGTCAATTCCGGCCGTCGTGCGCCCCGCTTCCGTAACGCGCGCCGTTTCATACGCGGCAATGGCTTCGTGCTGATAATCATTGGCTTCATAGGCGCGACCGATAGTAACGTAGTCGGAAAACGTAAATACCCTGCCCCGTTCGGCCGCCATAGTAAACGAGGATTGGGCAATTTCTGCATCACGCATATAAATAGAAACTAGACCTTTCAAAAAGTATATCTCTCCCGTTCGCAGGCGGGATGAAAGCACGACTTCAATTTCCGCGGCCGCCCGCTCCCAGCGTTTCTGACGGATGTACACCTGAACAAGTAAATCGCGGCTTTCAAACTTTTTTGGCGCTACATTGAGCGCCTGCCACAATATCTCTTCAGCTTTTTGCAACATTGCCGAGTCGTTATTACCCGCGTAGATGTACACGCTGGCCAAGCTCAGCCGCGGCCTTAATTTTTCCGGGACTTGTGCAATCAAATTTTGGTTAGCCTTTTCAGCCAAACGAAAAAGTTCATTGCGCGTTAACGCGTTGTATCCCGGGCTCGCAGCGGCATATACGGCCGCTTCCGCTAAACGATTGGCAATATCAGAGCGGCCCAAGCCGCTGAACGCCGCGGCTTTTTGGAAATACCGCGCGCTCGCGTACGGATCTGCAGACAAAAATTTTTCCGCTTGCGCAACCGCATAGGCGGCGCGCGCCGGCTGAATGTTGTATGGCAAGAGAAAGACAAACGCGATGACAGCTAATGCCCCGGCGGTTGTCTGCATGGCACGCAACGGCACTGCTATAAAATTTTTTTCCCGCAACTGACTGGATATATACGCCGCTACGACCAGCCACAGCATAAAGCTGTTCAGTGAATCAAACAAAAAAAAGTTATGTATGAAATACGCAATGAGTAAAGCGCTGAGTGCTATGCCGGCATGTGCGGAAATGTACTGAAAGCGATGCGCCTGCCGCACGCCCCGAAGCAACACCACAAAAAACAGCAAGTACCAAAAAGCGCCAACTGCGCCAAAGCGCACGCCCATATCCAGTACGCTATTATGCGCGTGATCAAAAAATATTTCGCTTAACGCGGGGTCGTAGTGGGCGTTAAAAGCAACCTCAAAATTGCCCGCGCCCCAGCCAAATATTGGCTGCTCCAGCATCGCCTGTCCGCTACCGCGCCACACCAACAACCTATTTTGGATGGTATCGTCGCCAACGCTATTACTACTATGCTGATAATACAATAGCCCCGCTGCTACGACACCGGCGATCAGCAGCGCCAGCGCGCCGCCAAATAAAAGTTTCTTTTTGGCAGCATAAACAAACACACCGACCGCCAGATACACAGCGATGCCTACCAGCAAACCTAAAAACGCACCGCGAGTTTGAGTGCAGTAGAGCGCGCTGAACTGTACTATCGCTAACAATGCGTACCCAACTTTG
>MFGL01000020.1:86690-91443 GCA_001778285.1 Candidatus Falkowbacteria bacterium RIFOXYC2_FULL_47_12
AACCCGCCAATAAACCGGCGTTGCCTAAGGTTGCGGTAACCCGTTCGCCCGCCAGAGGTATCACCCACGATAAGTCAAATACTTGTAACAGCGCATACGCGGCCGCGAGCGTACTCACTACCGCTGACCAGCGGATGAGTGTATGCCACGCGACAGACCCGTGCACGGTATTAGCGGCAACAACAAAAAATAAAAATAAATAAAAATAATTTATTAATCCCTCCATGCGTTCAAAGCCGTCGAAAAAACTAAAACCAAAACCAGGGTTCAAAATACTGGCAACAAACGCCCACGCTATAAATACCAGCAAACTTATAAAAATACCATCTACTCTCGGCAAAAATTGCTGATTTTTCCATAATAATAATGTATAAGTAATGAAAGCCAGCGTAACGACTATGCGAAAGAATATAGCTTTGGGAACTATTGCCGGGTACAAAAACAAACTGCTATAGACCAGCGGCGTGGCGAGGGTGGCGTACAAACAAAAACGAATGACTTGCAATAACTGTTTTTCTGTAAAAATATTTAACATATTTGTTTTGTTGTTTTCTTGTTTATTTGTTTTCTTGTTCACGAAACTTTCCCGCTTTGACATCGGCGACAAACCGTTCCACTTGCGCGGCCGCGGCAATATTAATATCAACGATTTTATACGCCGTTACAATGGCTTCATTATCTTCGCCCATGGTTGCGTATATCGCCGCTAATTTGGCGTAGGCGTCAACGTCGCTACGGTTATGATTCAGTAATTGCTGATATAAAAATACCAGAGCGTCGTAATCTTTGGCTTGTTCAAAAAGGGGAATAATTTCACGGATGCTGTCAGAGTTGTCAATGGTTACGCGACGCTTGACTGCCTCCCGTACCGCGGCAATGGCCTCCTCGTGCCGGTCCAATTTGGAATACATAAGGGCGAGAGCCCAGTACGTTTCTCCCAAGCTATCATTCAACAGGCGCGATTCTTCCAACGTCTGTATGGCCTGCTCATCGCGGCCGTTAAACTCGTACAGTTGCGCAAGTATGTGGTAAAAAAATACCCGCTGCGGACTTAAAGCTATGGCTTGTTTGATCAGCTCTTCCCCGCGCGTTAGGTCTGCTTCGTTTTTGCCGTATTCATAGGCTAGCTCATACATGCCAGCCAGCTGGGATATAAATTTAGCGTCGTTGTGCGAACCCGACAAGTAGCGCTCCCCCACTGCAGTAATAAACTGCGCGTCCGCAAGCACTGCCTGTGTATCAACATCCGGCTGTGCACGCAGCTGTTTGTAAAACGTCGTGTACTCAATAATGTACTCTGCGTCCCAGACCGTGCCAAAGGACAGCGAACGGCGCATGAGCGCGGAAAAATCCGCGTAGCGGTAGGGACGTTTATTCGCCTCGTTCAATGCGTGGCGCATGTAGTAGGCGGAGCGTGCGGGCTGAACGTTGTGCCAGACGCCAAAGTACACAGCCAGCAGAATGCTCAATCCGATGGCTATCCGCCGCGCCGTTGGTCTGGCGGCCAAAGACGTTGACGGCTGGCTGTTATTATCGCCAAAGTAACGCGCCGCATAAACGTATCCCATTACGAAAAAAAAGGCGACATAGGTTATAACCGTATCAAACACCAGTAAGTTCTGGACCGTATACGCGGCGAGCAGAGCGACAAGCACGCCGACTGTCACGGCCTGGCTTGTGTCATGCTGATATATTTTGAATATATAATACAATAATACTACAAATAAAAACGCGTATGAAATGAATCCGACGATGCCCGTTGTCACCAAAAATTCCACAACAACGTTATGCGCCTTGTCAAAGTACGTGCCGCTTCTCACTAAGTAATAGTACTGTGCGTCAAAGTATTGATTGAAAGCGGCGTTATAATTTTCCATGCCCCATCCCAGCAACGGCCGGTCCTGAAATGCCCGCAAGCCGGTGCGCCAGCTGAACAAGCGCTGCTGAACGGTCGTATCGCTTATCTCTATATTCGTAAAACGCTGAATAAGCGGCGCCCGCTTGAATAAAGAGCTGTCGCGATATACCGCGACCAAGCCTATAAGGATAATGATAATCGTTACCGCCGCCAAACTGCCAGTACGCACGGCTTTATTTTTCCGGTACATAACCGCCAACATTACGCCAAATACCAGAAGTCCGGAGACTAATCCCACAAACGCGCCGCGGGTCTGGGTCAGCAGCAGCGCCGTAACGCTCAAAGCCAGACAAGCCGCATACCAAACCTCGCGCCATTGCCAATTGAATGGCCGCTTAATAATTCCCGCCAAGCTTACAAAAATGCTAAATATCAAAAAGCTTGCCAAATGCGCGGCGTTGCCGGTAGTGCCGGTAACGCGCGTTACGTCAAACTCATAGACAATAGGCAACTGAAACTTTTGCGCCAAAGCCAATAAACCTACCCCGAAACTGACGCCTAAAAAAATATCAAGCAGACGCCGCCACTGTTGTTTGGTTTTGAAAACCGAAATTAATATCAAAAAAAATATGACATAATGCAGGTACGTGAATAGACCGCTGCCGCGTTCAATCGTACCCCAAAAGCTACGATGCCACTCCACGCCAAAGGCAGCGCCAACTGCCAAAATCACGACGTGAACGCCCAATGCCCACAGCAGCGTATCACGCCACTTCGGTACCCTGATAATGTCGCGCGTCAGCAGTACCACCCAGACGACAGACAGTACTTCAATCAAGAGCTGAAAGTAAAAAACCTTTGTGGAAATAAAAGGAAAGTAAAAATGCCTGGTAACAAAAAGAGGGGTCAGCAATGCCGCGTAGATCCCCCATTTTAGAATATTTAATAAAATTTTATTCGTTTTATCTGTTGTATTCATAACTCCCCACAAAATACTTTAACAAGAAAACAAAAAAACAAATGAACAATAAAACAAAATCTACACTGGTCATTCGTCAAATTGTTTTGTTGTTTTGTTGTTTTTTAATTAAAGCTCTAATTCCCTAATTAAATCTTTGATATTTTCATCTTGTGGTGCTAAAACTTCTGCTTTTTTTAAGTACTCCAGCGCCTTGTCACGCTCGCCCATCTCGCGGTACAAAAACCCCAGCTGATAGGAAAAATTTAAATACTTTGGGAACTGCTGGTAGGCGCTTAAGAGCATATCGACTGCTTTTTGATCATCGCGCAGCTGCTCGTGGTAGAGATTGCTCAACTTAATCACTGTATTCGGCTCGTATTCTTTTTTGATAATTTCCAATAACCACTGCTCGGCGCAGGCGTAATTTTTTATTTGCATGCAAAGTTCGGCAATGTTATTTTTCGGCGGTACGGCGCCGGGCGCAATTTTTATAGCCTGTTGATAGGCACGTACCGCTCCCTGGTAATCTCCGGCTCCGGCCTTATCAATGCCCGCCTGCAGGTAATTTTCATAATGGGCCACCACCTGCTCCGGCGTCAGTGTTTCCGGCGCGGGCGTACGCCACAGCGTAAACCACGTGGTGGTCGTAATGTAATAGCCGACAGCCGCGACAATTAAAATTCCCGCGATGATGAAAATATTTTTTTTGGACATACTTTACGAGTGAACAGTGATTAGTGAACAGTGAATAGGGTTCACGCCGTAGTGCTGTTCACTGTTCACTTTTCACTATTCACTTTTATAATCCCTTATCCGTATTAATATCTACGGCCTCTGCTTTTAACACCTCCGGCGCAAACTCACTGACATCCGTTACTGGCGCTCCCACTTCGTAATCGGTAAAAAATGCCGGCACTACGTCGTCAATTTTTTTGTTCCAATCACTGCCGTACAATGCCGCCGCCTGCGCCTCGTCTTTAACCAAGTGCAATTTACCACCCTTCGCCACAATATATACGTTTGGACTTGACTCCATTTTAACCATTTTGACGCCGGGCCGATACGTTACGTTGCCGCCTAAACTAATTTGCGCCATAGAGGCATCTGGAATGACAGCCACGTTTGAAAAATCATCGTACCATGTAAAGTAAGTTTTTTCATTGGGGAAAACGTAAGCTTTGCAGTCATTACCGTAATAATACACAGCCGGAGTATCAGCAGTTTTAATTAAACTGCCGGGCGTGGCAAAATCACAAATTATAGCTGGTGTCTCCGGCTCGGTTACGATAACGGTTTCACCCGGTTCGGTTGTGATAACGGTCGGCGTCGGCAACGCATACATTGCTTTATTTGTATTGAAAAAAGACGTAAAACTCACTGCCGCGGCTCCACTGCCGGCGGTAATTTTAAAATAATACTTCGTGTCAGGAGTTAAATCCGCAATCGTCACGGATTGGATGTCAGCGGCCTCGGCAAAACTAACTGTTTTGGCAGTAACGCCGTTTACATTAACGTTATTGGCTTCGTACGTGAATGTTGCTTGAGCCGCCTGCGTTGTGCGCCACGTTAATCTTGCGCTTGTGTCTTTGAGTTCAGTAATCTCCGCTAAATCCGTAAAAGCCAATACCGAAGACGTTACCTCTTTCATGAGGATAAAAATCCGGCTGTCGGTCTGCGCGTTGGACGACCCCACCACCGCGCGGTAGCGGTACGGTACTTCCGGCGATACGGTGATAGCCGCGCTGTAATCAGCGCTGTTAAAATTAGTCGTGCTCTGGTTGACGTCAAAAGTGCCCAGCTCATCGTAAAAAGACTCGGCCGCATACTCAACGCGGCTGTCATTGGTGGGCTGGCTGACGTGGTAGCCGATTTTGACCGTCTGACTTGAGGCGCTAGAAACGCTGGCCGTTAACGCGGAAAGCGCGACACCGGCG
>MFGL01000020.1:91454-98717 GCA_001778285.1 Candidatus Falkowbacteria bacterium RIFOXYC2_FULL_47_12
GCCGGGCACTCTATGAATTCGTAACGGGTAAACGTGTACTCGCGCGTATCGTAGGCCGGCATTTCTCCCAAATTTTTACCACGCCCCACGCACACGGCCGTGCCGGATGCATCGATTATGACTAAATCCAGCCGCGCGCTGACTGCCGTCCCCAAGCCGATATTTTCAACTTTCACGCGTATATCTTGTCCGTTGAACGGACTGCCGGCGTACTGGCTCACCGCCGGAACGTAAAATTGGGTAACGATCAGATTAGGCAACGCTTCGGCGGCGCGAACGGTTGGCGCGATGCCGAGTGTTACGGCGAGAATAGCGAGGATAGTGATTTGTTTGAGCATATGTGTTAGTGAACAGTGAGTAGTGAACAGTGAAAAGGAATTATGTTATAAATTCTGCGCTTTTTCCATAGCGCTGATAATGCCGCAAATCAATTTATATCCTTCAAAACTAACAATTTTAATTTTGTTAAATGAATCTTCAGTAATATACCCCAAATCTTTCGCGATAATGAGTTGGTTCTGTACTTCAGTGGATGAACCCCGTGCCATGACGTAAAACCTGCTTTTATCTTTAAAATAGTATCTGCCGAATCCCTCGGCAATATTGGACGTTATTGATACGACTGCTCTGCGTATCTGGGAAACCAGACCGAACAATTCATCTTTGGGGAACTGTTTTGTTATCCGGTAAATTTCCAAAACAAGTGTGTGATTTTTTTGCCACGCCTGCAAATCAGTGAAATGCCTAATTTTTGTTTGCATACTCCCTCCTTGCGCCCTTTTCACTGTTCACTACTCACTGTTCACTAATTGTAACATATTTCGCCTCAAACACAAACCTCCCGCCCCTTTTAGTGAGGCGGGAGGATGTGACTTCTACAGAGAAGTTCTAACTAACTACGTACGCAAACGCTTAGTATGTCCGTGAAACCGAGTTGGTCTCAAAGAAGAAAGCGCCGTTGTACCAGTCAGCTGAACTGTCGCTGTTAACCGTCGCGGTATGGCTGGATGACGCATTGTCAGACCAGATGTAGTCGGCAACAGTGGTGTCCGCATTACCGGCCGCGCCCAAGTCCAAAATGTCATCCGGATCATCCCAATCTGGAATGATAATACCTTGCGCGAAGGTTGTGTTCTGGTCAGTCGGCATCTTCACCGAGATGGCATCACCGGTCGTAACCGTTACCGGCGTAGCGACCAATTCGTACGTCCGGGTCTGGCCGGCCGAGATGATTTCTTCGCCCTTGCTGTCGCCTTGCGTAGCGCCAGTGTATGAACTGGTGGTATCAAAGATGGCGGCCATGGTGCGGCTGTTCGCACTGTCACCCCATTGGTAACCGGCAGACGAATAGGCTACGTTCAAGATACCGTTTGACGCGCTGGTCAGGTACCCTGTGGCGCCTGTGATGTTCATCAACGTCGCGTTCAAGTTCGTTGATTCGCCTACACCATTGGTTGCGACGCGGCGCAGACGGATGGAGTGCAGGTACATGGTAGCACCCGAATCAGACACGGAGACTGAGAATGGCAATTGCTTGATGGAAATGTCATTGCCCGCGTCAGCCGTGATGCTGAACTTGTAAATAGCCTGTTCAGACCCGGCAATAATGCTCGTTGCGCTCAACGACTGCGTGGTGAAAGTCGGCTTGGACTTCACAACGTACATCGCGTTGCCCACCGTGTCGCTTTCGGTTGAAACGGCCGTCAGCTTCGTTGAACTGCCGCTCGCGCCGAGGGCTTCAAAGCCGTTCGCGCCGTCAATAGACAGCGTCGTATTGGAACCGGCCGTTGCGCCTGCGGTAGTCGTCTTCACGTTTGCCTTTACGTCAATATATGAGTAGACATCTTTCTTCACGTAGATGTCAAGACCGGTAAAGTCAGCGTTAGCGCCGACAAAACCCTTTGTAGCCGTCTTGGTAGTGCCGGCCTTGTCTTTGTAGGACAAAACGGCATCTGTCAAGTTACCAGTGGTCTGGGCAGCGACGACGCGCAGCTTGGTCACGGTCATATCCTCGTACGAGGAAGTGAACTTGACCTGGTCAAAAGCAACGCCGTTTGAGCCTGCCACAACCAATGTTGAGACAGGTTCGGTGCCGTCAGACAAAGTGATAGTACCGGCTTCCCAAACAGTTACCTGCGCGCCGGTTGTGGCTTCAGCAGCGTTCGGGTTGTCAGAACCGCTCGCTGTTACAGTTGTGCCTTTGTCAACAGTTTCAGCCGCGATATCGGCGGAAACGTCGTCAATGTCAACTGCAAAACGGGCAACGTCGTCCTGGTCACCGTCCAGAATGGTTGAGTTGCTGGCGGTATCAACTTTTACCAGCAATGTCTTCGTACTTTCTTTGGGAATAGTCCAGCTCAGAGAACTGAAGGTGTACTCACCGGCGGTGTCAAAGGCGCCGATTGTGCTCGTCAGTTGCGTCAGAGTACCGTCACCGGCACGCTCGTAGATCCTGACGTTACTCACCAAATCTTTGACTGCCAACAAGTTCACACCGGTTCCGGTTTGATCTTTAACCAACGCGACCGTACCAGAGGTACCGTCAACGTAGCCCGAAAGCTTAATTGAGGTAACCTTGAGGTCGGAACCGCTGCTGGAGGCATCAAACACAATGCTGGCCGCTTCCACGCCAGTCGCACCACGGACCACATTTTGGGCCAGTGGTACCGCGTTTGAGCGAGAAGTTGTCAATGACGAACTCTGTACCGTCATGGTGTTGCCTTTAGTATAGGTTGTCGGCACAATGCTCGTAATGTACGTATTGGTTTCAGTTGACTTAATAGCAGTGCTGGTAAATGTGGTACCATCATTTTCATCGCCGATAACGGCGATGATCTTGGACCCGCCTTCAACACTGGAACTAAGGTCGGCTGTTACGCGATAGTTGTACGTTGTGCCAGCGTCCAAAGTGACAGTATTGGTAAAGTTATAGCCAATACCGTCATTACCGGCATCACCGGCATCAGCAAAATCACTAATATCCACTGAACCCCACGTTACGACACTGGTATCAATGTTAGTGATTTTAATGTCAGTAAAGTAATCGCTGGTCACTGTTGTATCACTAATGTCCATATCACCTGAACCAACTCCAATACTTTCATTGTGCAATTCCAATTGCAACGCGCGAATTTCCGAATTCGTTTGCGCTGTAATAGAGAAGTTCAACAATACCGTATCATCCGAATTCAGAGCAATATTGCCAGCTGTTGGACCATTGATAGCTACGGTGATATCGCCGGCTTCAATAGTGGTGGTGGTGAATTGAGAGGTGGCGCCGTCAAACGTACCAGTGGCAGTAGCGCCGGCGCTGTCCGTTGCGTTGATGGCAACAGCCAAGGCGTAGCCATATGTCTTGCCGCTTGAGGTTACGTCAGAGTTGGCTTCCATGTAGAACTTAATGGTTTCGTTCTCGCGCGCGCTTGTGGAAACGTCGCCGTAGAGGACGAATTTCTTTGAATTTCCCTTAGTAATTAAGAAGGGCTTATCAAAGTTGAGTACCAACCGTCCGTTGGCGGGAACAACCGTAGCGGATGCAACGGCAACGCCGCCCTGTTTGAGCTTCAGGTTGGTGATGTTTGAATTCGTCACCGTGCCGCCGTGATAAAGCGTTACGCTTTTAATTTCGGCGTCTTCGGTTGAACTGACCGCCAATGTGAACGAACTGATTTCAGTTTCTTTGGAACCAGCAGTAACATTGGACGGATTGGAACCGGTCGTAACGGTTACGCGGCCCGTATTGGTCGCGTTCAGCGTTATGGTGCTCGCCGTAATCGGGAAGCTGCCGCTGACCGTAGCCGACGTGCTCACGTCGCTCGCGCTCGCAATCTGGAAGGCGTGCGAACCGCTCTTAGTGGCCTTTACGTCAGCAACCACAGATAACGTCTTGGTCGTACCAGCAGACACTGAGATGGCAAGGTTGCTGAAGACAACCAAGTTCGTGCTGGAGTTGACACTGCGGCCATTGGTTAAACGGGCAGTACCCTCGTAGAGGTACAAATTCTGGAATTCATCCGTACCACCGACGCCAGTCCGTTTAAAGGACAGACTATTGATGGTAATTGCGCCGTCAGCTGAAGCGGTGAAATTGTACTTCGCAAACACTGCGCCGGAGGCAGAAGACGGAACTGTCGTTGCGGCTGGAGTATCAGAAGCTAAAGCTACGGTAAGACCCGTGCCCGCGCCCGGAGTAATGCCGCCCTTAGCGGCGCCGGAAGCGGTATCGGTAAGACCAGTGTCTTTACCGTTGATGTCAGTGCCTGCAGTCGGTTTGGTAATTGAAGCGGTAACAACGTCGTTCCAATTGAAACGGTTGGCCACAAACGCGGCTTCAGTACCGACTTTGCTTGCCGTGCCGTCACTGTTGATGTAATACACGTCAGCTGAACTGCCGAACTTCACGAGGCTTCCGGCCGGATACGCCGTCGCGGTAACCTTGTTGGTTTTGGCGTCATCAGCTGAGTAGTTGGTGAAAAACGAGTCAACCACGTCAACGACGCGCTTGGCCCAGTTGTCACCGTAGAGCGTTTTGGCAGTTGCTTCGGAATCAATCCAGCGCAACTTGCCACCTGGTTCGACCGCGTAGACTTCGGGCGCGGTCGGTACCGGACGCTTGATTAGTTTGGTGCCTGGCCGCACGGTGATGTTTGCCTTCGGTGCGCCAAACGCATTCAGCTCGGTGGCCGAAATCGTAATGACGGAGCTAAAATCACTGTACCAGGACTTATATGCATCTTCATTAGGGAAAACATACAGCCGGCTGTCAGTACCGATATAATAAACGGCTGCCGCGCCATTCACTTTCACCAAGTCGCCGGCACCGGCCGCTTTCGCGGACGGAACAACCACTGCGCTCATGGAAAGAATGGTCACGAACATGACACTGACTGTAAATACTTTTCGTAACTTATTCATAAATTGAATAATCCTTTCTTTAATTTTGCTTTTATACGATTTTCACCGCCGGCGTTCATTGAGCGCAAATAACGCGTACGCGCTGTTTGACAAAGCCTAAAAATCAATTGGAATTCCCTGTTCCCCTCCTCACCTGTTTACAAAGTGAATCGCGAGAGTTGGTATAACAAGCATCTCATACCCCCTCTTGTCCCACGGCTTAAAATTTGCAAACACGTGAGGAGGGGTAAAGCTTATTGATCTTTAGTTGTGCCAAGAGGCTTATGCGCCACTTGTTTCCTTTCGCGCCACAAGCGAAATATTTCGTATACAAGCGTTTTATTAAGAGGCTATCCCCCCGCAGACTGCGGGGTCGACCTTTTTTGGAAAACCTTGTTCCCGACCCATCCCCACGAGGGGGGCGGGTAAATGCGGGAACACAGCCACTCTCTATTGCCCGGCCTTTTTTGTTTAAAAAAATAATTGCCGCTGAATAGAAAATGGGTGCGTGACCGTATTGTTTAGAAATTAGGAATTAAAAATTAGACATTAGGGAGTTGTCTGCGGCACAGTTGTTGTACCTTGCACTGCCGCTGTCTCACCGTCCGCACCTTCGTTAATTTCCGTGGCTCCCTTCACCTCCGGCGTCGTGCTACTTGTTGCTTCCGCGCTCTCGCCCTCTTTTTGTTCAACCACGTCGCTTGCCTCCTGCAAAAGCTGTTCAGACTGACTGATTTTTTCCAAAGCGCCGGCGTAATTATTGTCATTGAGCAATTTTTCAGCCTCGGCAATGTTCTGGCTGGCGGCTTGCGTTTTTTGGCTCGCGCCGCTGTACAACTGAATCCCCTGTTCGGCGCGGCCCAAGCCCGCGCTAAAAACCGTATTTAAATTTTCTTTAACTTCGGAAATTTTTTCCTTGGTATTTTCAATTTTATCGGCGACGCGGCGACTCACCTCGACGGAATCCGCGCCCCCGCTCTGGCCGGCCCGCACAATGGTGTTGAGAGCCTTCAAACTGGCCGCGTCAACGCCCGCGATGGCATCGTCAATTGTTTTAACGTCATCGTCAGTGGAGCGCGCGAGCAATTGCTTTGTTGCCAGCAGTTTCTGCCGCAGGGCCGTCGTTTTCATGTCAATGTCACGCGCGACTTGGACGGCTGAAGCCGGGTCCTGGCTTTCAATTTTTTCTAAGCCGGCCTGCACGCTCATAATTTCCGAGACTAAATTATCCGCCACTTTTTTGAGCTCGGTCTGATTTTGCGCACCGGCAATGCTCGTCATCTCATCCACGCGGCGTTCGGCAAAATTCACGCTCAACTTCACCTTGCTCTCCTGGGTAGGCGTCAGAGCAAACTGCGTTTTTTCACCAATCAATTTAACTGTGTACAAAAAACTGCCCGGCGTAGCCTCGGAAGCGGCACTGATGCTGAAGATGCCGCCGCCGATGACCAAGAGAATAAGCACGGCAACACTCGCCATTGGCTGAGCTAACACGGCTACCTCGTGCCGAAAAAATTCTCTCACTGACAGCACAAAACCCGCGCCGCGGCTTTCGCTGGTACGGGCCGATGCGGATATCTGCTGCATAAGCATTGCTTTCTGCGTTGCCTGCGCCGCTATATCCGGTTTGATGTTTTGCAATTCTTTGAGTTGTAGAATAGTATCGTGCATGGTTTTTGCTACTCTTTGATTTCCAAGCCTTTGAGCGCTTTGAGCGCGCGATGGAGCAGTACGCGTACGGCTCCCCTTTTTTTATCTACAATGGACGCGATTTCGTGGATTGATAGTTCATTTAAATAATGAAGGATGAGCACTTCCTGGTATTCGCTTTTTAAACTGCGCAATTTCTCTTCAACGCGGCTTATGGCTAGTTTGCGGTCAATGTCGTCTTCCGTTGAATGTTCATCGGCAATGGCCCCGGCCGTTTCCAGCGCAACATCTCTTTTCTTTTTGCGCGTGGCGCGATAGTAATCAATGACAGTATTGCGGGCGACTTTATAGATGAACGCCTGAAACGATTCCTTAGTTTTGAGTTTGCCCTCCAGCGCGTATTGCCAAATTTTTAAAAATGTCTGCGAGCTCAAATCTTCTGCTTCCTGCCGGTTTGTTACTTTAAAATAAATAAAACGGTACAACCGTTCGGCGTAAGCGTCATAGAGCGTTGAAAAAGCGTCCGCTTCTTTGTTGTTAAGTCTCGCGACAAGAATTTGCTCGCGCAGACTGCCTGGTTTCAACATAATATACGTATAAACATTCAGAGTGTTACAACTGTGCCTTTGGCCATAATTTTCACCTGCAATTTAGCTAAAATACACAAAATAAGCGAAGAAATCGCTTTTCGGATGTTATCGGATGTTAGCAGATTGAAAT
>MFGL01000021.1:0-8980 GCA_001778285.1 Candidatus Falkowbacteria bacterium RIFOXYC2_FULL_47_12
CACGGATGAACGTACGCGCCGAAACTGCTGTTGTTCCACGGTGTGCCGAATCTGCCGCTGCCGCCGTTGGCGGTGTAGGAGGTGAGGATGTGCTGGTTGAGGGTGGAGTCGGGATATTTGCCGACCAGACTTGGAGCATGACTTGGAGGATTTGTAGTCCAAAGCCAATTAGCAGAATCATATGGATTAACTGCCACTCCATCTGAATACACTGTCATATCTAGATGAGGCCCAGTGGTTGTACCGGAATTATCTGATAATGCTAACCGCTGACCTCGCGTTACATGGCTGTTGAGCCCAACGAAAAATGAGCTGGACAACAAATGAGCCAATACAATCTTGACCTGATGGCCATTGATTACTCCCGCGTTTAACTTAATGTGGTTGCCAAATGACTTAATACCGCTGTCAAAATCATAATGCGGCACATTGTCTTGGATACTCTCAACATCCGCGTCGCAGGGAGCGACAATATAACTACCTTCGGGCACAGGATAGTCGGTGCCGAGATGCCCCGGGTAACAACCAAACCCGCAATTTGGCTCAACATTACTTTCTATCGGCAATGTCAAAAATCCTTCGGCGCAAACGCTTCCTGCGTAACTTAAAATACCAATTAGTAACCCAAACAACACTTTCACCACCTTCATCTTGTTCATGATTTAGATCCTTTCTTGCGTCTCAGTGTTTAGTTGTGAATGAACAACAAATTTTGTAGCTTTGAGCTACGAGAGTTCAAAGCTACTCTTAGAGAGAGGTAATTTTAGTTACATCTCCTAAAGAGTTTGAGATTACTTTAAAAAATTAATACTATTCAAAATACTGCTGATATCACTATTATGTTGTTCTGTGTTTTTTTGATCTTCGCTAAGAATGCGACTAATAATTTCTATATAATAAATATCATTATTATTTTGAAAAGCAACATCATTGAAATAACCCCCACTAACATTTGACGTTATCGTGCGATAAGTGGCTTCAATCGAAGCAATTTTTATATTAGATATTTTATGTAAGGTCGATGTCTCTGAATCTACAGGAAATAATTTGTCTAACCACTCTCTGACATCTTTTTTATTATCTACAGAATATACATTTATTTTAATTATACTGCCATCGGTACTTCCATACTGATTTACAAACATTTTTTTTACTGCGATAACATTATGACTATTATACTGTTTATATTCTTCACTTAATTCCCACCCCTCCGGATACTTCACTTCAAACCCGTACTCCTCATTCCGATATGTTTCCCAATTTGACATATCAATATCTTTCGTCGTAGAACTCGCCACCTGTCTTTGCAACTGATTATTATTATCTTGCGTTTGTTCCGGTTTATTCTCCGTTACCGGCGGATTAACTTCCCGTTTTTGTGTTTTCAGGTACCAAAACACCCCTCCCCCAATTAAAGCAAGGATAATAACAGTGGCAACGGAAATAATAACTTTTTTATTCATATATTTTGAGTTTAACTTTTTTACTTCTCTTGGCTAAATTTTAGCTAAAAATAGTGTAAAAGTCAAATATTCCGCTTCCTGCCTTCTTTGGATGTTTCGGCTACCGTATCGTACCCCAAATAATGGACAGTACTGCCTTTGACGAATGTCTGTACGACCAATTGATGGCCGTTACTCTCGTGCGTGGCGTAGTACTCGTTGCTTTTTGGCGCGCCGTAGTTGGTGTAGCCGTAGTTGGCATGCCAAAAAGTGAGTATTTGGCCGTGCACCGGAAACGCTTGTCCAGCCGCCGGATTATCCACTATCTGCCACCAGTGGCCGTCCAGCTCTATAAAATCCTGCAACCAGACGACATTGGGATCACTGGGATTGTCCGGCCACGGATGAACGTACGCGCCGAAACTGCTGTTGTTCCACGGTGTGCCGAATCTGCCGCTGCCGCCGTTGGCGGTGTAGGAGGAGAAGATGTGGTTGTTGGTGGTGCCGTTGGGGTATTTTGCAACCATCGGAGCTGGTGTTTTGGTATTTATCCAATTGATGGGGTCAACAAAACCGTTGTAGGGGTATTGACCGGGGCTTGGAATTCGACCCCAACTTGTTGAAGGGTAGTTCAATCCTGGAAAAATACCAAGATGAAGATGAACGCCCCCACTATACCAACCTATTTTTGCAAATGATATACCTCCAAAAACCGAATCTCCTGATTTTATGCTATTTACCTTTACATGAGCATACAAAGCTAAAAATGGAGTATTGTCTGCAAGTAAATGCTTAACAAAAACCCCCATATTTCCTGAACCCCAACTAGCTTCGGTATAACTTATGTAGTATATTTCCCCATCGCTTATGGGATAAGCCAAATCGTCGACATTTGCATAAAAATCATGGCCGATATGACAAAAATTATCATAATAATCATCGTCACTCGCTAACCAGCCAACATCGCCGCTTATCGGAGCTCTGCCAGTGGGATAATAAAATCCCGTGGGCGTGCGCTCTAAAGCGTAGACATTTTTCAAACTTACGACAATTAGTAATGCAACCAGACAAGACGCTTTTGATACTTTCATTTCCGTATTCCTCCTATTTCTGATTTTCTTTCTTTTCTTTCTTTGTAATTGTAAATGATCAAAAAAAGAACGAAATTAAAGTAATACTAAATTACTTTTATAGGGAGCATAAAAAATATGCTCGCCTAAAAATAATCTAATTAATGAACTCAAAGGAATCAATTATTGTATTTTCTGCGTCATTTAACTCGTCCTTGTTTGCTTTTAATTCAAATAAGATACGATATACTTTTTGATCATTTTCTATGTAAATAGTATAGTATGCACTAAAGCCTCCAAGCAATGCTTCATATGCTACATAATTATTAAATTCTGTTTTATTAAATTTTACTAAATCTATGCGGCTAAGACCTGATTTCTGAATTTCTAAATTGTAATTTAGATAATTCTCCAAATTTTTCCCTTCAGTATCAACAACAGAGATAACAATATCGCCTCCGGGTATTTCAGTTGCTCTTCCTCGACCAACTGCTTCCTGAATATTTTTTTCTGTTTCAGGGCTAGTCAATGTTATTATGCCTTCAAACACTGGGTTTCCGTCTTTTATCGTCCACTCCCTCGGATACCTCACCTCAAACCCGTACTCCTCATTCCGGTATGTCTGCCAATCATCAGTATTTATGATTTCAGATTTTTGATTTTTGATTTCAGCCGGTTGATTTTCATTTCCCATTGCCGGCGGATTAACCGACTCGGGTTTATTTTTTGCATACCAAACCACGCCTCCGCCGATTAGGGCGAGGATGACAATGGAAATAATTGTAATAACAATAGATTTTTTCATAGATTTAGCGTTAATTTTTCCCTACTTTCACCCTACGTTGAAAACAGAGAAAAATCAATGCTTACTGCGTCACCTCATATTTTCCCATCCACTTCCCTTCCACTAATCCGTTACGATAGCGGCCCAGTTGTGAAAATTCAATCTGCACGAGCGGATTGTCTGCAGCCGAACGTTGGGCAACGCCCTTAAGCACGATTGCGCTCGGGACATTGCCGTTGAACTGCAATTCTACCGGATACCCGCTACCTGTGTAAACGTAGTTCATGGGGAAACCTGGCTGTTGCGGGTCCGGGTGGTTGCCGCCGCTGCTACCGACGGGGGTGGGAGTGGGGGTTGCCTGTGGGGTTGGCGTAGTGTCCGGACCGCCGGCGATGACAACTATGTTGTTTCCTTCCAATGTGACAACGTAGGAAATGAATGCCTGTAACCCCGCCGGCGCGTACCCTGACTTCCAGACAATGCCGAATGCGCCGGTACTCCGGCGCCACTGCAGCCAGCATTGTTCAAACTCTTGTGTCTGTATGTCACTGTTGACCGCGTCCTGATGCTCGTCTTCGTGGGGAGCGCCAAGATACACTGGTCCAAACAGATTGCCGGCTTGGCCATTGGGGAAATGAAACTGTCCAACTTTGTAGATGCCCCAAAACCCTTCTTTAACCAACCAGCATTTGTTTTGACCAGCATTGTAGATGAGAGCGGTTTGGCCATCGGTTCCGTAGCGGTTATTAACATCAGTATTCTGAAAATTCTGGATTGTGATTCCGTTCCAGTCGTGAACGTAAATACTGCCGCCCACGTCTGTGAACGGGACGCCGAGTTTGAGTTCGTAGCGTTTCACAAACTGGAGCGTTATTTCGCTGGACATGTTGGCGAAACGGCCGATTTTGACGAAGGCGAGCGGATTGAAGTACTTACCAGGCCAAGTTGAACTAGGTAAATAACCATGACACCATGAAGGATAGTTCCCTTCCGTTGTCCCAAATGAGTCTGTGTATATTGCAAAATGAATATGGTCAGGATTGGGGGCAGGATAATCCATTACCTCACCAATTTTACTACCTTGAATATCCAAGTCATCACCTACGTTAATCCCCACGTGCTTAACATGTCCATATATGCTGCATACTTTTTCACCATTGGATAACTCATGTTCAATTATTATCAACCCTAACCAATCAGAGCCAGTTAAATCGTTCGGATCATACAAGGTATACTTTACTCTACCTTTCGCAATGGCAAATACCGCGGTACCGATACCGGTACCAAAATCGTCTGCAACGTGGTAGCCATTAAAGTTGGGGTTGTATCCTTCCCAACCAAGGCATCCATCCGCAGAATACCCAACTACGGGATCCTGAAATGTCAATACTTTTTCATAGGACTGGCCAATGTTTGGATACGACAACAGTAACACGAATGTCGACACTACTGCGATAATATTTCTCTTCCGTTTCATGACATACTCTCCTTCTTTCTTTTTTTAGTGCGGACCCTGATTTTATCTATTCAAAATACAATATCATCCATTACGTCCGGATGAATTGTTAAGGAACAATGTTAGCAAAGTAATTTTTTCTTAAAATTACTTTATGGAGCATCTACCAATATCGTAGATACTCTAAAAATAATTTTTTATGGACATTCTATCTGATTTACCATAACTGTCATAACATCCCTTGCCGTACCAAACGGTGCAGTTAATTGAACAAATTTACTGCCACAATCCACAATTCCTACATCAAAATTAATATTGCCTGGAATATCATATTCTAAAATACTATCGTATCCCAATTTTGTTTTTAATTTTTTTGCAGTTGATGATGCCAATTCTTTATTATAAAGTTTCTGATAATATTGTGTAATATTTTCATTATTTTTTTTATCAACAATCCGCATCTCTATATCGCCGTAATACTCATAACCTGCTTTTTTTTCTCTGGGATAAAAACCAAACAATGGATAACCAAAATTTTTTGTGTAGTCTTCCCAATACCACCCCTCCGGATACCGCACCTCAAACCCATACTCCTCGTTCCGGTACGTCTGCCAGCCTGCCTCGTCGGCAGACGAGTCACTCGTGTCCACGCCAGCCGTAGCAGAACCAACAACTTCTCCCTGCAGTTGATTATTTTCTGTATTACTACTATCTTGCGGTCCCTGTCCGCTATTTTCCGTCACCGGCCGGTTTTGATTCTGTTTCTGACTTTTCACATACCAAACCGCTCCGCCAATCGCGGCGAGGATAACGACGATACTAATTGTAATGGTGATTTGCTTTTTTGACATAAAATTTTCCGTTAATTTTTCCCTACTTTCACCCTACGTTGAAAACAGAGAAAAATCAATGCTTACTGCGTCACCTCATATTTTCCCATCCACTTCCCTTCCACTAATCCGTTACGATAGCGGCCCAGTTGTGAAAATTCAATCTGCACCAGCGGATTGTCTGTAGCCGAACGTTGGGCAACGCGTTGGTATTAACAAATGCCAAGATTGCTTTTTGGGAAACAAAAACTGCGTTTGCGTTTCCGGGAAGAAATCTTAGTTGGGGAGGAATTTAAAAGAAGAAATAACGCTTTTAGTTAAATCGTCGTCTCCGCCGCTAAATTTAATATAATCGTAATTTTTTTTGTCGTTCTGTTTTAAATTTTGCTCTTCTATGTGGTGTCCAAAATAATAAACTGTATCGGTATATGTTATTCCGGGCGATTGCATGCCGCCATTAACTTTGGCGGATACGCTGTAATAACTCGTGCCTTGTTTATTTGTTTGGGGCGTAATGGCAATTAATTTTGCTTGCTCTTGGTAGTCATTCCAACCAATTTTTAGGTAATCAATAAAATTAACATACTGACTTGTGAGTTTAAAAAAATCTATATATATATCGGGATTACCTTGTATATTTTCCTTGTCACCTAACACTAATCTAAGATCGTCGCCAAAAATACCTACTTTGTCCCCCTCATCTCTAAACCTAAACTCAACACCAAAGTATTTATTCGTATATTTTTTCCAGCCGTCAGCTTCTTTTACTGTTTCGCCTTGATATTTTTGGTTGTCGTTTGGTTGAGGGGGAAACATTTCTTTTGGATAAGACTGCTCCGGTTCATTTTTTGCTACTGGCGGATTAACCGGCTTATTACTTTGTTTTAAGTACCAAAACACTCCTCCGCCGATAGCGGATTAACCGGCTTATTACTTTGTTTTAAGTACCAAAACACTCCTCCGCCGATAAGAGTGAGGATAATAATAAAACTGGAGATGATAATTGATTTTTTCATAGAGTTTTAATTAACTTTCCTTTGTCTTTACGCTAACATAAAAATAGGGGAAAATCAATGCCCTACCGCCGCGCCGCCTGCGCGTCTTCCACCTTCACGCTCAAAAGTTTGGACACGCCGTCATCGCCCATAGTCACGCCGTAGATGACATCGGCTTTGTACATAATCGTGCGGTTGTGCGTGATGGCGATAAATTGCGTCTTTTTGGACAAATCCTCCAAGATTTTGCCCAGCCGCAGGGAGTTTGCCTCGTCCAAAGCCGCATCCACCTCGTCTAACATCACAAAGGGCGACGGGTTCACGGCGATGATTGCGGCAATGAGGGCGATAGCAGTCAGCGCCCGCTCCCCGCCGGAGAGCGCGGAAATATGCTTTACCTTTTTGCGCGGCGGGCAGGCCATCACGTCAATGCCGGTAAAAATCTTTTTCACCTTGCGCAATTCAATTTTTGATTTTTGATTTTTAGTTTCCAGTTTCTGAATTTCAACTGTTTCATCATCAACTTCGTCCGCTTGCTCAGTATGCTTTTCTTCCTCCATGATTTTTTCCAATTTCGCCGTGCCGCCGTCAAACAAAATGTTAAAGTAGCGCTCAAACTGCTGCGCGATTTCGTCAAAGGCCTTGTCAAATTTGGCCGTGATGGTTTTGTCCAATGAAACAATTATTTTTTGCAGGGCCGTGATAGCCGCGCGCAAATCCATTGACTGCGTCTGCAAAAAATCAAAGCGTTCCTTGGTTTCGGCGTGCTCTTTTTGAATTTCCGGGTCAATGCCGCCGATGAGTTCCAGCTGGCGTTTGAGTTTGGCGATTATTTCCTGCTCCGCGGTTTCGTTTACTTTTTTAAAATCGCGATAGTCCATAACCGCGCGCAAATTGTTGGTCTCGCGCCGAATTTCATTTTCCAAATCCTCCAAGCGCGTCTCCACGCGCGCCTTTTCCACCTGTGCTTCGCCCAGCGCACTGGCGTTGCGGTTGTAGTCATCCTGGAGAGTACGCGCCTTTTTTTGCAAAGTAATGACGGCGGCGCGCCGCTGGCGTTCCTCGTCAAAACCGGCCTGCAATTGAGCAGTAATTTTTTCCAGCGCCTGGTCAATGCCGGCGAGCTCGCCTGCGAGCGCCTGTTCCTGTCTTGCCAAATTTTTGTCAACGCCTTGGCCGTCGCTTTTTTGTTTGCTTAATTTAGCGCGTATGTCGCGCTGTTCGGTTTCCTGCCGGGCGATTGTTTCCGTGAACCGCGCAATCGTTGCCCCGGCTGCGCCTGCGCGCGCCTGCGCGGCAATGTAGCGCTCGGTCAGCGCGTCTTTTTCCTCTTCCCAAGTAATGATTTCACTGTTGATTTTTTCCAAATCCGCATCCGCGCGCGCCGCCGGCTCGGCTTGCGTCAGGGCTTTGAGTGCGGCCAATTTTTTGCGCAATAGCGTGAACTGTTTTTTAATGACGCCAATGTCTTCATTGCCGGAAAAATTTTTATCAATGGCATCGTGCAGAACAAAAATTTCAGCCAGCGCCGCTTTTAATTTTTGCAAGATGCCTGCTTCATCTTCCGCGCCGCCGGTGTGATAGCTGATAATGTCGCGGCGGCGCTCAATGATGCGCTCATCAACAGCGTTGTGCTCTTTGCGCAGGGCAACGACCTGCTTGTTTGCTTCCGTCAGTTCCGTCTCGCTGCGCTGCAGCTCTTGTTTGCTTTCGGCAAGGCCGTGCTCCAGTTCCTCGGCCCGGCGGTTGAGCCAGGCACGGTCGCCGCTGCCGGCGATTTCCAACGCCACGTTTTTGCGCGCCCGCACCTCGGCGAGCTGCTGGCCGCTGCGGTCGCGCGCCGCGCGCAGACGCCGTTGCTCTGATTCCAAATTTTCCCGCTGCCGCGTATCATCGCCTGCCCGCTCGTGAAAGGCGAGCTCCTGCGCGCATTTTTCCAATTCCCGGCTGCAGCCGCGCTGATGTTCCTCCGCCGTCACGATGCGCTTGTTGACTGTTTCCAAATTGCCGCGCAGCGCCTGCCACAAGCCTGCATAGTAATTTTTCTGCCGCGCCGACAGCTCTTGCTCCAAAGCGGTACGCTGCTCCAATTTTTTAATCTGGCGCGTCAGCGATTTCATGCGCGGCTCAATTTCAGCCACGAGCTGCTCGGCCTGCTCCAAATTCGTCTGCGCGTTGCCGAGTTTGTTTTCGGCTTCGTGTTTTTTAATCTGATACACCCGCACGCCGGTCGCCTCGTCAAAAAATTCCTTGCGCTCGGCCGGTGTCGTATTTAAAAAATTTTCCACCATGCCCTGGCCCACCACCGAATATGCCCGCTGGCCAAACGACGCCTTGGCGAGCAAAAGCTGGACATCAATGAGCCGGACGCGATTGCCGTTGAGGAGATACTCGCCCTCGCCG
>MFGL01000021.1:9103-15495 GCA_001778285.1 Candidatus Falkowbacteria bacterium RIFOXYC2_FULL_47_12
CACGGTTAAGCCGACGTCTTTATTTTTGCCGTCGTGGGCAAACCGCAAAACTGTTTTTTTGGCAAACGACTTGAAGCCCTGTAATTCTATTTTTTCTAAATACATATCACAACCGTTCAAAATCTTCATTAGAAATGCCTAAGCCCAGCGTGCGCATAACGCTAAAAGCATCCGCCGGCCGGCCCAAGAAGTAGCGCTTGCCATTAGTCGGATTCACATACCAGGCCTCGCCGTGTTCCTGCACTTGCAATAAAATTTTGCCTTTCTGCTGGGCAACAAAGTTCATATTGATGGGAAGTGTGCCGGCGGTCAGGGGGCTGTAGTTATTTTCAATCTCCATTTTGTCGCTGTAGTCGTCCCCGTCGGTATCAGAATTATTTTCATCCGTACCCAACGCATCTTCCAGCGCGTCCGGCAGACCGTCGCCGTCCGTATCCGGACCGCTCAGCGCCGTGAAGCCAACCGGGATTTTGACCAAATCCGCGCTCGTGATGCCCACGCCTTGGCTGCGCATAACGGCGAATGCGTCATCGGGCCGGCCCAGATACGAAACCATTGATGTTACCGGATTCACATAGTAGGCTTTGCCCTTGTCGGCGACCTTAAGTAAAATTTTTCCGCGAAGCTCGTTATAGATCGTCTGATTGCTCATGGAAACACTCTGCTGGTTTTGACTTTGGCTTGCCGCTGTCGGTTCGCCAGCCGGCGTTTTCGGCATTTCAGCGATTGCCGGTGCAGTCGTCGTTGCCGGCGCGGTGTTGGTTTTGTTTGACGCGGCGTAAGCAATGACAAACTGCTTGGGCTGGCTGGTCGCTTGCGCAGCGCTCATACTCTGGGCGAGTACGTAGTAGCTGTACGTTCCATTCACAGTCGGCGCAATGCTCGCACTCTGAATCAAGGCGGCTCCCGAGTTACTCGGGATGACCGGTGCCTCGGCAAAGGCGGCCGAACTTTCAGTTTTGTAAAAAATTTTGGCCGTGCCGCGCAGGTTCGTCGTCCAGAAAATCGTCACTTTCTTGCTGACCGGATCAACGACTGCCACGGGCGAAGTGGTAAAAGAGATGTTGTCGTCGCCGGGGACGGTGAAATCAATGAAGGATTCCTTTACGATGCTATTTTTGGCAGCGACGATGCGATAGGAATAAAAATTTCCCGATAGTAAATTTTTGAGCGTAGCCGTATGCTTTGTGCCCGAGCCGGTCGTTGCCAAGGCCGTATCCGAACCGACGCCGCTCGTGATTTTGCCAGTACTTATTTTGTCCGTATCCCACAAAATAGCCACCGAACTTGAGCTGATGGCTTCAACGCGCTTGTTGCTAATGGCAAAGTCGTCGCGCGCGGCTTCGCTGATAAAAATCGTCACTGTTTTGGACAGCGTATTGTTGCCGGTATCCGTTTCGCTCAAACGTCCTTTGTCGTTGACGGTGAACGTCAAGATGTTTTCGCCGGTTTTGCCAAACCCGCCGATGTACGTGTACGTAAGCGTTTCGTCCGGGTCCAGCGGGTTGGTAAGGCTGGGCAAGATGCCGGTTGTTGTGCTGCTAATGCTAAACCCGCCAAAATCAGTCGTAACGTCGTAACTTGTCAGACCGTAATCAGATATCAAACTGGACGTGCCTTTATTTTTCACCTTCATGGTTATGGTAACGCTGTCGGTAACAATTGGCTCATCAACGTTGAGCGTAATACTCTCTACCTGCAAATCAGGGGCTTCTTTTCCCAAAACGGTTATGCTCTTGGTCAACGAATTGTTCGTTTCATTGGATTCAAAAACTTTGTCGCCGGCATCAGCCGTAAAGACAAGCGCTGCCTGGCCGGCTTTGGTGAAGCGCCCCTCAAATACATATATCACATAGCCGCCGGGCGCTACCGTACTGCTCAAATTAACGGTTGGCTGCGTTGACTTGGTTAAAAAGAAATTTTCAAACGTATACGTGTAGTTGATCACTCCGTCAGAGGAATTCAGCGTGCGCGTACCGTTGTTGAGAACTTTAACCGTAACAACAACAGCCTGGTCAACGGCTGGACTCGCCGGCAAAACGGCAATGCTCGCCGCCTGCAAATCTTCCTCGCTCGTTAAAACCTCCACGGTTCGCTTGACTATATTGTTTGCCTCCGCGCTCTCGGCAATGGTCTGGTTTGGGTCAAAATTGAACGTTAATTCGGTTGAACCGGCTTTGGAAAAACTGCCCTCAATAGTATAGATGACGCTGGCATTTGGCGCCAGGATATCGCCGGACAACTGCGGATACACGATGCCGGAAACGGTAAAATTGGGAAACGTGTAGCTGATTTTTTGCAAATCAACGTTCGCGCTGAAATCAGTCGTGCCGCTGTTTTTTACGGTGACGGTGACAACAACTTTTTTATCAACGGCCGGCTTAGCTGGCGAAAAAGTCATGTCTATGACATTGAGGTCGGCCGCGGCGCGCGCGACCAACGGCGTGAACCAGAGGATGGCAGCCAGGCAAACAAAAAAAAGAAAAAAAAATTTTTTCATAGCTCCTTGGGAAGTAAGTTAAGGTGATTGTATTATAGCACATTCTCACCAAATCCAAGAAAATAAATTCTTGGTAAAGCTCGGAGAGTTCGCCGCGTACCATCCTATAGAGGACTTTTCTCGACACAAGCGAATATCAGGGCTTTCTTTTTTTAAGCAATATCAATTTTATATATACAAAAAATGCCCCGCCGATATAGGCGGGGTATTTTTTTGGAGGAGGTTTTGTATGGGACAGCTCTATTTGTTATTAGGCAAAGAATCCCAAAGCAAATTAAAAATAATTTTTTGCAAATCCGCCAATTCCTTTGATTCAATAATCACCGCCATCTTTTCCTCCCAGGAAGCAATTAGCATTTTATTGTCATATATATTCACCTCCGGTGAAAAAGTCATGTCTTGGGACGGTAAAAATTTTGTCCGCCTCATTTCCTCCTGATTATATTTTGAGCGCTCAATAGATAATGTATTTTGCGGGAGGATTGCGCGAATAAAAACTTTATTTTTCGCTCTTCTTGCATAATACTCCGGAAAAAAATTAGGCAAACCCTTATGCATCGTCTCTACATTGGCGTATGCCAAAATTATTTCTTTTGAATCAAGAGTATCTTCGTAGGCTTCGCGCATTCCTTTTTCTCCTTCAAAAAACTGAACCTTGGGCTTAGCGTTCTTGAGGTTTTGCAATGAAATAATTTGCGGCAATAATTGTTGCGTTTTTTCCTTTTGCTTTTCTATTCTTTTTGCATATTCTTCTTTTTCCCTATCCAAATAAGTCAACAAATGTTTTGGTTCAAAAGTGTTAAAAAAAGTTTTGCCGCCTTTTTTATACTTACTTACCAGCCCTTTTTGCATTAAATTTTCCAAAATATCATAAACTGTGGTGCGGTTGATGTTTGTTTTTCTGGAAATATCGCCGGCTGTGGCTGTGCCTGATTTTAATAAAATAATATAAATCTCACTTTCTTTATCAGAAAAACCTAAGTTTTGAAATAAATCATTTAACATATTATGAATTGTTGTGGAAAATACTTCAACAATTTATTGTTTTATATTAGTTAAAATAATAGATATTTAGCTGATATAATCATATCCTATATCGACATTTTTGTCAAATTTTTATATTCTTAACTATTGATTATTTTAATCAAGGATCTTTTAAAAACTTTGTAGAATAAAAGGAGAACAAAATCATGAAATACACTGACAGCTTTGTAAAAAAAGTAATGTCCGCATTTCCCATTTCTTCCAACTATTCTGACTTTGAACAGAATTTATCGTTAACGAAATTACGTGAGATATTAGCACATGAAACAAAAGCAGGTGGTACTAATATTCGTATACATGACTACGCGGCAAAATTGCAATGCCCTTATGATTTATATCTTGTTGGGTTATATAAATTACTACATATAGGTAGTGATGATATCTCAACAGAAGACAATAAACTACTTGGTGATATTATATTTATCTTAAAGGGCCCCCAATCAATAGATTCATATAAGATTGTTGAGTTTTTTGAAAGGGGGAATGAACAAGATCTGCTTAAAATTGCCTTGGAGAGAAAAAATCAAAACGCTGTTCTATATCTATGGTTCGACGAATATAGTGAGTCTTCGGGTTAGAATTACAAGCTTGACCCTTCTTAATTTACAAAACAATAATCATAGCCATGGGTGATAAATTGACATATCTACTTTTTAACACCAACGAACATGTGCTATGCGCACGAAGAAGATTTCTTCGTGCGTTTTTCTTTTTGGGTCAAAGGCCATTCGTTAAGCTGAAATTATCTTTTATCCGTCCGCTCCAAAATCTTAAATCCATCCCTGACGGCTTCACAAAGAAAATCCTCCAACTGGCTCTGATCTTCTTTTGTTTGAGCTTTATAGAGATAAGTGTAGTAAAGCTGTTTTTGTTCCTGATGGATTATTGCGGGGGCGAAATTAGCGCTAAGCAACATCGCATTCATAAGCAAGCGCCCGACGCGTCCGTTGCCATCAGAAAAAGGATGGATTTGTTCAAACTTACTATGAATACTGGCAGACAAAGCAATAATATCTTTTGTTTTTGTGGTAATATTACCCATAACTTCTGGCATCAATTTTGGAACGCTCAAATAATTTGCAGTTGGCAAGTTAACGCCAGTTATCCGAACCGCGTGGCTGCGGTACGCGCCGGCATCAGGACGAACTCCGTTCATAAGAATGCCGTGGAGTTTTAATACCAAACCCTCATCAATTTTTGCTTTTTTAGCAACATGACTAAACAAATAATTCAAAGCTGTCTGATGATTTTTCGCCTCCAATTGCTCGGTTAAACTTCTACCGGGCAGAGCCGCATTATCAAAAAGAATCGCCGCCGTGTCCGGTTCGGTAAGAGTACTGCCCTCAATACGATTGCTGTGGTAAGTAAGTTTTAAAATAAATTGATCGCGGATATCAGGATTAGCCAACATCTCATTTACAACACTTTTGTGTTCCTCTGATTTTTTCCGCAATGCCTGCTTTTTGGCCGTAAGCTGATCAGAAGGAATTATCTTTTGCCCGGTCACTTCTAAAAAAAGGTTATCAATAGCGGCTTGCATCTTGGGACGCGGGGTAGATTTGCCTGTCCACCAGCTGTTGAAAGCGGCAAAAGACACGCCAAATTTTTCAGCCAGCTTGGTCTGGGTTAAACCCAGCATCTTTTGAATGATTTCTAATTTTTGTCTTATAGTCATAAAATTTTGCTTTTATTAATAATTATCGTTATAGTAACAAACTTTATAAAGTTAGTCAAAAATATAAAAACTTTATAAAGTTTAACTAATAGCCTTTTATCTTAATCAAAAATGCCCGCTTATTTGAGCGGACATTTTGCGTGGGTGACCAGAGGGAGTTGAACCCTCGCTAGCGGGACCACAACCCGCTGTTCTACCGTTAAACTATGGCCACCATCATTTCTTTTTTTTCTTAAAACAAAATCAGAATAACAAACTTTTGCAAAATAATCAACCATTTGTCCTCTCGGCAGGAATCGAACCTGCATCTAAGGCTTAGAAGGCCTCCGTTCTATCCATTGAACTACGAGAGGATGCTCTGCCCGGTGTTCCCCGCCCGCATCGCTACGCGAGCAAGCTCGCTTGCGAAGCGTTGCGGGCGGGTATCCATTGAACTACGGGAGCCAACATAAAGGGCGGGATGTGCCCCGCCCTTACAGTATAGCTCATTTTTATACTTACAAAAAATTACCGGCGGGGACGCCTGTCGTGCTCATTGCTATTGCGTCTATGGTCAAAGTCCCGCGGCCGGCCGCCTCGTCCACCCCGGTCAAAATCGTTGCCGCCAAAACCGCCTTCTTGCTTGCCGCGTTCGCCCTCCCAATATTTTTGGTTGGCATCAATGCCTTTCATGGTTAAGCTAATGCGATTTTCCTCAACCGCTTTGACGCGCACCGTCACCTCGTCGCCCATCTTCAGTAAATCAGACGGGCTGCCCACGCGGTATGGCGCCATCTCGGAGACGTGCACCATGCCGTCGTTGCCGCCTGGCAGAGAAACAATCACGCCGAAGTCCATCACGCGTGTCACCTTGCCGATGTACTCCTCGCCCGGGGCAAACTCGTGCAAGATGTCTTCAATCATCTTGCGTGCGCGCTCCATCTGCTCGGCATTGGTTGAGCAAATGGAAACCAAACCCTCGTCGGAAATGTCAATCGTAACTGCAGTTTCTTTGATAATGCCGTTAATGATTTTTCCGCCGGTGCCGATAACCTCGCCGATGCGCTCCGGGTCAATTTTAAACGAGATAATGCGCGGCGCGTACGGGGAAAGCTCCGGCCGCGGCTGGGCAATCGCGCTCGCCATCACATCCAAGATCTGCAGGCGGCCGGCTTTGGCGCGCGTCAGCGTTTC
>MFGL01000021.1:15552-16673 GCA_001778285.1 Candidatus Falkowbacteria bacterium RIFOXYC2_FULL_47_12
AATGCCCTCGCGCGTGCCGGTAATTTTAAAGTCCATGCCGCCTTCGCCGTCTTCCAAATCCTGCAAATCAGTAATGATTTTCCACTGTTTCATGTCCGGCGCGCTCGCCAGTCCCATCGCAATGCCCGCGACCGCTTTTTTAATCGGCACGCCCGCGTCCATTAGCGCCAAAGACGAACCGCAAGTTGAGCCCATAGAAGACGAGCCGTTAGAGCCGAGAACTTCCGATACGACGCGGACAGTGTAAGGAAATTCCTCTTCGGTCGGCAGCATTGGTTTAATCGCTTTTTCCGCCAAAGCGCCATGACCGATGTCGCGGCGGGACGGGCCAAAACTCGGCTTGACCTCGCCGACGCTGTACGGCGGAAAATTATAATGATGCATGTATTTTTTGGTTGACTTGCCTTCCAAATTTTCCAAAAACTGCTCATCGCCCGGAGAACCGAGCGTTACGGTAGACAGTACTTGCGTCTCGCCGCGCTGGAACACGGCGGAACCATGCGTGCGCGGCAATAAAGCCACTTCCGACGATAGCGGCCGTATTTCGTCCAACTTGCGTCCGTCAACGCGCTCGTCGCGCTCCATTATTCCGCGCGTCACTTCCGCTTCAATAATTTCGTAGTGGGTCGTTTCCACCGCTTTTTTAGCGAGCAAATAAACAACTCCTTGTTCAACTAAATAATTAATCGCTTTTTCTTTAATCGCCGTTACTTGCGCTTGGCGCTCCTGTTTTTTATTAGTAGGGATTTCTTTGGCAAATAAATATTCGGCGGCGTTTTTGGTTATCCAATTTTTGGCAAGTTCCAGCGCTTGTTGTTCATCCGCCGGCATCTCCGGTAGAGACGCAAAATTTTGCGTCTCTACGACGGCATCCGGCTTTAATTCTTTAGCCATTTTTTTAATTAAATCCAGCGCCGGCTTCATTTCTTTCAATGCTTCTTTCATCGCCTCCAGCATTTCTTTTTCTCCGATTTCTTTCGCGCCGGCTTCAAGCATGATAATTTTATCCTCCATGCCAGCGACGGTTAAATCCAGGTCGCTCGCTTTTTCCTGCTCAACCGAAGGGTTAAAGACAAATTTGCCGTCTACGCGGCCGACTTTAACGCCGGCTATCGGGCCGC
>MFGL01000021.1:16679-17560 GCA_001778285.1 Candidatus Falkowbacteria bacterium RIFOXYC2_FULL_47_12
TAATATTAGAAATAGCCAGGGTCGCGCTCGCGGCGATTAAGGAAACTATTTCCGGGTCATTTTCGCTGTCAGCGGAAAGTATGGTCAAAGTAATCTGCACGTCTTGGCGATTTTTTTGATCAAATAACGGCCGAATGGCGCGATCAATCATGCGCCCGGCGAGCACCGATTCGTCCGATGGCCGGCCTTCGCGCTTAATCCAGCGCGAGCCCTTGATAATTCCCGCGGCATACAGCCGCTCTTCATAGCCGACTAAAAGTGGAAAATAATCCATGCCTTCTTTCGGCTCTTTAGCCTGCACAACCGCCGCTAAAACAACCGTATCGCCATAGCGCACGGTAACTGAAGCCGTAGCCTGCTGGGCAAGCTTGCCGGTAACAATCTCTAGAGTTCGGCCAACCCACTCGCATGAATACTGTTTTGATTCCATAAAATCATTCCTTCTTGCGTGCTGTGGCCGACAAACTACAGACGAGTAAATAGTTCAAATTGTTTTGAACAAATTACCAGCGCCTATCTGTTTGCAGGCCAAAACATCGCTGTTAGTTAATAAATTACTTCAAATATTTTTTATACTCTCCCAAATCAATAAAGTCATCCGCCGCTTCAACTAATCGAGATGAGCAGGTCTTCTGAAACGCCAGTATTTCCACGAGACAGCCTTTGGTATTTTGCAAATACTCAACGAGCGGGATATAGTCGCCATCGCCCGTAACAAGCACGATGACGTCTAATTTGTCGGAAAGTTTGATGGCGTCAACGGCAATGCCCACGTCCCAGTCCGCCTTTTTTACGCCGCTGAGAAAAATTTGCAATTCTTTCATTTTGACCTCAAAGCCCTGTTTGGATAACGCTTCAAAAAACAGCTCTTCCTCGCCGGT
>MFGL01000021.1:17575-19071 GCA_001778285.1 Candidatus Falkowbacteria bacterium RIFOXYC2_FULL_47_12
ATACGCGATGGCGCGAATCAGTTTGCGACCAGAAACAGCCGCTTTTAACACCTGGCTGAAATCAACCCGGCTGTTGTATAAATTTTTTGCCGAATGGTACATGTTGGAGACGTCAACCAGGACGCCTACCCTCTGCTCCTTGTGTTTAATCATAAATTCAAGCTAATTTTTACGGACTTATAAATCCGTCAAACCGTTAATTCGAATGCGCTCTACGGACTAATATATCTTCAGATGAATGCTAATACTGCAAATACTATTTGCATAAAAACAAAATTGGAGGCATTGGCATATCATTCGCAGATTTGCATTATCATTTTTTATTCTTCTTCCTTTGTTTCCGTACTATCTTCCTCGCTTTCCTCATTCTCTTCAGCTTTCTGCCGGGCCGCGGCCAGATCTTCTTCTTCACGGCGCTTCTTTTCTTCCTCTTCCTCAATCATTTTCTTGCCGATTTTGAGTTTGAGTTTTCCGGAAATATCCTTAAATGATTCTTCGTCTTCTTTTTGCAAATATTTCAAAAGCTTGCGGCGCTCATTCACCTTGCGCAGAAGTCCGCGCCGCGAGGAATGGTCTTGTTTGTGCTGGGACAAGTGCTCGGAAAGCTGTTTGATTTCTTCGGTTAAAAGCGCGATTTGCACCTGGGACGAGCCGGTATCGTTTTCGTGCGTTTTGTATTTGTTAATTATCCGCTGTTTTACCTTTTTGTCTAACATACGTTTTAAGCTACAATCCGAGAATGGGTTGACAACTCCCAATCCAAGACTAAGCAAATTATTTTATAATTTAATAAATTCTTCAACTGTTAAATTAGCATCTTTAATTATTTCATGCAATAAACCTACCCTGCATCTTCCAGACAAAGTTCAGTCGCTTCTTTAATGTTTTCTAAAGCATCTTCTATTGTTTCGCCCTGGCTGTAGCAACCCTCTAAGCTGGGGTTGATAACCACGTATCCGCCCGCTTCATCTTCTTGGACAATCACCGGAAACGTTTGATTTTTATAACTTAGCTTCATAATATATGTCTTGATTAAAAATATGCTTTGATGAAAATAATTAACTAAAGCATAACACACTAAGATAATAAAATCAAGCAAAGGCGTAAAAATATGTTCTGTTTGAGTTTCAATGTAATTTATAGATATTTTTTATTTAAAAAAATTTTAATTTTATGCTAATTTTAGTTAAAAAATAGCTTAAAACCTTGACATATTTTTTTATCTGTGCTATAATTATGTTATAAAATGATCCTTAAAAATATTTTCGCTTCAGCGAATTTTAATATATTCCTCCAGACCCTATGATGAGGGGATTGTGTTTTTTAGTCGCGGCTAAACGCGACTCCATTTTATGGGTCTGCCGAACCCTCTAATCGGCAGGAAAAAAAATGAACCCATTGTTTATAGTGGTCGGGTTTGTCAAGACACCAAAAGTGAATAAATGAGATGTAAAGATAAGTTAATAAGTTAGTAATAAATTATTTAAAATATACTT
>MFGL01000022.1:0-151 GCA_001778285.1 Candidatus Falkowbacteria bacterium RIFOXYC2_FULL_47_12
CGGCGGATGTAGAGACGCAAAATTTTGCGTCTCTACAGGTGCGTGGAGCGGCTGAAATAACAAATAACGCTTCTTCAAGCGCGGTTGCGCTGACGGTTACGCAAAACGGCACGGGCGACATTATTGAATTCAAAAACGCGACGCTCGCCGT
>MFGL01000022.1:157-6228 GCA_001778285.1 Candidatus Falkowbacteria bacterium RIFOXYC2_FULL_47_12
GATTAAAAACGGCGGGGAAGTGCAGGTCGCGTCCGGCAAACAGACAATCTGCGTGGGCGCGTGTCCGGCAACGGAAACCTTTACCCCAACAAGTGAAGGTGATTTGGGCGTAGAGGCGAGCGTGTACGCGCAGGATTATCGCGTACACTGTCCCGAAGGATGGGTGGAAGTGCCAAGAGACAATAAGCATACTTTTCAGAATTTCTGCGTACAAAAGCATGAGGCTACACAGGGAGGTTTCCGAAACCTTTTAGAGGTTTCGGAAACCTCTGCGGATATGCCGCTGATCAATGTAACCTTGGCGGAGGCGAAAAATTATTGCCGCAGTTTAGGCGAGGGAATGCACCTCGTTACGGACGCGGAATGGATGACGATGGCGGAAGCAGTGGTCGGGTTGCCGATAAATGATGTTAGCGGTGACGATGGGATGCAGTTGGGGAATGGCGTTACGACTTCACCCCTCCCCATCCCTCCCCTAATTAGGGGAGGGAGTGAGGGTGGGGTTGACCCCAACATCAACGACTGTAATTTATATAAAAATTTAGCGGACGCGGAGAACGCGTTTAGCGAGACCTGCCAGATTTCCGGCACCAACGGCAACACCAGTGATTTTGGTTATACCGGCACAAACGGAAATTTTGCAATGTCGTATGATGCTAACGCGGTGGGACGCGCTTCTTTGCGCACGGCAGTGTTGCCGAACGGACAAATTATCTGGGACATTGCGGGAAACGCCAGCGAATGGGTGGATGAAATCGCGAACGCGGATGAATTACCTACAGACGCAACGCCAGCGAGTGAATTATTAGAATATCCAGATGTAATAAAATACGGTGATATGTCTTACGCGCGGCCGAGTGGCTATAACTGGACGAGCGCTAACGGCATCGGGCAGATTTATACCGATTATTCCGCCGGCTCGGCTTTGCGCGGTTTTGTCCGCGGCGGCTCTTACTTAGACGGCGAAAAGGCGGGTGTGTTTGGGCTGGACTTGTCTAAGGCGCCGAATTATAAGGGAGAAGAGGTTGGGTTTAGATGCGCGAGATAGCGAGAAAAATTTTCAATTTCTAATTTTCAAACAAACCCCTCCGTCCGCCGCAACGGCGTCCACCTCCCCTTATAAAGGGGAGGAATAATGCGGAAGAAAAACAATGTCATGTCGGCATTTATTCTCCCCCTTTATAAGGGGGAGTGCTCCGCCAGCAGGCGGAGCGAGGGGGTCGGGGAGGCGGTCGGCGGCTGTTATGACATTAATTTACAACAAACATAAGCAGAAAGATAAAAGAAAATATTTACGCAATAACAGCACTTTGCCGGAAATATTATTATGGGAAAAGATAAACAATAAGCAATTAGGATCAAGATTTAGAAGACAATATGGAATAGGATATTACATCGCCGATTTCTGTTGTCCGCAAAGAAAAATAGTTATTGAGTTGGATGGCGGTATACATAGTAAAAAAGAACAAAAGCAATATGACGGCTGGAGAACAAAAGATATAAAAGATTTAGGATTTATCGTGATTAGGTTCAGCAATGAAGAAGTAAAGTATGATATGGATAAAGTTTTGGAGAGGATAGCAGCCCAATTAAAATGAAATAAAAATTAAAAAACGCCCCAAATGAAGCGTCTTTTGATGGCAATAGTATAGCATGCCGCCAAAGCTCCGTTAAGTCTTATAAGAAAAAAGGCATTATCAGTTAATAAAAAATTTGAAATTTTCCTTTGCGTATATGAAAGTCTACCAAACTAAAGCTAAAAAACTTCCCGGCAGTAATTATCATGAGGTGTACGCGGCCGCTCGAAACTACTATAATGAGATAAAAAAGAAAACTAAGCGCCGGCCGTACATTCGTTCGGCATACTGGAAAAAGGAAAAGGTATTTTTTGATTATTTTTGGCCGCATGTCGCGCAAAAACCACCGCGTGAACGTATGCGGCGATTGCATTATTTTTTAGCGGCTATTGAGTTATTGCAAAAATCTCATTGTATACCGACAACAAAACCACATGCCAGCGATCACACGGCGGTTGTCCATAGGTTTGAGGGTAAAACAAGAGGAGGGGAGGTTTTTTATGTGCAAGTTAAAGAAGACAAGAAAGGCACAAAATATTTTATGTCCTGTTTTCCCTAAAATTAATAAAATCCCCCGCCGAAGTGGGGTGCTTGAACCCCTGGCCGAAGATTTTATTGATTATAGTATAACACTCTCAAAATATATGTCAAGCCCCGATAAAAATTACAAAATTAAAAATTGTTAAAACACCCATGTCCAAAACAGTCATCAAAATAGAAGATATTTTTAAAAGATTAGAAGAAACTGGAATAAAATTATTGCAGAACCGTTTCTTGTTATATAAATCCCTCGCCCTTCTCTTCGCCGTTATAGCAGTTGCCTCCGCCGGTTTTTTCGCCTGGAACCATTTCCGCGGCGGGGAAGAAGCGCAGGCCGTAAAAATATAAAAATAGCATGTCAAATCAAATACTAAATTTAAACATAAAAGATATTGGCTGGCAACAGTGGGGCAGAATAGTTGTTTTTATTGATGTAGCTAATGTGGTGTACAGTTTGCGTGATTTAGGCTGGCGAATGGATTATAAAAAATTGCAGTCCTATTTTCAAACGCAAGCCAAGTTGGTTGATATTTACTTTTATTATTCCACCCAAAAAGACAATAACGGACAGGCGAATCTTCTCGCTATGTTAGCGCGCAGGGGTTTTAGGCTGGCGGTCAAGGAAGTAAAAATCATCACAATAGGAAAAAACGAAGTTATGTATAAAGGCAATTGTGATGTAGAATTAACGATAGACATGATTGATATTATGCCCGCCTACGACACTGCCGTCTTATTGTCCGGCGACAGCGATTTTGCTCCATTGGTTAAATATGTTCAGCGGCGCGGCAAACGCGTGATAGTTGTTTCCACTCGCGGCCATATCGGCCGGGAGCTGATTCAGGCGGCTGACAGATTTATTTGGTTTAATTGGTTTAAAAATATTTGGAATTTTGAGGCTTAAAATCACAAAACCCCGCGTCCCGAAGGACAACAGGGTTTTGGATGATTTTTCTAATTATTAGTATAGCATACCTTAAAACTATGTCAAGCCCCGATAAGATACAAATAAAATTTTCAATTTACAATTTTCAGTCAATTTTCAATATTTTAATTTTTAATTTTCAAACACTATCATGAGCGACAATAATAAGAATAAAGATTACAATTTAGAAGAAAGGACTGCTAAGTTCGGGGAAAATATAATAAAATTTTGCAAAAGCATAAAAGACAATACGGAGACCAAGCCAATAAAGAATCAGTTAATTAAATCCGGAACTAGCGTAGGCGCTAATTACTGCGAGGCCAATAACGCCAGCTCCAAAAGAGATTTCAGGAATAAAATATTTATCAGCAAGAAAGAGGCGCAGGAAACCAAGTTTTGGTTAAGAATGTCCGCGGCGGTAGTCCCGGAAAAAGCGGATGAAGCCAGAATATTATGGCAAGAAGCGCATGAATTAACCTTAATATTTCAGAAAATTTGCGATTCAGTTGACGGTAAAAATAAATAGTTTGAAAATTGGTTATTGAAAATTGAATGAAAATTGAAAATTGTCCCGAGTATTCGGGATTGAAAATTAAAAAGATGAACAACGAAATAAATATTGAAAATATCATAGAGAAAATAATAGCTTGGTTCAAGAAAATATTTGAGCGCCGTTTTTTACTGTACAAATCCCTCTCTCTCCTCGCCGCCGTCGCCCTCATCTCCTCCGCCGGTTTTTTCGCCTGGAATCATTTCCGCGGCGGGGAAAGCGAGGCGCAGGCAGGGTGGTATAACGACTCCTGGTCGCGGCGGCTGAAAATCACCATTGATAATACCAAAGTATCCGCTGATTTGACTAACTTTCCGGTTTTGATTTCTACCACCACGACGCAACTCGCGACTTACGCGAGAACCGACGGCAAAGACATTATTTTTACCGATAACACCGGAATGAAGCTGGACCGGGAAATTGAACGCTATACGAGCGGAACCGGCGAGTTAGTAACATGGGTTAAAGTTCCCACTATCTATAATCAGGCTGACACGATACTTTATATGTATTATGGAAATCCCAGCTATAGCGTGGCAACCAGCGCCGGCGCCGCGTCAGCATGGGATTCAAATTTTAAAATGGTCCAGCATTTGCCGAACGGCACCACTTTAAGCGCGAACGATTCCACGGCGAATGGCCTTAATAGCACTTCCATATCAGCTCCAACAGCCGGAGCAGGTAAAACTGATGGAGGGGGAGTTTTTGACGGTACTGATGACTATATATCCATAGGTGATAATTCAGCATTTTCCGTTTCCGCCTTTACAGTAAGTTTGTGGGTTAATTTTAGCGGTTTTAGCGGTACGGATTTATTAGCTGGAAGAAACGCTGAATATTGGCTGGGATATGATTGGGCGGCTGCCGGATGCACAGCTGGCAAGCTTTGTTTTTGCGGTTATGGAGGCAGTAGCTGGGGTTGCGCCAGCGGTACTACCGGGCCTGGCGCAGGAACATGGTATTATGTTACCGGCGTGCATAGCGGCAGTAATACCTATATATATGTTAATGGAACATTAGAAGGCGGTCCGGTCGCGGACACTCCTGTATCTGACGGCGCCAATCCTTTTGATATTGGTTCATTTTCCGGAGCCGCTTCGTCATATGCAACTAACGGAATTATTGATGAAGTCCGTTTCTCTAACGGTATTCGTTCCGCTGAATGGATCCAAACTGAATATAATACTCAAAACTCTCCTTCTACATTTGTGGCCTGGGGCAGTACCGAGTCCGGTGGCGGCCCAGTCGCCTACTGGTCTTTTGACGAGGGCTACGCGAGCACGACTTATGACAGGATTGGAACGAACAACGGAACTTTAGTTAGCAATACGACTTGGGTGGACGGCAAATTTGGCAAGGCGTTAAGTTTTGACGGCACGGATGATTATGTAAATGTAGCTGACAATTCAATTTTTTCACCATCCGCTCTTACCTTAAGCGCTTGGATTAAAATGAATACATTAGGATCACAAGATATAATTGTTGGAAAAGGAAGCGAGTATTGGATAGGATATAATTTTACCGACATAAATTGTACCGCTAACCGCTTTGGGTTTGGCGTTTATGCCAGCGCCAGCTGGACTTGCGCCAGCGGTTTAAATCAGCCGACAGCCGGACAATGGAGCCATTTAATCGGCGTGCATGACGGCAGTAATATTTATTTGTATGTTAATGGCGTAAAAGAAAGCGGACCAATAGCTAAAAGCAGCGTGACAGACCAGACATATACTTTTGGTATAGGATCTTTTAGTTCAGGCCCCACTACTTATGCCACTAATGCCGTAATTGACGAAGTTAAATTTTACAACCGCGCTTTAACTTCCACCGAAATCACCGCGTTGTATGCCGCCGGTTCAAGCCCGAGCGGACAGGGGGTGAGCGCGACTTTGGGCAATGTAACAATCGGCAATAAATACGGCGATGACGGCGTTACCGATAGTTTAGTCGGCTACTATAAAATGGACGAGTCAAGCTGGGGCACGGTAATAGACAGCTCCGGCCTGAACAATAGCGGCGCGGCTACGAACGCGACAAGCACGACCGACCAGACAAAATATGGCCGCGCGGGCGGCTTTGACGGCACCGGCGATTATGTGCAGGTAACGGACGCGGCCAGTTTGGATGTTACCAATTTAACCATTACCGCCTGGATTCGGGCGCGCGCTTTGGGCGGGCGCATCGTGGATAAAATCACCGCCGCCACTTTGAACGACGGCTATATGCTGGACACGAACGGCAGTAAATTGCGTTTTTGCGGCGCGTCTTGCGTGAGCGCGGGCACGACGCTTTCTGCCGCTACCTGGTATCAGGCGGCGGTTACCTATGACGGTACTAACGCCACTTTTTATGTCAACGGCGTTCCGGACGGTTCCGGCGCGGTCGCAAGCGTACCGACCAACGCGGTCAATTTGCGCCTTGGCGCGGACTCGGCCGCGGCTAACGGTTTTAACGGCTATCTTGATAATATAAAAATATATAA
>MFGL01000023.1:0-323 GCA_001778285.1 Candidatus Falkowbacteria bacterium RIFOXYC2_FULL_47_12
AGAGACCTGGAAGGCCGCTGGGCGGGCTTCAGAGACCATAGACGGTAGATTTAGGAACCTACGGGCCTTCTTCAACTATCTGCTAAAGGACGGGTTTATAATCACTAATCCCGCCGCCGGGTTAGATAGGCCAATAGTAGAGCACCGCCTGATAAGGCCCTGCTGCTCCTGTTGGCTGATACCGGCCTGCGTATAAGCGAGGCATTAAATCTTAAAGTTGGAGAATTGGACCTGACATATAACACCGCTATAGTTATGGGGAAAGGCCGCAAGGAGCGCCGGGTATGCTGGGGGGATTCTACGCGCAAGGCTTTAATAAACTG
>MFGL01000023.1:344-4173 GCA_001778285.1 Candidatus Falkowbacteria bacterium RIFOXYC2_FULL_47_12
TTGAGCGCACTAGAAAACTTCTGCGCCAAAGCCAAGAGATGTTGATAATGGCAACGGGCAGAATGCTTGCTTATGTCATTGCCACAATCAGGGCAGCAAAAAAGACCATTATTCTGTTGTAACTGCGCCCACACATCTAAAACGCATACTGCCGGCAAACCCAGCTGGACCTCCTGTGCACCATTGCCCTTGCTATTAAAGTTATACGGTGCCGCCGGGCAGTGAAGACTATGGCAACGAAAAAAGATGGGGCTATACTTACTCGCGTCTCCATCCATAATCGCTTGCATTAATGCTTCTCCGTTTGCCGGCTCACGGTATGTCTGCACCAATCGGTCTCCGCACTGCGGACAGAGCAAGCCACATCCTGACTTGGCTCGTTTTGCCTCATAATAGCATTGCATCATGAGGTATCTATCCAACTCTCCCGCAGTTGAATCAACGTACGCCATCGTACGCAGCTGCTCCAGTGTCCGTTTGCAAACACCGCACGAATCCTTGTGAGCGATAAAAGCTGCGGTCGGCGGCGTGAGCGTTTTGCCGCAAGCCAAGAATTGCCAATACACCAGTGTCGGATAACAACTCTCCACCGGGAGCAGGACTTTCGTTCTTGCGCCTTCCTCTGCATCTCTGCTACATACCACGTGTTTCATGATGACTTCCTTTCTATTAATGTGTTTTTTAATGCACTCAAATCTTATTTGAGACATCGTATCTCATAAAAAGAACAAATTGTTTAAAAAAACAAAAAAGCTTTCTCATCTCTTGGACAAATATAAAAATTTGCCAAAGGGACGAAAAAGCTTTACAGGGCTTTGACGCGGTACCACCCTCGTTGCCCTGAATTTTGACGGATTAAAACAATAAAATCCGTCAGTAAAACGGATTTCAAGGCCTCTTTTACTGACTCCACCCTACGCTAAAGCTTCGGGTGGCAAGCCACCAGGCTCTAGTTTCAAGCGACAACAGTTAGGTCATGGTTACGGGACCGGCCGGATTCTCACTACTATGCAAGAATCACCTCGGTGCGCCCAATCCCGCAGTACTGCGGGACGCACGTCAACGGTTTTAGAAATTGTGAATGATGTTTGTAGTATATATGGTATAAAAAAATCTGTCAAGTTCGACCTGGAATACGGTAGTCTTGACAAATATTTTAACTCTGCTATACTTTAGTTAAATAAAGTGCTTTAGTCTAATAAAGCAATTAATATGAACTTAAATACCCTACAAATTAATAGTTTAGTTGAAGCGTTGCTAACGCTCAAAAATCAAGCGGAAATGAAGAAATTCCTGCGGGATTTGCTGACCGAAGCTGAAATCAACGAGTTTGCCCGCCGCTGGCAGGCCGCGCAAATGCTGGACCAAAAAGTCCCCTATTCTATTATTATCAAAAAAACCGGCTTAAGCTCAACTACCGTCGCGCGCATTTCCAAATGGCTGAACAACGGCGCCGGCGGCTACCGGCTGGTCTTGAATACCCTGCATCATCACCGCCCTGCTCTCGTGGAGAAAGATCTGTCTTGATGGTGTTTTTAATTTAAAAATCAACGCAGTCCTTTCTCTATTATCAGAGAAAGGATCTTTTTATATCAGGAGGTTATAAGCCATGCAATGCCCAAACGACAAAACGCATCAAATCAGAAGATTAGTCAGCCAACCTTATTTAAACACCGTGCACGGATTAATGTTCAGCATTACTTTCATCTGCGATTCTTGCGGTTGGAAAGAGAAAAAAATTTATACTTTGCGGGTGGAAGAATTTTATACCGAAGATGAAAAAAATGCTAGTTGCACTGTTCCTGCTTCCGTTGAAACTGAATTATGCCACGCTAACTTCATCAGCGCCTTAGTAGAAAAAGGGCACATTGGCGCGGCAAAGGAAGAATTGGAAGAAAGCTCTGAATTTACGCCTATCTTCCAACCAGCTTTAAACCACGACGGCACGCGCGCGCCGGATTTGATTACCGTTATATTGCAAGACAATCCACATAGCGCTGTACTTTACGCCGCGACTATGGACGACAAAGCGCTTGCCTTAACGCTTAAAACCATGCGCGTCCATCTTTATTCTCGTTCGGCAAAAAAGATGCGGCGCAAAGGCGCGACCAGCGGCGATGAATTGGCGATTATGGATATATTAACGAACTGCAATCAAGACTGTCTGCTTATAAAAGTTAAGCGATTGGGACAAGATGGCGGCTGTTGCCATACGCGCATAAACCCCAACGACCCACATGCACCGCATCGAGCAACGTGTTTCTATCGCGTTGTCGGCCGTACTGTCGGCAAAACGACTAAATATGTTCTTTCTTTTTTGGAATAAAAAAACCGGGCGAAGCCACTAAAGCTTCGCCCTAATTTTTTTAAAAAGAACCTCTCAAAGAACCTCTCTGCGTATTATGTACCGCATCCGCAATATTGGTCAGACGCGGCAGCTTTGCCGATATGCACGGAGAAACCCTCGCCGAACATTGACTTTACTCTCCGTATAATATCTCTATGGAGATTATCGGCGCCGTCTTCAATACTCTTCCAATAATGAATGTGCCCAACAACTAAAGTACAAGCGTCCTGGCCATCGTAAGTCGCTTCAATAAGCCGTAAATCTTTGCACGCAAGCCCAACTCTTATCAATTCTTCGTTCGGAAATGCGTGCTGATAATACACTTCCACGCCAACCTCCACCTTGCCGGTCATCACTTCATCAGGGTGAAACTTTTCAGCAATAATCATGATAGACTCTCCTTCATTTTGAAATGAACAAAAAACGGCCTCAAGGCAGTCGCGCTTGAGGCCGTATGGCAGGCTTTAATGAAAAAATTAAACACCGCCAAACGCGCTCAAACGCGGGTTTGAACGGCGGCGGATAGTTATTGAAGTTTTAAGATAAATTATAAGCATAAAATAAAAACGGCCCTGTGAGGCCGTTAGAAAATGTTTGGTGATATTTTATAGATAAACAAAACGGCCTCAAACGTGTTTGAAGCTGTCGCGGCGGACAATTTGGCTGATTAGTTTATTCATATTACTGATCATATACGACTAAAATACTTCTGTCAACAAGACACTGCAAAACAAAAAAGGAATGAAGCCTCGCAAGCTTCGCCCTTCTCTTTTATACACACCTGCCCTCTTTTCTTTTTACAAAAAGAGTGTATGATTATTTTCATACTTTTTAATTTTTTTGATAATTTATAATCGTTAGCCGGCGCGTCCAAACAGCCGCTGCCCGCTAATGTGTTTATTGTAATGGACAACACCACTTTTCGCTCTTCTGTGGTTAGTCAAGAAGAGTACCAGGCGCAGAACGCCTGGGGCCTGCTCGCCAGCCTGAATCTGTACGGCTGTGAGCTGGCAAAAATAACGGACTTGAATGTTATCCGCGATTTCTTACAAAAGCTCTGTGCAGCTATCGATATGAAGCCGCACGGCGAACCGTTGATGGGAAAATTTGGCGAAGGCAGTCTGGAGGGCTACTCGGCTCTGCAGTTTATTGAAACCTCCTCCATCACGGTGCATTTTGACGACAAGGGAGACAATCGCGCCTTCATTGATATCTTCAGTTGCCAATACTTTGATGCCGAAAAAGCCCGGGCGTTCTGTCAGAACTACCTCAATGCCGCGAGTTCGGAAGTACATTCGCTCTTGCGGAAATAAACTTAAAAAATAATTAAAAAATAAAAAATCAGCCGAGAAAAAAATGGCTGATTTTTATTTTTAATAAAAAGAACTATTTACGCCGCGGCAAGCAGTGCGTGCCTACCTGCCCGCCGGCTAAAATTTGCGGCACGACTTCTTTGAAGCCGTTCGCTATCCAAACATGAAT
>MFGL01000023.1:4182-6071 GCA_001778285.1 Candidatus Falkowbacteria bacterium RIFOXYC2_FULL_47_12
TGTGGTGTGCCGCGCCGCCAGCAACTTCGGACCCATGCCTGTCGGCCGGTCGGAATTCAATAATCCTGCAAGCTTCAAAATTTCTTCATTAATTTCCGGAATGCAGGAAATTACTTTTCCCGCTCGCATATCCTCCAAAGAGGCGTACAGCCCGTCCACGTTGGTGAGAAGGATCAACGCTGCCGCGTTCAGTTTTGCAGCGACAATGGCGGCCAGCATATCGTTGTCGCCATGACCAAAAAACTTTTTCATTTCTTCAGTACTGACCGCATCGTTTTCATTGATGACAGGAACGATGCCGCAATCCAAAGCTGTCTGCAATAAACTGATGACACCCGGATTCTCAAAGGCCTTGTGCGTTTCCAAAAACTGTCCGACAATTATTGTGAATTCAGCAAACACCTCTGCCCAATGTTGCATCAGAATCGGCTGACCGATGGCGGCAGCCACCTGATGCAACACGATATTGTCAACGTGTGTCACAAATTTTTTGCCGCAACTGACTGCTCCGGAGCTCACGATAATTGCATCGTATCCTTTCGCGCGCGCGTGCACGACCTGTTTGGCAATGAGCCGCAACACTTCCAATGAAACCCCGCCATTCTCCGTTACGACATTAGAGCCAATTTTAATCACTACAACTTTTTTCCGCATGGTCTGACACTCCTGGCATTTTTTTGAATTTGAATGAACAAAATTTGTATTCATAAAAAATGAAAAACAGCCCGGTGAGGCTGCTTGCTTTGAAAAAAATTATACCAAATTATTTACACACAACTAAACAGCCTCAAAGGAAAAAACTTTCGGGCGCGGGCTGGTGTTTATTAACATCTGGCTGTTATATGCGTTCATATTGTTTTTTAGTATAAAGTAATGCAGGAATAATGTCAAACAAATAATGTCAAATAACTTAACGAAGAAGCAGCGACCATAGGGATTTTGACTTGGGGTCTACCTGACTGCGCGGCAGATTTATTACTTTTTTAATAGTATTCTTTTTGTATTTTGAAAATAGCCAGCGCGCTTCGCGGTCGTCGCCAAATCCAAGAATGCGTTCTATGATGTAGCGAGCGTGTTTTTTCGTATCAATGGTTTTGGGGTCAACGTCCCAAAAAAGAGTGCGTCTGAATTGCATAAAACATCTTACATTTTATAGGCTTGATAGAGCCGGAAAAGCATGGTGGTTTTACCGCTTTGGCGTGGACCAATAACAGCAATAATCTCTGGGGTTTTTAAATACTTCAAAATAGTACTCTCTAATTTTCGCTTAACATAGCTATTTTTCATACATTTTAACTATAATTTAACTACAGTTCAATCATAGCATACTGCTTGCATTTTCCAAAATGCGCCTATCACCAGCCCAAAAGTCATTTATATCATCCACTCAAGACCGACGTATTTTGCAAAATCCGCAAAAATAATCCCCGCGCACTTGTTGTCCGTAAACATCAGGCGGCGGGGAAAGGTGAAAGGAAATGTTCAAAATCAAACTGGTGGCGGTCACGGCCCCAGGTACGTCAGGGTCCACCTATCCACTACGACGTTGCCCATGCCGCGTGATGAGTAAGCATCACCCAGCAAGAATGCCAAGGTGTAGTCCCTGTCCTCTTGCGACAGGAAAAACTCCACCGAGTGGGTGGTAACCCCCGTCTGCGCCACCACTTTTTTGGCAGAATTTGCATTGCCTCGCGGATAAAGAGCTATACCCATCTTGCCCGACCGGCTGGCGTTCACCCGCACAAAAACACGATACTTGCCGGCTGGCAGGATCTGCCGGTCAATCCTCAACGACACGTAGAAGTTCCACGGGTCGCCGCTGGAGGTGGCGTTAAGCCACGCTGCGCTGCTGCCGTCAAACTCACCATTTGTGACCACGCCCCTAACGA
>MFGL01000024.1:0-4209 GCA_001778285.1 Candidatus Falkowbacteria bacterium RIFOXYC2_FULL_47_12
GCTACAAAGGCATCGTCTGCGACAAGTGCGGCGTTGAGGTGACGCGTTCAATCGTGCGCCGCGAACGCATGGGCCACATTACCCTGATGGCGCCGACCACGCACATCTGGTTTCTGCGCGGCATGTCTTCAAAAATCGGTTTGATTTTGGATTTGCCGTCAACAGCGCTGGAAAAAGTCGTGTACTTTGCCAACTTCATCATCACTGACGTTGATGATGATTTAAAAAAAGCCACATTGGAACAAATCAAGCAGGAGTATAAAAATAAAAAAAAGCAGATAGAAAACGAGTTTGCCAAAAAGAAAGGCGAGCTGAAAAAAGACGAGCAAAAAGCCGACAGTCTGGAACAGATAGAGAAAGCCAAAGAAGAGAAAACCGGCAAATTAGAAGAGGCGTTTAAAATCGCCCAGGACGAACTCAAAGAAATCAAGCAAATGGCGATTCTGTCCGAACACCAGTATCAGAATCTGGCGCTCAAGTACGGACACATTTTTGAGGCCGGCATCGGCGCCGAGGCGATTGCGAAACTGCTCCAGCGCTTAGACATGCCAAAAACCATCAAAGAGCTGGAGTGCGCAGTCATTGAAGTGATTGAATCAAAGAAAGAAAAAATGATGAAACGCCTCAAGCTGCTCAAAAGCCTGCAGGCAAACAATCTGCGGCCCGAATGGATGGTCTTAACGGTGGTGCCAGTCATCCCGCCGGATTTGCGTCCAATGGTTCCTTTAGACGGCGGCCGTTTTGCCACGTCAGACTTGAATGATTTGTACCGGCGCGTGATTTCGCGCAACAATCGGCTCAAGCAGCTCATGGAGCTCAACGCGCCCGAAGTTATCGTGCGCAATGAAAAGCGCATGCTGCAGGAGGCCGTTGACGCGCTCATTGACAATTCGGCGCGCCACGGCAAAACCGTAACCGCTTCCACCGGCCAGAAGCGCATGCTCAAGTCATTGGCTGATATTTTAAAAGGCAAACAGGGCCGTTTTCGACAAAATTTACTCGGCAAACGCGTGGATTATTCAGGACGCTCGGTTATTGTTATTAACCCGCGGCTGAAGCTCTACCAGTGCGGTCTGCCAAAAAAAATGGCGCTGGAACTTTTCAAACCCTTTATCATTTCCAAACTCATCAAACGCGAAATCGTGCACAACGTGCGGAGCGCCTCGCGTTACATTGAGACCGGCGCCGACGAGGTCTGGGACATTTTGGACGAAATTATTGAAGACGCCTACGTTCTGCTCAACCGCGCCCCGACCCTGCATCGCTTGGGCATTCAGGCATTCAAACCCATTCTCATTGAAGGCAAGGCGCTGCAAATTCACCCGCTCGTATGCAGTGCGTTCAACGCCGACTTTGACGGCGACCAAATGGCCGTGCACGTGCCGCTCACGAAAGAGGCGCGCCAGGAAGCGGCTGATACGATGCTCGCAAGCCACAACCTCCTGAAGCCGGCGACCGGAAATCCGATCGTTTCACCCTCACATGACATTGTGTGGGGCGCTTACTACCTGACGGATAAAACAGAACCGCAAGCCGGCGTGCGCGTTAAGATTTTTTCCGATGAAACTCAAGCGATTTTTGCCTACGAGTGCAAACAAATCAGCTTGCAGGAAACGATTAAAGCGCGCGTCAAAATCGGAGCGCACCATGCCAACCGGCAGGCAGGCAAAACCGAAATTTTGGAAACGACCGTGGGCAGAATTATTTTCAATAGCGTCCTGCCGGATAAACTGCGTTTCGTGAACGATATTGTTTTAAAAAAAGACCTCAACGAACTGATCAAAAATTGTCTGTACCTCTACGGCGAAGACAGAACGGTGCAACTTGTTGACGAGTTAAAAACGCTAGCCTTAACCTACATTACCAAGAGCGGCCTTTCCTGGGGCATGGGCGATCTGCCGGCTACCAGCCGCCGCGACAAGCTCGTCGCCGAAGCTGAAGCCAGCGTTGACGAAGTCCAAAGCCAGTACGAGGAGGGTTTGCTGACAGCGAGTGAGCGCTACGCTAAAGTAGTGCAGCTTTGGACAGAAACTAAAGACAAGATAGCTGAAACTATTAAGCAGGAGGTTGATAAACACGGCTCGGTATACACGATGATCAATTCCGGCGCGCGCGGCTCCTGGGCCCAGCTGACGCAAATTGTCGGCATGAAGGGCTTGGTGACATCGCCTTCCGGCGCCATCATTGAACTGCCGGTCAAGGGAAACTTCAAAAAAGGCTTTGACGTTTTGGAATACTTCATCGCCACGCACGGCGTGCGCAAGGGACTTTCGGATACGGCGCTGCGTACGGCCAATGCAGGATACTTGACGCGCCGTCTCATTGACGTTTCCCAGGATATCGTCATCACCGCGCCGGATTGCGGCACCAAAACGGGCATAACGCTGACACATAGTGAGAGCGAGGAGTTGGGGACAACGCTTGCCAAGCGCATGGTTGGCCGGTACCTGGCGGCGGATCTGACAAATGAAAAAGGCAAAATTTTGGTGCCGTCCGGCACGCTCGTCACGGAAGAAGTTATCAAAAAAATTGAAAAAGAAACCATTGCCCAGGCAGTGATGCGCAGCCCCTTAAGCTGCAAGCTGGACCGGGGAATTTGCGCGACCTGCTACGGGTATGATTTAAGTTACAACAAGCTGGTTGCCATGGGTACGGCGGTCGGCATCATGGCCGCGCAGTCTATTGGCGAACCGGGCACGCAGCTGACCATGCGCACCTTCCACACCGGCGGCGTGGCTGGCCAGGAAGACATTACCCAAGGTTTGCCCCGCGTTGAAGAAATTTTTGAAGCCCGTCCGCCCAAACGCAAGGCATTCGTCACCGACGTTGACGGCACGGCGCGCATTGAAACCGCCGAAAAGACCATTATTGACGCTACGGGCAAAACCATTGTTCAGGGCATCAACGCCCGGGTGGTAAAAATTTTCTATAAAGGCGCTGACAGCGATAAGTACTATTTTGCCGAAACCGCCCGCGACCTGTTGACCGCGCGCAAGGAAGAAGGAAGAAAAGCCGCCAAAACAAAACTGGAGCCGAAACTATTCGTCAAAGAGAATGAAGAAGTGAAGCGCGGCCAGACCTTGTTTGCCATGGACGACACCGAGATAAAAGCTAAGCGCGGCGGTTTGGTTAAGCTGCAGGATAAGTATGTGAAGGTGGTCTTTGAAGCCGAAAAGGTCAAGGAGTTTATCATTCCCAAAGGTTACGCGCTCTGGGTGAACGATGGCGATACGGTTGCCAAGGGAGCGCAGCTTACTGAGGGCAGCCTGGACTTGCAGCAGTACTATAGTCTCTGCGGTGCTCTGCCGACGCAGAAATACATCATTCACGAAATTCAGTACGTCTACTCCTCACAGGGCCAGCCGCTCAACGACAAGCACATTGAAATCATCGTGCGCCAGATGTTTTCGCGCATCTTAGTGAAAGAATCCGGCGACACGAACATGCTGCCCGGCGAGGTTATGGAAAAACCGATTTTTGAGCGCCTCAACCGCGAAATCAAAGCGGCCGGCAAAAAGCCGGCAGTCGGCACCCAGCTGCTCTTGGGCATGACCAAAGCATCACTGACGACCGACAGTTTCCTTTCGGCCGCGTCATTCCAGGAGACCGCGCGCGTGCTCATTGACGCTGCGGTTACCGGTAAGATTGACCACTTGGAAGGTCTCAAAGAAAACGTCATCATTGGCCGCCTGATTCCGGCCGGCACCGGTTTTCGTGCGTATGGCAGAACCGAAGAACACGGCCGGGCGTAGATGCAGGAATGTTATTTTATTTGCATAACATCTCCGCTCTCCCAGTTCAGCCGTTCGGCAGTATTGGCATTGACTTCCAAAACATAACGCGCTGCCGCCGGTGGCACAATATTTAGGCATACGTCTGCACCGCAGGGTTGGGCGTTATTTTTTATAAAAACTATTTTTTTGTTTTCATCAAGCCAGATAATATCCAGCGGAATGAGCGTGTTTTTCATCCAGAACGGGTAGACATCGCTTTGCGCAAAGATAAATAGCATGCCGGCATCGGGGTTGAGTTTGGTTACAAACATTAAGCCGCGGCCGCGCGCCGCCGGCGTGTCAGCCACGGTTACGTTGAAGCAGCTATTTTTAATATAGACACGGTCGGTTGCGCCGGTTGTCTCACGGGAGAGCAACACAACAAATGCCGCAATAGTTACCACAATGAGAATAAATATTATGATTTTTAATTTCA
>MFGL01000024.1:4307-8013 GCA_001778285.1 Candidatus Falkowbacteria bacterium RIFOXYC2_FULL_47_12
TTTCAATAAGGAGCGGGGATTTGTTTTCGCTGACGTGGATTAAAAAATTACCCACCTCAAGGCAGTGGCTGATTTTTCCCCTGGCGATTTCTACGGAGATGATGTTTGATTCGGGGTCGTAGTGCATACAGGTAATGAAGGTTTCCGAAACCTTTTACGAACGATATGAAACCGGATAAAAGGTGATGATGTGTTTCGTGTTATTTTCAATACGATAGATAACGCTGATGCCGTCTTTGGTGGCGACAAAGTATTTTCCTTTTGGGGCAACGCTATCAGGCAGGCGCAGAACCTCTTCCACCTGCTCTTTGGTGAAAAAGACTTTATGGGTGTTTAAGATGTCAAATTTTTGCAGGGCGTAAGTAGTGAAATGAATCATAGATTAGTTTTTCACAAGAGCGTCTATTATCTGCACAAATGCGTCGTGCGGAATCTCGCCGCTGATGAAGTGTCCATTAATAAGCCAGGTCGGCGTGCCGCGCGCACCAACGGCTTGCGCCGCAGCTACGTCTTGTTTGATGATATTGAGATATTTCTGGCTTTGCAGACACGTATTGAATTGGGTCAGGTTCAGACCGGACTGCCGCGCGATTTCAGCAATGTGCGCGGCCGGAGCGCTGTTTTGGAAAAAGCGGTCGTGCAGGTTCCAAAACAATCCCTGCTCGTTCGCGCACTGGCCGGCGAGCGCCAAATCCAGCGAACTGTCGGCAATGACCGGGTAGTAGCGCATGACTAATTTGACCGTATCTTTATGTTCGCTCATGATTTGACGGATAGTGGGAAACGAATTTTTGCAGTTCGGGCAATTAAAGTCAAAAAATTCAACGATTTCGACTTTGGGCGCGGCACTGCCTAAGGTCGGACGGTTGGCTATGGCCGCGTCCGCGTACGGCCCGGGTGTTTTGAATCGGGCGATGAGAGCGGCCGGGTCGGTACTCTGCAACGTTTGGGTTTGAATTTGTTGGTAGGCATTTTTAACTTGCAAACCAAAAAGTACCCCGCCGGTTGCTATGAGTAACAGCAGGAATATGCCGCTGACGCCCCACCAGGTTTTGTGCCATTTTTTTTGAACCGGCTGCAGAGGTTCTGGAATGTAGGCCGTATTTGCCATAGGAGAGAAGTTTAGAGTATGATAAAGTTATTATAGCAATATTTAACCAATATATGAAATCAGCGCGCCAAAATCATGAGGCTCTTGAAAAAGATGTGGAAGTGCGGTATAAAAAAAAGGATAAACGCAAAAAACCTGCGATGCGGGTGAGCGGCAATAGAGTAAAGACATTGGCGCGACTTATTAAAGAAAAATAGCAGTCATTATGCAAGCAGTTATTTTAGCCGCCGGCCGCGGCGTACGCATGCGGCCGCTGACGTATGACATTCCCAAACCCATGTTGCGGGTCGCGGGCAAGAATTTACTGGAGCACAAAATTGACATTCTGCCAGAGAGCATTGATGAGGTGATTTTAATTATCGGCTATTTGGGCGAACAAATCAGAAACCACTTCGGCAATGAATATCGCGGTAAAAAAATCATCTACGTCAAACAAGACAAGCTCTTAGGCACGGGCAAGGCGCTGTGGCTCGCGCGCGATTTAATTAAGGGAAAATTTATCAGCCTGATGGGTGATGATATTTACGCGCGTGAAGACATTGAAGCTTGTCTCGCAAACGACTGGGCGATTTTGGCCCAGCACGTGCACGGCAAAACGCGCGGCGGACGCATCAAATTGAGGCCGGACGGCCACCTAGATGAAATCGTTGAGGGCACGCACGAACATAACGATAATTTGATGAACGTCGGTTTATTTGTGCTGCAGCCGGAAATTTTTAATTATGATTTGGTCAAACTGCCGGACAAGGAAGAATGGGGCCTGCCGCAGACGATTGTAAAGGCGGCGCAGGATTATGATATTAAAATCATTCCGGCAACGTTTTGGCTGCAGCTCACGGATGCGTCAGACGTGCAGCGGGTGGAAAAGATATTACAAATTCGCCAGAAGCCATGAGCCGTCAGGTTGTTTCTGCACGTAAAAGCTAACGGTTACGTTTTGGCCGTTAAAGAGAACGTGTGTGGCGTACACTACTCCCGTAGTATTACTGCTTGTAAGCGTTGCACTTGATAACAAGTTTCCAAGTATTAGCAGGCCGCTACTATCTAAAACGCCCATGGTATAAGCAATGGCCTTGCGCACGGCAGGTGTGAAGTAGGCGGTTGCTTGGGCATTACCGCCTCGTATGGCGCTGGCCGCGGCGCTCATCACCGTTCCGGCGGACGCGGCGTTATCATTTTGTCTAGGCAAATATGTGTATGTGTAGGAAGGAGGTGTCGGAAGGTTTCCGAAACCTCCTGGCGGGGAGGTTTCGGAAACCTTTGGAGTTTCCGAAACCTCTGTTGTCACAGTGGCAGGCGAAATTTCTGACAAGTCAGCATCGGTAATGCCGAGTGCCAACTGCCGGAAGAGCGGCAACGCATTCGCGGCATTTACTTCATACTTTCTGTCATCAACCGGATTCACGTACCAGATCTGCCCATGATTTTGCGCTTGCAAAAGCAGGCGGCCTCGCAAACGGGTCGTTATTTTTTTATCAAAAATTGCTTTGCCCGGGCCAAATAGGTTGTAACCGTTGACAGCCTCAACGATATCTAGGTAGCCGTCACCATCCGAATCAACTTTAGCGTTAATGAAATTCGTATCAGTCGGAATTTTTTCCAAATCATCATTGGTAATGCCCAGCGCCAGCGCGCGGAATATTGAGAGCGCATTTTCCGCGTTGACCTCGTAGCGTCTGTCATCAATCGGGTTCACGTACCACACCTGCCCGCGGCTTTGCGCTTGCAAAAGCAGGCGGCCGCGCAAGCGCGCAGTCAGAGAGTCGGCAGCGAGAGACTTGGGTGGAGAAAAAACAAGAAAACAAGAAAACAACAAAACAAAAGTGGTTATCACAATTGTTTTTTGTTTTTTTAAAAAAGTCATAGCGGATATTGTAATATGGAAATAGTTTTACGAAGCGGGGCAATTTTGGTATACTAACGTCGTATGGCAAAAGAAAGCAAGACAATTATATTTATCATTTGCGTTGTATTCATTGCCCTGGCCGGCTGGCTTGCCTCTGGTTGTTTCAGCTATCGCCGCGCGGTTGCGGCCGCCGGCGGTTTTCCGTTTCAGGTTGGTTTGGTTAACGCCGTTATTGTCCCGTGCGTGCTGACGCCGATCGGGGAATGCGTCGGCCATCCGTTGTGCGCGGGCGTGCCCGGCGCGTGCGCCGCCTACAGCGGTGTGAGCGGCACGCCGGCCGGCGGCATGGGTTCCCAAATTCTTTTGCGCAACGACGTCATTGCGCGAATTGGTTTAGTGTCCGGCGCCTCCTACATCGGCGGCGGCACCTCGCCGCTCTTTATGCACTACTCGGCTTCTATCGGCGGCGTCTCGCTCACCGTGTCCGAACGCGTTAATTCGGCAATTAATTTCATTATAGCAGGATTTGAGGGTGAATGAAATGAATTTATCCGTCAAAACAAAAAATTTGTGCAAACAGTATGGAATTCGTCCTGCCCGCAGTAAGGGGCAGAATTTTTTAATTTGGGAACATGTATATGAAAAAATAGTCGCTGCCGCCGGTTTGCAAAAAAGTGATACGGTTTTGGAAGTCGGACCGGGGTTGGGATTTTTAACTGAAAAATTGTCCCGTAAGGCAAAAGAAGTTA
>MFGL01000024.1:8023-8167 GCA_001778285.1 Candidatus Falkowbacteria bacterium RIFOXYC2_FULL_47_12
ATTGGATGACAGGTTGGCGGAGGTGTTGAGAGAGAGGTTAGCGGAGCAAAAGATTGAAAATGTGGAAGTGGTAAATGAGGATATTTTCATCTTCAACCCCTCCCGCCTCGCTTCGCTTCGGCACCCTCCCCTAATTAGGGGAGG
>MFGL01000024.1:8344-8753 GCA_001778285.1 Candidatus Falkowbacteria bacterium RIFOXYC2_FULL_47_12
GGCCTGTTATGCCATTGAAGGAGAGGGGAGCAAGCTGTTCTCCAAGACCAAGGCCCTCTTTTTTGACCAGCCTGCCTTGGCCCACAAGCTGATGGAAAAACTGACCCAAATGACGATCAACTACCTCAATTACCAGATCGAAAATGGGGCCCAGATGGTCCAGCTCTTTGACACCTGGGCAGGCAGCCTTTGTCCCGACGACTACGACCGGTTTGTGTTCCCCTATGTCCAACGGATTTTTGCGGGGATCAAACAGCCTGGAAAGGTGCCTAAGGTTTATTATATCAACGGCGGGTCCCATCTTTTGACCCGGATGGCCAGGACCGGCTGCGACGTGGTCGGGCTTGATTGGATGAGCGACCTCAAGGAAGCCAAAGACCTGATCGGCGGGCAAGTGGGCCTGCTAGGC
>MFGL01000025.1:0-1602 GCA_001778285.1 Candidatus Falkowbacteria bacterium RIFOXYC2_FULL_47_12
ATGAAGATATTTTTTCTCGTGTTACCGCTAAATAAAACTCAATCACACCAATAATCTTGGCTTCAGAAAACACCGGCACACCGACAATTGTCTTGATACCCAATTTTTTCTGAATTTGTTCTATTTCCGTTTTATCAACTGGCGGGGAAAGGAATTTGGCCAGTTGATCAGAAAAATTTATTTTTCCAGTCAAAAAAGTCTGGACACCAATATTATAGTTTTCTTCCAACAGACTCTTATAGTCTCTGGGTTCTTTGGATAAAATACGGAAAGCATCTCTGGCCTGCTCATTATTGGTAATAGCTCCTACTTTGAGATACTTGTGGCCTTCGTCTACAAAACTGAGCATTCCACCAATATAACCAACTTCTGTCGCCAAGCTGTCGGCAATCATTTGATTGACTTTTTTCAAATCAAGCGTTCGACTAATCATATTGGTTACCACCTGAATGGTAGTCAAAAACTTGTTTCTCTCCTCCAAAGCAAAATTGACCTCTTTTAGACTCTTGGTCCTATCCTCTACCTTTTGTTGCAATTCTTTATTAAATCTCTCTACTTCTTCGTATAGTTTAGATTTTTCAATGGATGTGGCAATCTGCGGACCCAATACCTCTAAAAAGTTTATATCATCTTGCTCATACAAATCGCCGGATTGTTTGGCATTAAAAATCAATATAGCCGTCAAATTTTTACTTTCTACTATCGGCACTATCATTTCTATCTTATTGTTTTCCGCATTACTAACAAAACTATTCAAATTTTTATAGTGCTCGGATTTTTCATCCAAATCTCCAAGATCTCTAATCAATTCATCAATAATTAAAATCTTTTTATTGGTTTGAATATAATTTACCAATTCATCAGATAATACAATGCCTGATTCTTTTTGAGTGGAGCTGGCTAAAAGATGAAATTTCCCCTGGACATTTGGTACAAAAGACGATACTTGTTTGATTTTTAATCTCTCTGCTAGTAGTTGGCTAGTGCCTTTTAACAATTTATATAGGTCAATCTCTCTAGCTACTACATTGCCTACTTCTCGCAATACTTCTTGATAATCAATTTTGTCTTTATAAAAAATCTTGTCAGTTAGCTTGGCCCAAGTCCTTTTTACTGGCTCCAAAAATACTACTACTATAAAAGATGTGGCAATGATGAGGATTGCTATCATGACTTCAAGAAGCGTAAAGCCGTTTTGTCTGAACCGTATCATCAGAAAATCCTGTGCATCAAATTATTTATTCTTCCTCCAATATCTCTATATATCCTTCCAATACCTTCACCTTTCCTGTCAGAGGTGTAGTCACAAGTGTATAATCCTTTTTACCATCCGAAAGGTGAATAACATTATTATCCACAAACCCATCTGAATAGAAACTGATAGTAACCATTCCCTCACTAACCTTACCATCTAAAGGGATTATAACATCCTTTATGTAAACCCTGTCAGGGAGGTTTGTCCGGTCCTTTGCCATATCTATCAGATCAAAATCTTCTCCTTTTATAACTGACTTAACCACAGAATACGATCTTTCCCTGATATCTATAATGAGTTGATACGTCTCTTTCTTCAATACTGCTTCATCAAAGAGGGACTGAATA
>MFGL01000025.1:1625-1767 GCA_001778285.1 Candidatus Falkowbacteria bacterium RIFOXYC2_FULL_47_12
TGATCGAAGTTTAGTATCTCCGATATTATCTAATCTGGGAAAGGCAAAGAGGAAGATAATCCCTATGAGGATTATGATTATGGTTAATTCTATGAGAGTATAGCCGCTATTAACCTGCTGCTTGTTATGAAGCCCTGGATCG
>MFGL01000025.1:1851-15329 GCA_001778285.1 Candidatus Falkowbacteria bacterium RIFOXYC2_FULL_47_12
TCAGCGCCATCATCTGTCAGCTCAAACAATGTTCCGCTGACAGTATCATCTGCGCAAACCGGAACCGTCAATTATGTTTTTCCGGATTCCTCCAGCGCCAAGGTAGAAGTGCCGGCCGGCGCGGTGAGTTCAGCCACAACCTTTAACGTCAGTCAGGGCGCTTTAACCGGCGCGCAGACTCCGGCGCAAACAACTGGCGCGTTTATGGTCGGCGATAATGTTTTTAACATCACCGCTCAAGACGCGAGCAATAGTTTAGTGAGGAGTTTTAGCGGACAACTTACCATTACTTTGGCCGTGCCGGAACTGCCGGCAGATACTGCCGATTTAGCGGTTTACTATTTTAACGACGCGACGGGCGAGTGGATAAAAGTAGCGGGCGCGAGTTTTGACGCGGTGAATAAAAAAGTTATTTTTAGCGTTAATCATTTAACGACTTTTGCCATATTTAAAACAACCGGCGCGCCAGTTGCTTTAGCTACCGCGTCAGGGCAGGTATTGGGTGAAAAGGTTGTCAACGACGCGCTGAGCGGAACTGTCGGCGACTATGTCTCAAGCCAAAAGAAACTTCTGAAAACAATTGACAAAAAACTAACCAAGCGCCTGACTGGCCGGATTTTACTGCAGGTGCAGGACAATGGCCAGGCCTGGTATGTTGAGCCGGCGTCACAGGTTCGTTACTATCTCGCAGACGGCGCGCGCGCTTACGGCGCTTTGCGCAAGTTCGGTTTGGGAATTACGAACAAAGATTTAGCCAAAATTCCGGTCGGAATAGAAAAAAGATTTTTAGATACAGATACGGATGGCGACGGGCTGGCGGATAAATTGGAAGAAGGCCTGGGAACCGATATCAATAAAACCGATACGGACTCGGACGGCGTTTCCGATTATGATGAAGTTGTAAAAAATAATACCAATCCTTTGGGCGAAGGGAAAATGGTTTATAACAAAATTTTAGTAAATAAATTAAAGGGCAGAATTTTACTGCAAGTGGAATCCAAAGGCGAGGCCTGGTACATCAGTCCGGTTGACGGCAAGCGCTATTATCTGAAAGACGGCGCCGCGGCGTATCAGATTATGCGTTTCCTTTCTTTGGGTATTACGAACTCTGACATCGCAAAAGTCGGAATAGGAGATCTGTAAACAATTACGAATTTCGGCCGAGTCTTCTATTGAAGGCTCGGCCTTTTTGGTTCATTGACAGAAAAATTTTTATTTGATAATATTGTAATACAAATTATTACAAATTTTTAAACAGAATATATGCGCAATATCATAAACATTTCCCTGCCGCTGGAAATGGTAAAAGTGGTCAAACAAGAAGTCAAGCTGGGCAAATATGCGAGCATCAGTGAATTTTTCCGCCATTTGGTGCGAACGCACGAAGAGAATAAAATATTAGGAAGTTTAGAGGAAAGTCGGCGCGACATAAAAGTGGGGCGGGGCAAGGTTTTGCGCTCGCTGAAAAGTCTGCGCTAAGATTAACTTATGGAAATTATTTATTCCCCTAAATTTGCGCGGGAGTATAAGAATTTGCCGTCAGAAATTAAAGAGGTGGCGGAAGAAAAAGAAGAAATTTTTCGCCGCGACCCTTTTGACGCCTGCTTGAAAACACATAAATTGCACGGGAAACTGAACGATTTTTGGTCGTTTTCCATCGGTTATAAATATCGGGTAGTATTTGAATTCGGTAAAAATAATGTAGTTTATTTTCATTTGGCAGGAAATCATAAAATCTATCAATAAGAAATAATGCACTCTTTACTCATTACGATTATTCGCCTATGTCACTGTCTGTCGGCATCGTCGGCCTGCCCAACGTCGGCAAATCAACCACCTTTAATGCCCTGCTGAAACGCAAGCAGGCCATAGCCTCCAATTTCCCCTTCTGCACCATTGACCCCAACGTCGGTGTCGTGAGCGTGCCGGACGAACGTCTGACGCAATTGAGTGCCGTTTCCCAATCGCAAAAAACAACCCCGGCCACGATTGAATTCGTTGACATCGCCGGCCTCGTTGCCGGTGCGCACAAAGGCGAGGGGTTGGGAAACCAATTTTTAAGCCATATTCGCGAGGTGGATGCAATTGTTGAGGTGGTGCGCGCCTTTCAGAATCCGGATATTATTCATGTCGCGGGAAAAATTTCGCCGGCTGACGACATTGCCACTATCAATTTGGAGTTGATTATGGCTGATTTACAAACCGTGGAAAAACGGCTGGCAAAAGCCGCAAGCGACGCCAAAGGTGGAGATAAAAAAATAATTTTGGAAAAACAGATTTTGGAAAAAATAAAACAGGCGCTGGAACAGGAACAAGCCGTGCGCGATTTAAATTTTACCGATGAGGAAAAAAATATTATCAAATCATTATCGCTTTTGACCGCGAAACCGCTGTTATATGTTTTGAATATTGACGATAGCGAGCAAAGGAGTTCAACTCCTTTAAAAGGAGTTGAACTCCTAAGCCTTTCTAATATAATCACCATCAACGCCCAGCTTGAATCCGAAATCGCCGAGCTGCCGGCAGAAGAGCAGGAGCAGTACAAAAAAGAATTGGGCATTGCCGAAACCGGACTGGACAAGCTGATCAAGCAATCTTATAAACTCTTAAACTTAATCACCTACTTTACCTCCGGCGAGCCGGAAACCCGCGCCTGGACCGTAGCGCAAAATACAGCGGCGCCGGAAGCGGCCGGCGTTATTCATACTGATTTTATCAAAGGTTTTATCCGCGCCGAAGTCATCAGCTGGCAGGACTTTGTGCATGCCGGCGGCTGGAGCCGCGCCAAAGAAAAAGGCCTGGTCCGCACCGAGGGCAAGACGTATGAACTGCAGGATGGCGACACGTGTTATTTCCTGATAAATAAATAGGAATATTTGCTTTTTTTAATTTTTTGCGGTACGTTAAAAGTATGACACAACGTCATCTGACGCTCTCGCAAGCGCAAAAACAACTCGCCGCTGCCGTATCATTTCTGACCGAAACTGCGGCAAAACAAGGCGAACGTACTCTGTTTATGCCCGGTGATGGCCGCTACCAGCCTGATGAACTGCGGCCTTTTTTGGGTTATGACCAGATGGCCGGCTGGCTTATTATCGTAGAATGGTTTTGGATGGTAACGCTCGCACAGCTTGGCGAAATGCCGGCGGCGGACGCGAAATTGCTCACTCCCTGGCGGCTTTATGACCTGCTCAAAAATATCACCACCACAAATATTGACGAAAAGGAGCGGGAAACCAAACACGACATTCTGGCTCTGCTCATACTCATGCGTGAGCGTCTCCCCAAACGTCTGCACTGCTGGCTGCATTTTTGCGCAACCTCGCACGACATCGTTGAAACAGCCTACGCCCTGCAGCTCAAGGAACTCTTCACGCGCGTTTTTTACCCCAAAGCCCAACGCATTGACGCGCTCTGGCGCGCGCATATCAGTACGAGCGCGCAAACTCTGCAGGCCGGCCGAACGCACCTGCAAACCGCTCTGCCGATTACGGTGGGCGCCTGGCTTGCTGTCCTGCATAACCGTTTTGCGCTGACGGCGAAGCAAGCGCTGACGCTCTCCCGCACCGTGCCCGGAAAATTTTCCGGCGCTGTCGGCACCAAGGCCTCGCAAGTCGCGCTTCTGAAAAGCCGGCAGGGCGAGGCAACGCTCATGAAACTCTTGGGCTTGCCCGCGGCAGGGCTCAGCACGCAAATCGCCCCGCCTGAAGCGCGGGCCCGTTTCTACTTTGAACTCGTGCTCCTCTCCGGCGCGCTGGCAAACCTGGGCGAAGACGTGCGCATTCTGCAGAGTTCGCAGTTCGGCGAACTCGTCAGCGCGAGCTCCTCGTCCTCGGCCATGCCGCACAAAACAGCCAACCCCATCACCGCCGAAAAAATCGCCGGCATGCACGTAAGCGTGCAGGCGGAATTTTTCAAAATCATGGGGACATTGGTTTCCGACCTGGGGCGCGACCTGCGCTGGTCAAACGTCATGCGCAGTTTCAGCGCCGTGACAGTCTACGCCTTTGAACAGCTCCGGCTCACCGAGCGGCTCTTTGCCACGCTGAAAATCAACGAACAGCGGTGCCGACAAAATTTTGACGTGAACGCCAAACTCGTCGTCGCCGAAGTCCTGCACCTGTACCTGCAGCGCGCCGGCTACGCGGAAACACATCACTTAGTGAACGCAACTATTGCGCCGGCGGCGGCGCAAACCGGCATGACGCTCGCCCAACAAATGGATGAATACGTAAAAGACAAAAAAGACGCCGCGCTGAAACGCATCTGGCAAAAAACGCCGGCGCACATCAAACATATTTTAAAAAATCCGGATACCTATCTCGGTCAGGCCGTAGCTTTAGCCATGCAGGAAGCAAAAAATAAACTATAACAAAACTATATGGACGAAAAATTAAAAAAAATAATTTTAAAAAAACAGGGCGCGGCCGTCATCGTGGCCGGCTCTGGCAGCGACCAAGAACATATTAAACGCATTGCCGACGCCCTGCGCGCCTACGGCATCCCCTTTGAAGTCCGCGTACTCTCGGCGCACAAGCAGGTGCGCGCAGACGACGTTAAAAATTTCCTTGCCGAATACCTGACATTTGCTGACTACCCGCTGGCCTTCATCAGTGTCGCTGGCGGAACTGATGCCTTAAGCGGCATGCTCTCCTTCAATCTCTCTTTCCCGGTCATCGCCTGCGCGCCGGACGCGATGCCCCAGCAGCCGAACCTATCGTGCCTCACCAACCCGCCGGGCTCCTCCAACGCCTGTATTGTGCGGCCGGAAAACGCCGCCCGCTTCGTCGCCCAGCTCTTTGCCTGGTGCAATCCGCGCGCGCGCGAAATTTTGGCAGCTGAAATAGAGGAAAAAATAAAAAAACTGCACGCCGCCGACGAAGCGCTGCGAAGCAAAATGTTGTCTTTATTCTGCTAATTTTTTAAAAAGCCTATGCAATTTTCCTCTCTCAAACAAGACGCGCAAATTTTTGACCTCCTGCAAAAAGAAACCCGCCGCCAGGCCGAGGGCATGGAATTGATTCCATCGGAAAACTACACCTCCGCCGCGGTCATGGAAGCCATGGGTTCAATTTTAACCAACAAATACTCCGAGGGCTACCCGGGCAAGCGCTACTACGGCGGCCAGGAAAATATTGACGATATTGAAAACATCGCCATTGAGCGCGCCAAACAACTCTTCGGCGCCGAACACGTAAACGTCCAGCCCTATTCCGGCTCGCCGGCTAACACGGCGATTTATTTTGCCCTGCTCAATTACGGCGACACCATCATGGGATTGAAACTTGACCACGGCGGGCACATCACTCACGGACTGCCCATTAGTTTTTCCGGCCGCAGCTACAAAATTGTCCCCTACCTCTGCAAACCGGACGGCTGGCTTGATATGGACGAGGTGGAGCGTTTAGCCAAAGAGCGCAAACCAAAATTGATTGTTGCCGGCTTCACGGCGTATCCGCGCGACATTGACTGGAAGCGGTTCCGCCAAATCGCCGATGCAGTCGGCGCCATTGCCATGGCCGATATTTCGCACACGGCCGGTTTAATCGCGGGCAAGCAATTGGAAAATCCGGTTCCCTACTTTGATGTTGTCATGACCACTACGCACAAAACCATGCGCGGCCCGCGCGGCGCCATTATCATGTGCAAAGAAAAATACGCCAAAGATATTGACCGCGCTGTGTTCCCCGGACTGCAGGGCGGACCGCATGATAGTATCATCGCGGGCAAGGCGGTCTGTTTTGCCGAGGCACTGCAGCCGGACTTTGCCGATTACGCCAAACAAATTATTTTAAACGCCAAAGCGCTGGCTAACGAATTAAAAAAGCACGGGTTTAAATTAGTCACCGACGGCACCGACACGCATTTGATTTTGATTGATTTAACCAATAAAAATATCACCGGCAAAATTGCGCAAACGACTTTGGACGCGATTGGCATTACCTTAAACAAAAACACCGTGCCGCACGAGACGCGCAGCCCCATGGACCCCTCCGGCATTCGCTTAGGTACCCCGGCCATCACTACCCGCGGCTTCAAGGAAGAACACATGGCTCGCGTCGCAACCTGGATTAACGACGCGCTCGCGCACACAAACGACACAGCCGCATTGCAAAAAATTAAAGAAGAAGTAAAAACTTTCTGCCTGCAGTTTCCGATTCCAAATATCCATGCTTAATCAACTCTCCCAACTTAAAGATTTGCTCAAAATTCACTGGCAACACAGTGAATTTCGTTTTGGTCAGGAACAGGCTATCCAGAGTGTTTTGGAGGGCAAAAACACCGTGGTCGTGATGCCGACCGGCGGCGGCAAATCGCTGATTTACCAATTGCCCGCCTTAATTCTGGATGGTGTCACCATTGTGGTTTCCCCGCTGATTGCTCTGATGAAAGACCAGGTGGACACGCTGGAGCGCATCGGCGTGCCGGCGACGTACATCAACAGCTCGCTTTCGCCGGCGGAAACAGCCGAGCGCATTGCCGCCATTCAAAACAACGCCTACAAACTCATCTACATCGCGCCGGAACGATTCTATTCCAATGAATTTATAGCGCTGATTAAAAATTTAAAAATCGCGCTGTTTGCCATTGACGAGGCCCATTGTATCTCCGAGTGGGGGCACGATTTTCGCCCGAGCTACCTGAAGCTGCGCGACGTCGTCACGCATGTCGGCAACCCGCCGGTTTTGGCCGTGACCGCGACGGCAACGCCTGAAGTGAAAGAAGATATAATCAAACAATTACAACTGCAAAATCCCGAGGTCATCGTAACCGGCTTTGACCGGCCGAATTTGAAATTTGGCGTTATCCGCGCCTCTGACGCGCAAAAATTCTTGGAAATTTTGGAAATTGTCCAGCACGTAAACGGCGCCGGCATCATCTACGCGGGCACGCGGCAAAAAGTTGAATCACTCTTGGAATATTTGCTCGGAAGCGGCGTCAGCGCGACCGGCTACCACGCCGGCATGGCAGCCGACGACCGCAAAGCCGTGCAGAATGACTTTATGAACAACCGCGCGCGCGTCATTATCGCGACCAACGCCTTTGGCCTGGGCATTGATAAATCCGACATCCGCTTCGTCATCCATGCCGACCTGCCCGGCACCGTTGAAGCCTACTACCAGGAGGCCGGCCGCGCCGGCCGGGACGGCCAAGAAAGTTACTGTATTCTCTTGTACTCGCCGGCCGACCGCTATTTGCGCGAATTTTTTATCTCCGGCGACAACCCGCCGCCAACCGTCATCACCGAAGTCTATGACGCCCTGCTTGCCTACGGAAGCGACACCGTGCTCGCAACGTACGCCGAGCTCACGGAAAGCGTGTCCGAAAAAGTGCCGGACATGGCGGTCGGCACTGCGTTGAAAATTTTGGAGCGCGAAGGCTACGTGCGCCGCAACCGCGAAAAAACCGGCCAGGCGTTTTTGCAATTGTTACATGACGCTCAGCACGTTAAAAATCGCTTGGGCGCGTCAGCCAAAATACAGCATCAAACCTTTGACGGCCTCTTCCGGCATTTTGGCGATACCCTGCAAACCGGCGTTGATTTTGCACCCGATGACATTGCCGGCATTGCCGGTGTCAAACGCGAAGCCGTCACCCGCCTGATGAAAAAATTGCAGGACGATGGGCTCGCCACATACCGGCCGCCGTTTCGCGGCACGGAAATTGCCATGCTAAAGCGCGTGCAGCCGCAGGAACTCACCATTGACTTCACCGCTTTGAAAGAAAAACACAAACGCGAACTGAACAAACTTGACTTGATGGAAAGCTACGTCTACCACGACGGCTGCCGGCGCCGCTACATCCTGGACTACTTTCAAGATGTAAAATCCAAAAATTGCGGAATTTGCGATAATTGTACTACAACAATAACCAACGTCGGACAGGCAGATGAAAATCCGAAAATTTACTCCGACGATATTAAGTTTGAAACCAAACTCACGCAACTGCAAACCTACGAGCTCTACGAGCAGGGCTTGAGCATTGACAAAATGGCGCAGGCGCGCAATCTCAAACCGGGCACGATTGTTCAGCATCTGTGTTTTCTCATTGCACACGGCAAAGACATAGACATCGCCAAATTCGTAGATTTAAAAAAGCAAAAACTCATTCAAAAAACGGCGCGGCAAGTCGGCGCCGATACTTTATCGCCAATTAAAGAAGCGCTGGGAGATGTGGTAAATTGGGATGAGATACGACTCGTGTTGGCAACTAAATTGTAAAACTCACTTCTTTCTAAACACAATCGCGTTGGGCACGTCGCGGTTCGGCCCCTCTTTGTACACGCCGTTGTAGTAGAGAGCGCGCGAATTGCCGCCATCCAAATTTATGGCGTAGGTAACGTCCATGGCCTGCAACACGTCAGCCAAATCAGGCACGGTCGCGCTGTAGACGATTACTAAATAGACAAAATTGTCTTTGACCGCGAACGCGTTGCGCGCCAGTTTCGCGTTGGTCTGCTTGTCGTCAAGTTCCCAGTCAATGAGGTAGTTCCAGCCGTCCTCAATGAGCCGCGGCTTGTTGCCGAACGCCGCCTGAATGCCGGCGAAATGCGTATTTTTAAAATTTTGTTCGCTGATGAATGCTTTGTGTGTGTCCTTGAAGTAGTAAAATTTGTTGTTGATGTCAAAGACGAGCAACGGACCGGTCGTGGCGTATTTAAAATTATCCGCGTTAATAAATTTTTTTAAACGGCTATTGTACACCGGATAAAAGTAGCTGTTTTCTTTGCCCGCGCAGGCGGCATAGTCCGGCGGACAAAAATAAGTGCCGTTGATGCCGGCAAACCCTTCGTTATCTTCCACGAAATCGGCTAAGCTTTTCGCGCTGCAAGCGCCGTCACAGTCATCATCATTCCCCGTATCAGTGATAATTTCCAAATTCGGGTCGCGCAGGTCAATCGTGACAACGTCAACGTTAAAAGTTTGGCCGTTGGCAACGATAATTGTTTTGTACTCGTAGCTTGAGTACTCGTCAATGGATTCATTCAAAAAATTTTTGGGCACGAGCGCCAAATCTTTTTTGGTAATGCCCAAAGATAATTCGCGCATGATTTGGTAAGCGTCTGCCGGCCGGCCTAAATAGTAGCGCTTATTGTCAGCCGGATTAATATACCAGGCCTCGCCCGCGCCTTCCACCTGTAAAACAATGCGGCCGGACAGGCGCTCGGATAACGAGGAGTTCAACTCCTCCCGCGGGAGGAGTTGAACTCCTCCTGGCGTTGACGTTGCAGTTGTATCTTCTTCAATTTTTATTCCGGCAACTTGTGGCTGATTTTCACCAGCCGAAATTTTTGTCAAATCCTTGTTGGTAATGCCAAGCCCAAGCGAGCGCATAATCTCAAAGGCGTCTTCGGCGCGGCCCAAATAGTAGCGCTTGTTGTCTTGCGGGTACACGTACCACGCCTCGCCGTGGCGCTCCACATCAAGCAAAATTCTGCCGGACAGGCGGTTGGCAACGGAGGCGGCGTTAGTAGTGAGCGGCAGAACTACGCTTAATAAACACAGTAATAGTATGGTATGCAGATGTCTCATATGAATAGTATAGCATAAAATTCTAAATAATTATTTTATTACGCTTTAATATTTTTTTGGCTAATCAACTATGATTGATAGCTAAACTTGTAAAAATAGTAAAATTATGGTATCTTGAATAATCAAAAATTGTTCTTTCAAAAGAAAGGGTGTGAAACCATGAAAGAAACCATCTCTAAAGTTCTAGAAGCAAATTTGAGAGATTGGAATGATTGGTGCTGGCAGATGAAGCAGAAGTCGATTTGTAGCGACTTCTCCAATCTGTCGGCGTTGGGACTCATCAGTCCTGATGTTAAAGAGCAACGACGTCGCGTGGGGCTCACGCCCTACAACGTCAAATTGTTGCTTTATCTGAAAGAAAGTGACCCGCAAGGATACGACGCGGAGTCGCTACAGTCGTTCCTGCCGTCAGGCAAGAACGATGAGGAGCATCAGTGGGCATGGGCAAGGCGACATGACCTACCCTCGTCTCGCTTCTGGGTGCGCTTGCCGGTGCCACGTTTTTTCAAGACGCTGTTCACTGGCCGGGGTTCGGATACAGAAATCCAGACACTGGAAAAAATGTATCCGCATACCGATGTGCTCATCGCAACGGCGATGTGCGCGCGTCACTGCTCGTTCTGTTTCCGTGAAGTCGGCGACGCGCGAGGTGAAGCCGCTCGCATGACTGGCAGTATGAATGCCGTGATGAATGCCGTGCAAGCTATCATCGCACGCAAAACCCCACACGTCCTTGTTACTGGTGGTGATCCTCTCACTCGAAGCAACCAACAGCTGTGCCAGATGCTTGCGCCGCTCGTGGAAAGTAAAACAGTGCAGGTGCTTCGCCTGGCGACACGATTGGTCGTTGACTTGCCAATGCGCTGCTACGATGAGGAGCTGCTGGCAATGCTGCGTGACTTCGCGCAACAGATGAAGCGTCGCCATGCTTCGTTCCGCATTGTAACGCATATAAATCATCCCTGCGAGTTGACATTGGAAGCAGTGAAGGCTTTGGAAAACATCCAAGCCTGCGGCATCGAGGTGATGAACCAAACGGCCGTGCTTCACGGAGTCAATGACGATGTTGCAACACTGCGCAAGCTGCTGATGGAGACTGATCGACTCGGCGTGCGGAATTACAAGTTGTTTCACTCCATGCCCGTTAAGGGCACGGAGAAACTCCGCGTGCCGATTCGAAAGTTCCGCGAGCTCGTCTCATCTCTTCACCAATGGTTGCCTGGTACATCCGTGCCGCCGGCGAACGTTGTTACGCTCGTCGGCAAGATGCCAGTTTCGCCCAGCGGCAGGTGGATGTTTCCGATTCCGTTCACGAACAGAATCCTTTGCCGTAGTTTTCGCGGCGAGTGGTATCTGTTCAAGGACATATGGGATATCGGCCGCCATCTCCGCGAAGCGATGGTACTGGTTACAGTGGTACTGATACTCACTGTGTTGCCGCTGGCGAAACTGTCCGATCCGGTCAGTGAAAATCGGACGGCCAACCAAACTCAAAGTATCACAAGAGTCGCGATGCTCGCAGATGAACTCGGATACCCAGACGCTTGGGCGCGACAGCGTTTCGCTCCGTTCGTGGAGGGGAACACGCTGTATCTGCCTCTTCACGGTCTATGATGCGAGTCAATATGCTCACCAAAAGGGGTCAATTCAAATTGCTGGATTGACCCCTTTCTTCATTTTAACATATGTTTTGCCGGGCATGGATGAGTGAATCCTACTGGTTGTATCAATAAATTTTAGTCTGAACAATATCGTCCACTACTATTTACGCTCACCCCATCTGCCGGTACTTTTCTGTGTGGAGCGGGTAAGGGGAGTCGAACCCCTCTCAACAGGTTGGAAACCTGTGGTAATACCGATATACGATACCCGCCGATACCAAAATCTTAGCAAATGGCGCTTGCGTTGGCAACCCCAGCGGCGCGCATTGACAAATTTAACAAAACCTTCTGACTGGAGAAGGTTTTGTTGTATGCTGATTTGTCATGAACTTAAAACCCCGGACCCGGCTCCGTGCCCATTCCTCCGTTATCTTGCGGCTGCTGTTTTTGGAAAGCGTCCGGCAAATTCATATTAACGTTCATACCGCTGTAACCTTTAATCTGCGGCACGGCGCTGGTGCCGCCGCCCAATTCCTGCAGTAAGTCGTTCAGCTCCGCGCGCGTCTGATATGCGTCCTCCACCTGAATAATCAATTCCTCCGGGTCAAAAGTACCTTTAATAAACTGCTGCAAGTCAGCTACCTGGCTCTTCATGGTTGCGAGCAAATCCTCGGCCGCGCTGGTGTCAACTTTCTTTTTCTGCAAACTCTTAATTTGCGATTCAACCTTTTTTATGTCGCTCGCCGCAGTCTTTAAGCCTTGGCTGACGTTGAGAGCGGTTTCAATCGCCATCCGGCTGCTTTGGATATTATCCATCTCGCCATAATACTCGTCTTGCAATTTTTCCAGCGCGGACTCCGGATCAGTCTTGGCTAAAGCTACTACTCCCAAGAACACTCCCTTTAACGAGGCAATGTTATTTTTAAATTGGCTGAGTATTGCCGTTAAGTCTAGTTTTTTATTCGCCTTGACCCGGGACTCAAGCCGCTTTGCATCCCGCTCCAATTGTTTGGTGTCCCGGTCTCCCTGCTTCATCATCTGACAGAGCTGGTCCAGTTGCCCGAGCCGCGGCCCCCAGTCCTGCATGATTGCGCCGATGTCTTCAATATCGCCGATAACAGCATCCAACTCATCTGCGCTCTGCGCCGCTTTGATTTTTGCCACGATACTGTCCGCTGAACTCATGGCGTTAGCAAGCTCTTCTGGTATGCTTACGCCGCATTTGGCCACTCTGGTCTTCATGCGCGCCACGTTTTTTTTCATCATCGTGACTCCTTTGGCAAATTGGTTCAAACCCTGTTTCATCTGCTTAAAGCGCTGCTCATCCATTTTCTGCATTTCTTCCTCCGATGGTCCCTGATTCATTTGTCCCTCCCCCTTTTGTCCGTTATCGCCAAACCCCGGTTGACCCTGGCCACCTCCCTGATTATAGTTGCTGCAGGGGCCGGGCATGTCCACGCCGTTCACGCGGCAAGTGGTCGCGCTGTCTTGTCCGTTGTTATTACTCGGAGCAAACTGATTCGGTTGCATCGGTTGATTCGGCTGATTAAACTGCCCGGGTTGCATTGGTTGATTCGGCTGCTGATACTGATTCTGTTGAGTGTTTTGGTTTGGCTGGGAATTGGTCACACATTGCCAATTGTCGCCGCTGCATTCATAGTGGCCGTTATTACAGGGAGTCGGGGGCGTTGGCCCGGAGCACCCGCCGGCACCAGCTTCACCGGAACCGCCTGACGCGGGAGGAGGAGTGCTTTCCTGCGCTATCTTTACACCCAGTACCGCTGACATCGGGGCAAAAGCATAGGTAACGACTGTTTTTTGAGACAGAGGATTTTCCTTGAGGGTAATATCGAGCTCATCGCCGGCTTTCGCGTACGTCAGGAACGTGCCCTCGTTAGTTAGTTCTTCCCAGCCTTGGGCGGACAAATCCTGCTGGTAAAAATCAGCGATTACGTTTGCGGATGCGGCTATACGATAACTGACCTGCTCGGCGTCGTTAAACGTCAGACGCTGCGCGCCCGAATAAAACGGCACGCCAACTGATTCCAAAGCGGTTTGCGCGCTTGCCTCGCTGTATTCCGGCACCGGCGGCAGAGATAATTCGGCCAGAGTATTATAGACCTGATGATACGTTATGGTACTTTGCAAATACATACCGCCGGCTACAAACCCGACGCCGACAATGAGTATTAATGCTATTAAATCTTGTTTTTTCATAAAGTTGCTTATTTCGCGGTCGCTATTCTTCGACCTGAGATGAATAGCGGCTGCAAAACAAAAAAATAAAAGCTCTAAAAAGAGCTTATGTTATATAAACGTAATTAAAATTAAACTTATAAAATTG
>MFGL01000025.1:15337-16085 GCA_001778285.1 Candidatus Falkowbacteria bacterium RIFOXYC2_FULL_47_12
CAACTTTACACGGTCTGGCATGAGCAGTTGATAACTATAAAATTTTACTATTCTATTTTTATTATACCACTATTAGGTTAGGTAGCCAAGTCATCCCATTACTAATTCATTCAATGCCTCCCACCGCCGCTTTTTTTCCGCGCGCGAAATGTCGTCTGCCAATTTTGCCGCAGCAACCGTGCCTTTGCGCGGAGAATACATTGAGATATAGGCGATGTTAAATTTCACCCGCCGGCACAAATCAACGGTTTGCTCAAACTGCGCTTCGGTCTCGCCCGGAAACCCGACAATGATGTCGGTCGTGAATTCCGCTTCAGGCACCCGCGCTTTTATTTTTTGAATCAAATCCAAGTACTCCTCGCGCGTGTACCAGCGGTTCATGCGCTTTAAAATTTCGTTATCGCCGGACTGCGCCGGCAAATGAATTTCGCGGTTGATGTTTGGGTGGCGGGCAATCACGGCAATCAGCTCATCAGAAAAATCCCACGGGTTGGAAGAAATGAAATTGATTTTTTTGAACGGTAATTTGGCCACCGCTTCCAGCAAATAGGGAAACAAAGTTGGGATGCGCAACCGTCCCAAATGCTTGACCATGACCGGTTCAATGTGCGTTCCGTCCGGCAACTCGTGCCGCTCTGTCTCCCCCTGCCGCACCAAATCAGCGCCGTAGGAATTGACATTTTGACCCAGAAGCGTTATCTCCGTATAACCTTGCTGCGCCAAATGCTCCGCCTCGTGGATAATTTCA
>MFGL01000025.1:16109-31547 GCA_001778285.1 Candidatus Falkowbacteria bacterium RIFOXYC2_FULL_47_12
ATGCAATATGTGCACATGTTGTTGCAGCCGTTGGAAATAGGAATCAGCGCGTGCCGCCGGTCCGTGCGCACCGGCACGTTCTCCAAACCCACCTCTTCAATGGGTAAAAATTCATCCACGTCGGGCAAGAGCCGGCGCAAGTCTTTCAAACGTGCGCCCGTAGGCTCGCGGTGCGCGGCGCCGACAAGACAGCCGGTTACCACAATTTTAAACTGCGGATGTTGAGCTTTTTTTGAAGCTAAATTTTTTATGAGTCCGTAGACCCGGTCTTCGGCCGACTGGCGCACGATGCAAGTATTGATGACAACCACGTCGGCCTCGTCATAGTCTTTTGCCTCGGTATAGCCGCGCGCCTGATACAGCGCCGCGATGCGCTGTGAATCCGCCTGATTTGCCTGGCAGCCAAAAGTTTTTATGAAGTAACGCATGTGTGCCCCGTGCAGGATTCGAACCTACGACCGTTTGCTTAAGAGGCAACTGCTCTACCAGCTGAGCTAACGGGGCAAAACTTGATTAAATTACAAATCCCAAATATCAAATGACAAACAAATTCTAAATTGTGCCCCGGAGAAGAGTTGAACTCCTAACCTCTTGGTCCGAAGCCAAGCGCTCTATCCAGTTGAGCTACCGGGGCTAACGCTTTTAGGATATATGTTGAGTTTTGAAATTTAAATGTTATGTGTTATTTGATATTTTTATTCTGTGGCTGGGGTGAGGCTCGAACTCACGACCTAGGGGTTATGATTCCCTCGCTCTAACCAGCTGAGCTACCCAGCCAATAAATTTAACGCACAGAATATGTGGTGGGGTGAAATTCCCTCGCTCTAACTTCACCCGCCCGAAACTCGGGCGGGCAAGACTGAGCTACCCAGCCATGCTTCTATAATACTGTTAATCACTTTTTTCAAATATCTTCTACCTACAGATGTCTTCAACTCCTTCTCTCTATGCCGCGCTAATTTTTCACTGGGATAAAATTCAACGTATAGTGGCACCCACGGTCCTTTGTTCCTTGTTGATAGTACTTCATTACCGTTATGTTGGGTAATTCTCCTCTTGAAGTTATTGGAGCTACCAACGTAAGTCTTGTTACTCTTTTTGCTATATATGATATAAACAAGCCACATATAATATTCAAATGCTACCCGCCTCGCTGAAGCCGAGCTTCAGCTCGGCGAGGCGGGCCCAGCCTACTAAAAAACTCCCGCGTGGAAGTCTCCATAAGGTAGCATAATAACAACGGGAAATCAAGATTGCCGTTCAATTCCATTCATCCAGCAACTCACTATTTAATGCCTCGGCACTTTCACCGCTGAACTCTTCGTCATCATCGTCAAATTCCTCTTCCGGCATGAGTTTTTTGGCAAAGTCCCCCGCGAGCATCACCTCGATGTCATAGTGCTGGGCCTCGTCAATGATGCGCATGTCGTCTGATACCACGACCCAATCCTCCGGCTTTTTTTCGTTTTCCATCAGTTCAATGATTTTATCGTCGGCGTTCTCGTACACCGCGTCGCGGGGCGTGTAGATAACTGTGATGTTGTCTTCGGTGTAGCGGTCGCCTAAAGGATCATTGCTGTCAAAAACCAAAATCGCCTTTTTGCCGCGCGGCGTAAGGTACGTTTTCGCCAAACTGATGAGTTCCTGGTCAAAGCCGGGATTGTTTAAAATTTTCAGTTTGCCTGCGAGATTGTTTGCGTCAATGAGATACGGCATAAAAAAAATAGTGGACAATTTTAAATATAACAAAATAAAAAAAATGCGCAATAGAAAATTTATCCACTAAAAAGAGCGGCTTTCGTCGCTCTTTATTTTTTTAGTTCAAAATTTTAGCGCTCCCCGCTTATATCCACGTCACATTGGCAATTTTGTCACCCGTTTCTTTGAGCCGCATCAAGCGCACGCCCTGCGTGTCGCGGCCTAAACCCGGAACCGATTTGAAGGGGAGCCGGATAACCTGACCGTGTTCCGAGATAATAATCAAATCTTTTTCAGACATGCTAACAGCATTCACCACGTAAGCGTTCACCAAGTTGCCGGTTTTTTTGCCGGCCTTAAACGTCTTGATGCCCGAACCGCCGCGGCCTTGCACCTTGTACAAGCCCAAGCCCGATCGCTTGCCAAATCCAAGCTCGGCAACCGTGAGCAACTGGTAGTGTTTCATAATGGCCGCCTCGGTTTTGAACACGGCCATGCCGATGACGAGGTCATTTTTCTTCAGGCGGACGCCGGTAACCCCGCTGGCGTTGCGGCCCATGGGGCGCACGTCGCTTTCTTTGAAGCGTATGGATTGCCCGTTGGCGGTAACGAGCATAACGTGGTCTTTGCCTGAAGTCGGCTTGGTCCAAATGAGTGTGTCGTCATCTTTGATTTTAATAGCGATCAGCCCGCTGCGCCGCACGTTACTAAACTGATCAATGGCAACTTTCTTCACCACGCCCTTTTGCGTTGCCATAAAGAGATACTGCGTGCCGGCCTTGTCTAATTTGTCAAAAGGCAGAATGGAGGTGATTTTTTCTGTTGAAATAAGCTGTAAAAAATTCACGATGGCCTGGCCTTTGGCCGTGCGCGAGGCCGGGGGGATGTCATAGGCTTTGAGCTGGAAGACGCGCCCGCGCGTGGTGAAAAACAAAATGTCGCTGTGCGTCGTAGTGGTAAAGAAAAACTCCACGATGTCCTCTTCTTTGGTTGTCAGTCCCATCACCCCTTTGCCGCCGCGTCCCTGCACTTTGAAGGTCTCCGGCGCCAGGCGCTTGATGTAGCCGTCGCGCGTCATGATGATGACCGCCGGCTCATTGGGCACCAAATCCTCCTGCCGAAATTCTTTGAGCGAACCAGCCACTAATTTGGTCCGCCGTTCATCGCCGTATTTTTCCATCAAGTAACGCACGTCGGCTTTGATGATATCCAGCACTTTTTTACGGGAGGCCAAAATGCCTTCCAAATCCTTGATCATTTGCAATTTTTCTTTCAGTTCAGCGGCGATTTTTTGCTGCTCCAAGTTGGCCAATTGCTGCAGGCGCATTTCCAAAATCGCCGTAGCCTGCGCCTCGGTCAGTTTAAATTTTTTCATCAGGTTCAGCCGCGCGACGTCTTTGTCTTTCGATGCCTTGATGATTTTGATAACCGCGTCAATATTTTTGAGCGCGATCATAAGGCCTTCCAGAATGTGTGCGCGGGCGCGGGCGCGATCCAGCTCAAACTGCGTCCGGCGCCGGATGACGCTCACGCGGTGTTTGATGTGCTCCTCCAATACCATTTTCAAATTGAGCAGTTTCGGCTGAATGCCGTCAACGAGCGCGATCAAATTCACGTGGAAGGTCGTCTGCAGCGAGGTGTGCTTGAACAGACTGTTCAAAATCTTTTTGGGATAGGCGTCTTTTTTCAACTCAATAACGACGCGCACGCCGTCTTTGTCCGACTCGTCGCGCAAATCCTTGATGCCCTCGATTTTTTTGTCTTTTACCAAGTCGGCGATTTTGGTAACCAGCTCGGCTTTATTCACCTGATATGGAATCTCGGTGATAATAATGTCGTTTTGGCCGCTCTTCGTTTCAACGATTTCGGCTTTGGCGCGAATGACGATGCCGCCGCGGCCGGTCGCATACACTTTTTTAATTTCAGATGAATCATAAATGATGCCGCCGGTGGGAAAATCAGGACCCTTCACAAATTCAAGCAAATCGTCAACCGAGGCCTCGGGATTGTCAACCAAATGAATAATGGCCTGCGCCAGTTCATTGAGATTGTGCGGCGGAATGTTGGTGGCCATGCCGACCGCGATGCCCAATGCGCCGTTCAGAAGCAAATTCGGCAGTTTGGCCGGCAGAACCGTCGGCTCTTTCTGGCTGCCGTCGTAGTTGGGAATAAAATCAACTGTGTCTTTTTCCAAGTCGGCCAAAAGCTCTTCGGAAATAGCAGCGAGTTTCGCCTCGGTGTAGCGCATAGCCGCGGCCCTGTCTCCGTCCATGGAGCCGAAGTTGCCCTGGCCGTGCACGAGCTGATAGCGCATGGAAAAATCCTGCGCCATACGCACCATTGATTCATACACTGCCGAATCGCCGTGCGGGTGGTATTTACCCAAAACTTCACCGACGACCGTAGCTGATTTGCGAAATTTTGCCCCCGGTTTCAATCCTAAGTTCCACATGGCGTACAGAATGCGCCGATGCACCGGCTTCAGGCCGTCGCGCACGTCCGGCAGAGCGCGGCTGACAATCACTGACATGGCGTAGTCAAGGTATGAGCTGCGCATTTCAGTCACGAGAGAAGTCGGCGTGATAACACCGTAGTTTATTTTTGGCTGTTCGGCCGCCGCCGGCGTCTTTTCTGCCTCTGGTTTGGAAATTTCTTTGTTTTGTTTCTTTGGCATACTGTATGTATAAAAACTATCAAATTTATTGTTCAGCGCCGCCGCCTTCAGCCTGCTTTAATTGAGCGTTCAGCCGGTAGAGCAGTTTTTCCAGCTCAATGCGCCGCTCCATGTCCGCCAGACGCTTTTGCAGATACTCAACGGTCTGCGCGTCATCGGCCGTATTCGCGCCGGTCTGCGCCGCTTCCTGCAATGTGCTGATGCCCGCTTTGGTTTGGGCAATGGTTGCTTTTAAATTTTCAACTAAATCGCTCAATGCCATGCCCGGCGTGTTGTCAGGAGCTTTGGCCGTGGCTGAAACAGTCTGTTTGAAATTCAGCGCCCAGACAAATACGACAATGGCCATAAAAAAAATAACGCCTGCCCACAGGGCTATCTGCTTTTCCCGTTCAGTCTTTGACTCATGCGCGGCCGGCGCGGCGGCTGGGGTTTTTTTCTTTTTTGGCGTTCGGCGGCGCGTGGCTGGCATAAAAAAAACGCTATGATTTAAACACAACAAGTTCCATGTCTTCTGTCGGCAAGTCTTTTTTGGCGATTTTCAATTTTTCTTCCTCGGTCGGTTTCATGCCGATTTCTTTGATAAATTTTTCCAGTACGTCAAGTTCAATTTTTGAGCCCGAAATTTTGTAGTGCATGGGAATGACCATGCGCGGTTCAATCTGGTTAATGACTTCAACGGCCTTTGGCGCGTTCAGGGTATAGACGCCGCCAACCGGAACGAATAAAATATCTGTTCCCTCCAGCCGCTCTAATTGCTTGGTGTCCAGCGCGTGCCCCAAATCGCCCAGATGCGTGACAACCAAATCGTCCATGCTGATGCGGTAAATGATATTGGTACCGCGCTCGGCGCCGCCCTTTTCATCGTGAAACGAGTCTATGCCCTGGATGAAAACGTCGCGCACCTCGTATTCGCCGGGCGTATCAATAACGTAGGGACTGCCCTTCACGCCGCTGACATTGTTGTGATCTTTGTGCTGGTGGCTGACCGTGACGATATCGGCTTCAACGCTTGGCAGGCGCAAACCGTACTCCGGACTGAATGGATCCGTAACTAATGAGATGACGTTGCCCTTGTCGTCTTTGCCGGTGAGTTTGAAACATGAGTGGCCGAGGTATTGAATTTGCATAGATGTAAAACTAATTTTTATCTTGAATACAACTTCTCCAATTCTTCATCGTTACTATCATTATCTTCTTCACTCCCCGCCGCCACGTCGGCAACCGGCGGCAACTCATCTCCGCCAGCTGGCGGATCTTCATCCTTAGCCTCCCCTTTTTCCTCATTTACATAATCCTCAGTCTGGCCGTCTTCTTCATCCCTTTCTTCCGCAACTTCGCTATCTTCTTCGGGCAGAACATTGTCCATCTCAAATGTGGAATCATCGCGGCTGTGCAAGGGCATTCCTGAAGTTCCTTCTTCGCTTATTTTAGCATATTCTTGCGGACTTATCAAGATCTCACGTGCCTTGGCCCCGTTGCCCGGGCCGACTACACCCCCCTCTTCCAAAAGATCAATTAAACGCGCGGCGCGGGCATAACCGACGCGCAAACGGCGCTGCAGAAACGACGTGGACGCCTTGCCGGAATTGATGATGATTTCTTTGGCCTCCTCATACAAGTCGTCGCTATCGTCATCGCTGAAACCAGCACCGGCTACGCCGCCGACCTTCTGTTTACCGGTGATGTCGGCAACGTAGTCGGCTTCACCCGCCTGCTCGCGGATGTAACTTGTTATTTTTTTGATTTCTCTTTCATCCACGTAGGCGCCCTGGATGCGCTTGGGTTTTGACATATCTGACGTAATAAAGAGCATATCGCCGCGGCCGAGCAGTTTTTCCGCGCCCTGCGCGTCTAAAATAGTGCGCGAGTCAATGCTGCTTGAGACCGAAAACGCGATGCGCGCCGGAATGTTTGCTTTAATCAAACCGGTTAAAACATCCACCGATGGCCGCTGAGTCGCCAGAATCAAATGAATGCCGACCGCGCGCGCCATCTGCGCCAACCGGATGATGGCACCCTCAACGTCGCGCGCGGCGGCAACCATCAGGTCTGCCAATTCATCAATGATAAAAATAATGTAGGGCAGTTTCTCGCGCGCTGAGGCATTATAGCTTTCAATATTGCGCTTGCCGGCGGCGGCCAGGACGTCAAAGCGCCGGTCCATTTCGTTGAGACACCATTTGAGCGCGTTGATGGTTTTGGGCACGTCGGTAATGACCGGCGTCAAAAGGTAGGGAATGTTGTTGTAGATCGGCAATTCCACGCGCTTGGGGTCAACCAAAATAAACTTCAAATCATCGGGATTATTCTGATACAGCAGACTCACGATTATGGTATTCAGACAGACTGATTTTCCCGAGCCGGTCGCGCCGGCCACGAGCAGGTGCGGCATTTTTGCCAAATTTGCCAGCCAGGCCACACCGGCAACATCTTTGCCTAGCGCAATCATGGTGTTGTTTTCCCGACGGCGAAACTGCGGGGTATCCAAAATTTCGCGCAAACCCACGCGGGCAATAACGCGGTTGGGCACCTCAACGCCGACTAAAGATTTTCCCGGAATAGGTGCTTCAATGCGGATGGGATGCATGGCGAGCGAGAGCGCCAAATCATTGGAGAGACTGGTAATGCGGCTCAGCTTCACGCCCTCGGCCGGCTTGAACGTGTATTGGGTCACGGTCGGCCCCACGCTTACGTCCCCCATTTCCACTGGGATGCCGAAATTCTCCATGGTGCGTTTGATGATTTCACTGCTGGTTTTGACGTCCGCACCCGATGGCTTACCTACCAGTGAGCTGAGTAAATCAAGCGGCAATTTTATCTTGATGTTGCTGCGCCGCGGCTTTAGTGCTTCGCCCCCAGTCTCGTCCGTTGCCGCAACCGGCGACGTTTCCGCGGTGCCAGAGCCGACCGCTCGAGACCTGAATTCTTCATTGCCGGCTTCTTCTTCGTAGTCGGCATCCTCGGCCAACGCCTCGGAAGCCTCGTCGTAGTCAATTTCTTCCTCCCCGCCCTCGTCAGCCTTACCGCCTTGTCCGCTCAATTTTTGCCAGACAAACCGCAGGGGCATTGTCAGCGCGCGAAAGAATCCATGCTCGCCAAACAGACCTGATAGCGAGGTATTAAAGAGCAGCATCAAGGAAATGGCAAACAAACAGAGTAAAACTAAAAGCGATGCCCAAAAGCCGACCAGCGAGACAAAAATTTTTACCAAAAAGAGTCCAACGTAGCCGCCGCCCTGCGCCAGTTCCGCCGCCCGCTCCGGGTCGGCGAAAAAAATATGAAACAGCGAGAGCGTGCTTAGCAAAAAAAAGAATAAGCCGACATAGGTGTAGCCATGCACCCATTTTTTATCATCGTTATAGAGTAAAAAACCGACGACTATCAGCAAAATGGGAAAAATAATTTTGGTCCAGCCAAAAAGTAACCCCAGCGCGGCGTTAATGTAATTACCCACCATGCCGGCAAGCCCGAACAGGCTCAACAAGCTGATGCCGCCGACAGCAATGAAGGCGATAATGAGGATGCTGCGTTTGATTTCCGGACTCAGGCTAAAAGCGTAGCCGTCGTCAAAGCGGTCAAAGTGGCGCGTATATTTTCGTTTTTGCGGTCGGGGCATGTACTAAAAAATAATCACAAACAAGGTGATTGAAATATGTGTATACTATAGCAAATGCGGAGGGAAAATAAAAGTCTTTAAAAAACAACGCCCCGCAGTCTGCGGGGCGTTGTTTTAAAATGGTTCTTTTGTAAATTTTACAAGTTAGCCATTCCGCTGGGCGCGATAGCAATCGCGGCAGAGCAAAGACTGATCGTCTTTAGGCTCAAACGGCAATTCGGTAATGGCCGCTCCGCACTGGGAGCAGGACCAGTTGCCGTTGAATGTCCGGCGCTCGCGGAAGTTGTTATTTGAGCGCTGGGTGTTACCGCGTTTCTGCCGGTGGCAGTCCCTGCAGTAGAGGGGTGAAGTTCCGTTCGGCTGGAACGGTAACTCGGTGATGGCTGCGCCGCATTCAGAACATGACCAGTTTCCCTGGTACATCTGACGGTCGCCGCCCATATTTCGGCTATCCATTGTATTGGACCTTTTTGTTTTGTTTAATCCAATAAATGGATACGAAACAAAACATTACTAAATTATGAATTAAGTATAGTCTTTTTTCATTATTTTGTCAATCCCACCCCGTAATTGCGGGGCAGTTTGGTTTTTTCCGGTGCGCCGTGCTATACTAAAAGCGGGCCGATTGCTTTGCCCGGACAAAATATTTTTATGGACGCAGCCACAAATAAATTTTTTTCTTTCCTGCAGCAAGCGAGCGATTTCTTCAGCAGCGTGCCGGAGAAAATTTGGAACGGAGCGTTTGCTTTGAGCGCGTATGTCAGCCAGTTGCATCTTAATCCGGTGGGCTGGCTTTTTGGTTGGCTGAAGAGCATAAGCAACTTTTTTACCAATGCTTTGGCCGGGACAGGAAGCGCGGCCGCCGGCATGGCGAGCAGCGCTGTTAATGGGCTGGCGATAGCTTTGGCCGTCATCGGCGCGCTCCTGATATTGTTAGCCGCCGGTTTTATTTTAATAAAATTATTGCAGTTTTCTTCCGTTCGCTATTTTTTAACATTAGGCATTATTGGGGCAGTAATAATAACCATGGCGTTTGGCGTGCGCTATGTTATAGTATCTTTATTTTCTAATATTAACACTGCTGAAATATCCGAAATAACTAAGAAAAATGTTTTTTTGCCGGATACAAGTGCTCAGGAACAATCAGAATCAATCATTACAACAGTAAAAATAAAATTTAATCAGTTCGTAGAAGCCGCGCTTCACCCTCTTTCACTATTTAATTCAACACAAGCGGTTGACGGCGGCTGGGGTGCCTGGCAGGAAATAACCTCCTGTTCCCGCGCCTGCGGCGGCGGCTTTAAAGTTCGCGCGCGCGAGTGCGATAGCCCGGCGCCGGCAAACGGCGGCAATTTTTGCAACGGACCGTCGCGCTATCTTGTTAATTGCAATACCGGAGTTTGCCCCGCTGCCGCGCCCCAAAATTGCTCGTCCGGCTGCGCCCAGGACTGCGGCCCTTACCGCGCGGTTAATCAATGTTTTCCAAACGGCATCTGCCAGCAATGCGCCGACTCCTGCCAAAGCGACAGCGACTGCGCCGCGGGTCTGGCGAGTTGCGTCGCGGGCGCGGACGGAAGGAAAATTTGCAGCTATTATTCTTTTTTGCCGTTATTATCCGAATTTAAAGTGGCGGCGCCGGGACAGAACGGCCAGGTTGTTATTTCCTGGAGCGTTGACCCTTGGACGCAAAACAGATTAAGTAATTTTGAGCTATGGCGCCAGGCGGAAAATAGCGGCTGGGAGATAGTTGATGATTATAAAAATATTTCTTCGGATAAAAGCGAAGTTATTGATACGCCAACTGTCGCGCAAAAATACCGCTACGGCCTGCACGCGGTGGCTAAAAGCCAGTACAGCTCTTTAAGTTTTCAGTGGCTTACTGACCGCGGCTACGACATGGCGGATATGTATAAACTGGTAAAAAGCGGCTATACGCTGGATGATTTAGATAGGATAAAAAGAGAGGGCTTAAGCGAACAAGACCAGCTCTGGCTGATTAACAATGGATATAATTTAACCGCTGCTGATATACTAAGCGCCAACCAGAGCCAGTACGGCACCGAAACAATGTCCGGGTTTCAGCCGGTGACTGTCCATACCGGCATCAGCCTTAATTTGGACGAATACGTAAATTTTACCGAGGGGCTTTACACCGCTTTTGAAGACGCGGGCATTTATGTGATGAAAAAAGACATCGTTTACGGCGGCTTATTAGGAACTTTTACGCGCCAGGGCGGCCGGTCTCCAAACAGTTCAATTATATTCGGGTTCGGCTTAAATAAATATTACCGGGCAGACGAAGACGATGAGCGCGGCATCGCGGTTGTTACTCCTTACGTGAGCATCAGTACCCATCCTTTGTGGCTGATGGGCAAAACCGGCGGGGTTTACGGCGAATTTGGCGGCGGGCAGGACAGTTGGCAACCGGTCAATTCGCAGAATTATTTTAAACATCTAATTGAAGTGAACAACCCCGGCAATCCGCTTAATTTTTCCAGTAACGGCTATTACGAACGCCGGGAAAATGACAAGTGGCTGCCCTATGCCGACGCTTATTTTCCGGCCGGCGAGCAAAATTTTTCTACCGGGCAAAATATTGATTCAGCCCAATGGAATCACGGCGGCCGGCCTTTTCTGGAGTGGGAAGGTAAAACGTATTATTTGGGAGGAAATTTTGAAGGAATAAACTCGGGATTTACGGAGGCAATTAGCTGGAACGCGGATAAATATTTAAACTATGTAAATAATTATTACAGTTATCTGGAAATTAAAAACAGGGATTTTTTGGGAATCAACGGCCAGCGCTGTTCCCGCTCCACCAAATTTTTAGAAACACTGGGCGCGTACCAACGAACGCCGCTTTGCCCTTCGCCGGAATTACTGAATGCTTTAGACGCGACCGCTGGCGGTTACAATGTGATCAGAACCATTTTTTATGAAAACGTGCTGGGCGTGGCCGGACGCTGTCCGGGCCAGACTATGCCGATGGTTCACCCTTATCAGGAGAACGGCCAAGATTTAATTTTTGACGAACACACGCAGGAGCGCGGCGGCTACGCGGCGAGCGATCGGATTTGTATTTACGAAGCTTATTATTTGCAGGGGCACGACCTGATTATCCGCAACTGGCACGGGGAAAAATTTTACGGCGCGGTGCGTTTGACTTTTGCGGTGGACATCGGCCAAAACGGCTTGTTTGAATTCATGGTCGGCCAGCCGGTTAAAGGGTCTAAAGACGCGGTTTATCTATTGGAAAAATCCGGCGACGCTTTGTACAAACGCTGGCTTACGCTGGAGGAATATGAAAATCGGGGCGGCCGGTATATTCCCATTAGCGACGCGGTTTTAAATAATATTCCGGAGTACTAAAATTTATTTGACCCGTAACTATGCCCATGGTATCATAAATCATTATGAAATTATTCATTCGCCATAATCGAATCATTCTCTTAGCCATATTCATTATCATGGCTAGTTTTGGCGTGCAACTGGGAATGAGCCAGATGATAGCTGACGCGAAAACCCCCTGTCCGTTTATGGGCGAAGCGATGTCGCTGTGCCCGATGAGCGTCATGGATCACATCAGTTCTTGGAAACAAATGTTTTCCGCTTTGCCGACAGTGGAATTATTAACGCTGATTGCGGCAGTAGTTATAATAGCAAGTTTTGGTTTAAAAAAATTAGCGGATAGCGCGGCGGCTCGTTTAGCGTATTGGTACCATTATTACAAAAAGAAAAGGACGCTGGAAAAATTTTTTAACTATTTTAACTCTTTATTTTCTCAAGGCATTTTGCATCCTAAACTTTACGCCTAAATATTATCATTCAATAAAACTCTAATGATGGGGTTTGTTAATATTGAGTGAGAATACTTGGGCGTTTTTGTATTTAATAACTAAAAATTTATTCTTATGGCATCTAACATTAAGCAACAAAAAATATATTTGCCTATCAAGGGCATGCATTGCCGTTCCTGCGAAATGCTCGTGGAAGAAAAGCTGTCTCAAATTTCGGAGGTTACGCGTTCACAAGCAAGCGTGGCGCGCGCCGGCGTTGATATTTTTTATCACGAGCAAAAACCAAACGACAACGAAGTGGCGGAAGCCATTCGCGCCGCCGGCTATGAAATCGGCATGGCCAAACCAAAAACATGGCTTAATCATAATTTGAGCGACTATCAGGATTTAGGGGCTGTTTTCTTTATCTTTATCCTCGCGTATCTGGTACTTAAAAATTTTGGCGTCCTAAATTTGGGCGCCAGTTTGGCCTCAAGTTCTTTTAGTTTGCCCGTCGTTTTGCTGGTTGGCCTTACCGCCGGTTTTTCTACTTGTATGGCGCTTGTGGGCGGAATTGTTTTAGGCATTGCCACGCGCCACGCCGAAGCGCATCCGGAAGCGAGTACCTGGCAAAAGTTCCGGCCGCATCTTTACTTTAATCTGGGCCGTATTATCGGTTACGCTTTACTTGGCGGGCTGCTCGGACTCGTTGGCAGCGCTTTGCAGTTATCCAATACCGCAACCGGATTATTAACGCTCTTTGTTGGCGCCGTGATGCTCATTGTCGGTCTGCAACTGGTGGATGTTTTTCCTTGGCTGACAAATTGGAAATTCACTTTGCCTAAAAGCGTCAGCCGCTTGTTCGGCATAAAAAATCATGTGCAGGAGTATAATCACAAGCAAGCGGTTATGACGGGCGCTTTAACTTTTTTTCTGCCCTGCGGCTTTACGCAAGCCATGCAGTTGTACGCAATTTCCAGCGGCAGTTTTGTTTCCGGCGCGCTGATTATGGGAATTTTTGCTTTAGGCACCGCGCCCGGACTTTTAAGCGTAGGCGGCATTACTTCAATAGTAAAAGGCGTATTTGCCAAACGGTTTTTTAAGTTCGCGGGACTGGTGGTTATCGCACTGGCGCTTTTCAATTTTGGCAACGGGGCGCGTTTGCTTGGCTGGAATTTTAATCCATCAGTTAACGCGGCGCAAAACAAAACAGCCGCGGCCGACCCTAACGTAACATTAGAAAACGGCACGCAGGTTGTGCGGATGACTGAGGGAAATTCCGGTTACTCGCCGCGCAGTTTTACCATCCAAAAAGGCATTCCCGTGCGCTGGCTGATTGACGCGCAAGCGCCATATTCCTGCGCTTCCAGCCTGATTGTGCCGTCCCTGAATTTGCGTTTTAACTTAAAGCCGGGCCAAAATGTTATTAAGTTCACGCCCGCGCAGGCTGGCCAGATTAAATTTTCCTGCAGTATGGGAATGTACACGGGCAGTTTTAATGTTGTTGAACCGGGCGCAAAATCAAGCGCAGTAAATCTCAATAGTAGTTTTACTTTGCAGACTGCTCAGGGAAGCACTTGCGGCTCAAGCGGCTTGCCCGCCGGAGCTTCAGCACAGGCGGGCGGTTGCGGTTGCGGCTTGCCCGCCGGAGCTTCAGCACAGGCGGGCGGAACGCGTAAGCCGTTTGCGCTAAACAGCGGGCAGACAAACAGCGATACTAACTCTGTCGCACTTTCAGACAGCCAAGGCGCGCAAGTATTAAAAACATCCTATACTTATGATGCTGATATTGAACCCAATTCGTTTGTGGTACAGGCAGGTAAACCGGTAAAACTGGAAATTGACGTTAAGGAAAACGGTTATGGCTGTATGAGTACGATTGTGGTGCCGGGTCTTTACGAAAAGCCGGAATATCTGCAGGCCGGTAAAATTATCGTGATGAATTTTACTCCGCAAAAAACCGGCGACTACCCCATTACCTGTGCGATGGGCGTGCCGCGTGGTATTATTAAAGTACAATGAGTTGCAAAAAAACATTAAAACAACAAAACAATATGACTTCAATTAAAATAATAATTAAGGGATTTCATTGTCCTTCTTGCGCTAAGCTGACCAAGATGAAAATAGAAGAAATCGCTGGTGTCAGCGAGGCGCGCGTTGATGAAGCAAGCGGCGCTACGGAAATTATCGCGAGCCGCGAAATTGCCAAACAAGAAATTAAACAGGTGCTTGCCGGTACTGGCTACACTATTCAAGCGTGGTTATCTTTAACAGAAACGCGCAATAAAAATTAATAAATAAATTTATGGATATTAAAAACATTAAACTGAGTATTTCCGGCATGCACTGCGCCTCCTGCGCCAGCATCATTGAGCGTTCGCTAAAAAAAATTCCGGGCGTTAAAGAGGGCAACGTTAATTTTGCCGCGGAAAAAGCTTCCGTCCTGTTTGACGAAACGAAAGCCACTGCGGCCGACTTGATCGCGGCCGTAAAAGCGGCCGGCTATAAAGCCGTAATAGTTGACGCTCGCGATACGGAATTTGAAGCCAGAAAAAGACGGGCGGAAATAACCGGCTACCGTAAAAAATTTCTCATCAGCATGATTTTAAGTTTACCCATGCTGTATTTCATGTTACTAGATTTTTTTAAGTGGCTGCCGGGTGTTAATTCACTCCCGCCTTATTTCGGCATCGTTTCTTTACTATTAGCCACGCCGGTTCAATTCATCATCGGCTACGGTTTCTATAAGGGCATGTGGTCGTCGCTGAAAATGAAAACCTTTAATATGGACAGCCTTATAGCCATCGGCACCTCCACCGCTTACCTTTACAGTTTAATTTATTTCGTTATCTATTTCAGGCAAACCGGTTCGCTGATCGGCCTCGCGGGAGCAAAAATTCCCGAGCTGTATTTTGAAACCGCGGCTTTTCTGATTACTTTCGTCACGCTCGGCAAATGGCTGGAAGCAAGGGCTAAGGGCAAGACTTCCGATTCCATAAAAAAATTAATGGGCCTGCAGGCCAAAACCGCGCGCGTTAATCGCGCCGGCGCGATTAAAGACATTCCGATTGAGGAAGTAGTCAAAGGCGACATTATCGTCGTGCGGCCGGGCGAAAAAATTCCGGTTGACGGCAAAATCATCAAAGGCGGCTCGGCCGTGGACGAATCCATGCTAACCGGCGAGAGCATTCCGGTGGAAAAGCACCCGGGCGATATGGTTTTTGGCGCGACCATTAATAAAAACGGCAGTTTTGAGTTTGAAGCCACCAGAGTCGGCGCGGAAACAGCGCTCGCGCAAATCATCCGCGTGGTGGAAGAGGCGCAAGGGTCAAAAGCGCCGATTCAAGCTTTCGCCGATGCCATTTCCGCCCGCTTCGTGCCCATCGTCATCGCCATCGCGATTATGACTTTTGCTATCTGGTTTTTCTTTTTGGGATCCAGCTTGGCGTTTGCTTTAATGGCCTTTACGGCCGTTATCGTTATCGCCTGCCCCTGCGCTTTGGGTCTGGCGACGCCGACCGCCATTATGGTTGGCACGGGTAAAGGAGCGGAGTACGGCATTTTAGTCAAAGGCGGCGAGCCGCTGGAGGCGGCTTGTAAAATCAAAGCTATTATCTTTGATAAAACCGGCACGCTGACTAAGGGCAAGCCGGAAGTTACGGATATTTTAACCT
>MFGL01000025.1:31574-41418 GCA_001778285.1 Candidatus Falkowbacteria bacterium RIFOXYC2_FULL_47_12
TCGCGGTCGCGGCCAGTATGGAAAAATTATCCGAGCATCCTTTGGCCGAAGCCATTTACGGCTACAGCCAAGAGGAAAACATCAGCTTAAGCGAAGTCAAAAATTTTCAGGCCATACCCGGCCAGGGTGTAACGGGCGAACTTGACGGCCAAAAATATTTCTTCGGCAACGCCAAAATGATAACTGACATTGCCAATTTAGACCTGGAAAAAATCAGGAGAAAAATAAATAAATTGGAAGAACAGGGCAAAACCGTCATGACGCTATCTACAACCCAGGAAATAATCGGCGCCGTGGCCGTAGCCGATACGGTTAAAGAAACATCCAAAGAAGCCGTGACCAAACTTAAAAAAATGGGTATTGAAATCTACATGATTACCGGCGATAACGAGCGCACGGCCAAAGCCATTGCCGCGCAAATCGGCATCGCCAACATACTCGCGGAAGTTTTGCCCGAAGACAAAGCCAATGAAGTTAAAAAGTTGCAAGCCGGGGGCAGAAAAGTAGCCATGGTCGGAGACGGCATCAACGACGCGCCCGCCTTGGCTCAAGCCGACTTAGGGCTGGCCATGGGTTCGGGCACGGATGTGGCCATGGAAACCGGCGGCATCGTCATCGTCAAAAACGATCTGAACGATGTGGTCAGCGCCATTCAATTGTCCAAAGAGACCATGGCGAAAATAAAACAAAACATGTTTTTCGCTTTGTTTTATAACGTCATCGGCATTCCCATAGCGGCCAGAGTTTTCGCTTTCGCCGGCTTAATCTTAAAACCGGAATTGGCCGGTTTAGCCATGGCTTTAAGCTCAATTTCCGTCGTCGCCAACTCCCTGTCGCTTAAATATTTCCGTCCGGGCAAGAGAAATTATTTGTCAATCGCCGCGCCGATTATCATGGTGATTTTTTTCAGCTTTATTTTCTTTGAGTTCGCGCGGTTCAGTGCCGGAGCGATGTCAGTTAAGTAATATTAAATATGCGGGCCAAAGCCAAAGTCATCGCCATATTTACCTTGACGGCGTATCTCAGTAATTTCATTTATTGAATATAAAGCCGTTTATATTTTTCATCAGTGGACGTATAGCGACCTGATGCCGACGATTTTTGGTCTTGGTTTAAGCCCGCTTTTGCAACTCGTATTGACTGGATTGTTAGCGACAGCGGCAGCGCAAAGAATCAAATCCTAAAATGCAAAAACAGCTCTGACGTGAATCAGGGCTGTTTTATGAAATGAAGCTATTTCTTCTTCTTTCCCTTTTTCTTTTTTGTTGCCATAGTAGCGTACGCCTTCACCGCCTCCTTGGAAAATTTTTTGTGTCCGCAGAAGCGTACAGTGGTGCGGAAGTCGACTCTCCCGCTTGATCGTAAACGATCCTGTGTATAATTATATCACGATTCTATTTTTTGCAAATAGTTTTTTACAAAATTTCTGTGTATCAATGACTGCGCTGTGGTTCTATTTTTTTGGCAGTATGATACAATACTATCACACCGCCAACTAACATATCTTATGTCCAAACAATTCCCCGCTCCAATAAAATTTTCCAAACTCCTCGGACCCAGTTTCATCATCCTCGCCCTAGGCCTGGGGTCGGGCGAGGTAATTTTATGGCCGTATTTATCTGCCAATTTCGGCTTAGGCATTGCCTGGGGCGCGGTATTAGGCATTACTTGCCAGTATTTTATCAATATGGAAATAGAGCGCTATGCTTTGGTTAAAGGCGAATCGGTTTTTGTCGGAATGAACAAATTATGGCGCCTCGCGCCACTATGGTTTATCGCTTCTACTTTTATCGGCTTCGGCCTGCCCGGAATTATTGCCGCGAGCGCGCAAGTGTTTAGTTTTGTTTTTGGCATTACTGATTTTAAATGGGTGGCGATTATTTTTTTAATTTTAATCGGGTTGATTTTAAGTATTGGCAAAACAGTGTACGCGATGATGGAGCATATCACTAAAATAATTATTATTTTAGGCATCCCGTTTATTTTAGTTTTGACTTTTATCATCGCGCGCGGCGTTGATTGGCTCGCGCTCGGGCAAGGCATAGCGGGTATCGGCGACGGGTTTTTATTTTGGCCTTCGGGCATGAGCTTGGCGGTTTTTTTGGGCGCGTTCGCCTACGCCGGCGCGGGCGGTAATTTAAACCTGACGCAGTCAATTTACATTCGGGAAAAAGGCTACGGCATGGGTTATCACGCGCAAAAAATCGCCGGGCTGTTTCGCGACATCCGCGAGCATCAGACGGTAAAATTAACCGGCGAGAATTTTGAGATCAATGAAGTAAGCATTAGCCGTTTTCGCGCCTGGTGGCGTAAAATAAGTTTGGAGCATCTATTGGTATTTTGGTTTTTAGGCGCGCTGGCGATATGTTTATTAATGCTCCTTGCCTATGCCACTACTTTTGGCAATCCGACGAACGCGCAAGGAATTTTATTTGTCATTAACGAGGGGCTGGCTATCGGCGGTTTGCTCGCGCCTTGGGTCGGAATGTTGTTTTTATTTATAGTGTCTGTAATGCTTTTTCAAACGCAATTAGGCATTATGGATTCCACCTCGCGCATTATGGCGGAAAATTTAGCTTTAAAAAGATTAGGCATACACCCGGAAGGACGCATTAATTTGTCAAAAATTTACTTTTGTTTTGTCTGGGCGCAAATCACTTTTGGCGTAATTTTATTTTTATTTAACATATACGAGCCGCAATTTTTAATCATACTGGGCGCCGTCATCAACGCCTTTGCCATGGTCGTCCATATCGCGTTGGTCAACTGGATGAATTATAAATTATTGCCAAAAGAGTTTCAGGCGCGGCTGTGGCGCAAAATAATCATGCTTTTGATTTTTTTTACTTTCCTTTTTTTCTGCGGTCTGACGGTTTGGGATAAAATAATTTAAGGTTAAAAAATAAAAACAGTTGATGGACGCCTAAGCTGTTTTTTATTTTGCGAATTAAACTGATATTGACAGGAAATTATTATGGGTGTATATTCATAATAGACAGTGGCTCAAGGCCGAACTGCCTATAAAATTAAGAAAGGGGGTGAAAAAATATATGTCAGGATTAAATGGAACTGGTCCGATGGGATATGGCCCAAGAATTGGCCGAAGTTTAGGTTTCTGCGGAGGCGGTTTAAGGCAAGGCTGGGGTTGCCGTGGCGGTTATGGCTTCGGCTTTAGGAGATTTATTTCCCCTAAGAACGAACTGGCCGCTTTGGAAGACGAGGAAAAAGCGCTTACCGAAGAACTAGCCGCAGTTCGCGAGGAAAAAGCCGCGTTGAAAGACCAGAAAAAATAAAAGAAGGCACAGGAACCGGCCTCTTCATAAAAAAGGGGCCGGGTAGCCTTCTTTCAATGAAAGAGTAGCATTATTATTAAATTTATTCAATTTTATTCAATATTAAGAAGCAATAATTTGTAAAAAATATGATACCCCAAAAAATTTTTTTAACTAAAGGAGTCGGCGCGCACAAAGATAAGTTAGCCAGTTTTGAGTTGGCTTTAAGGGACGCGGGCATTGAAAAATGCAATTTAGTGTGCGTTTCTTCTATTTTTCCGCCAAATTGTAAAATGATTTCCAAAGACGAGGGCGTAAAATTGTTAAATCCCGGGGAAATAACCTATTGCGTCATGGCTAGAAATGAAAGCAACGAACTAAATAGGCTAATTTCCGCGTCCATCGGGTTAGCTATTCCTAAAAATGGCGACCAATACGGCTATCTTTCCGAGCATCATGCTTTCGGAGAAAAGGGAGAAAAAGCCGGAGAGTACGCGGAAGATTTGGCGGCGACGATGCTGGCCACGACCTTAGGCATAGAATTTAATTCTGACACTGCCTGGGAAGAAAGAGAACAGGAGTATAAAGCGTCCGGCTATATTTTTAAAACAACTAACATAACTCAATCCGCCGAAGCGCACAAAAGCGGTTTATGGACGACCGTGATTGCGGCGGCGGTTTTTATCGCAGAATAAATAATATGTCTAGGCCAAGACTTTGCCGCAAAATCAGCTTTAACCCTAACATCACTTATTTTAAACCTCAAGGCGTGCCGATGCGGGAGCTTGAAATTGTGGAATTAACCACCGAAGAGATGGAAGCTTATCGCTTGCGCCATATTAATAATTTGGAACAGCAAACAGCGGCCGGCAAAATGCGCACCTCGCAAAGCACTTATCAAAGAATTCTTTATTCGGCTTACAAAAAAATCGCCGACGCTTTAATAAACGGGAAAGCGATCAAAATTATTAAAGAGTAAAAATATGAAATTTAAAACCATAATATTAATGTTTACTTTTCTTTTTTTACCGTCCGCACTGTTATTCGCGCAAAATAATCCGGAGCAAAAAAGTGAAGAAATTTTTAAAGCTAGGGTCGTGGAAATTATTGAACAAAAAAACATTACGCGCGATGACGGCTCAATTTCCATCCAACAAAAATTAACACTCCAAGGGCTTGAGGGGGACTGGAAAGACAGGGAGATAATTTTTGACGGAACAAAATTTGACGTTTTGTCCGCGAGCGAGTATACGATCGGCGATAAAGTTTTGGTCAATTACAGCCCCGGACCGGAGGGAGAGAAAAATTTTTATGTGATTGGTTTTTCCCGCGCCAATCCCATTTATTGGCTGGCGTTTTTATTTGCTTTAATTGTAATCGCCGTCGGCGGTTTAAAAGGGTTGCGGGCGTTGATTGTCTTGTTATTAACTTTTTTGATTATTTTGAAATTTATTATTCCTAAAATATTGTCCGGCAGCGACCCGCTCCTAATTAGTATTATCGGCTCATTCTTTATCTTAATTTTAGCCGTCTACATTACGGAAGGATTTAAGCGAACGTCAACGATCGCTGTTTTCGCTATTTTAATTTCTTTGGTAATTACCGGCTTGTTATCCGTCTGGTTTTCGGCCATCGCAAAATTAACGGGTTTTGCGAGCGAAGAAGCGATGTATTTGGTTGGGCTTGCGGGCGGCAACATCAATATCAAAGGTCTTTTGCTGGCCGGTATTATCATCGGCACCCTAGGTGTTTTAGATGATGTAATAATTTCTCAAGTAGCCTTAGTTAAAGAATTAAAGGCATCAAACCCTGGACTGACAAAAAATCAAATTTACCATCAAGCCATGCGAGTGGGAATTTCGCATTTAAGCTCAATGGTTAACACTTTGTTTTTAGCTTACGCCGGCGCTTCTTTGCCGCTACTTATTTTATTTAGCGTTAAACAACCGCCGTTTTTGACTTTTAATCAGATAATCGACAACGAAATGATTGCCACGGAGATAGTCAGAACTTTTACCGGCAGTATCGGTTTAGTTTTAGCCGTGCCCATCGCGACGTTTTTAGCCGCTCGGTTCATAAAAAAATAAAAATTTGGCGCAAAATAACAATATTTTTGATATTTTTATCTTTCGGTGGCCTAATGGTTTGGGATAAATTGGTTTAAAAAAATTTGGATAAAATAAAAACAACCTGACTATTGCAAGGTTGTTTTTTATATGGTGGACCGTGCCGGATTTGAACCGGCGACCTCCGCGTTGCAAACGCGGCGCTCTACCAGCTAAGCTAACGGCCCTTTATTCGTATTGAGTATTGAATTATTTTTTATGCTCCCCCTCTTCCCAGTCCCAGAAGCGGCGAGAGCGCCCAGAGCAGAAATCCCTGAATTAAATTCGTGAGCGCCAGCACGCCGAGAAAAAAAACAAAAATGCCGACGAGCTTGTAGCCCAGCCGTGATCCGCCCTCAACGCCGAGGTAGCGTTCAAACCAGGCGATGGCGCCGAACGCGTTGAGCATTTTTTCCGAATACACGGTGATGAGCGCGCCGGCGATTATCATGAGAATGCCGATGATAATATGCATAAAATATTGTTATGCTAATCAGCGAATGCTACGCCAATCTGCGAATTGCTAATACTATGAATACACTTATTCGCAATTTGCTGATTAGTATTTATTCGCAGATTAGCATCATTTATTTAACGTAGTCAAGCGGATTGTACTTGATGCCGTTGATAATGACCTCAAAATGCAGGTGCGGCCCCGTAGAATTGCCGGTTGAGCCCACGGCCGCGATAGTCTGACCCTTGCTGACCGTATCGCCTTTGCCTGCGAAGAGCCGGGAGGCATGGGCATAGCGGGTTTTCTTGCCGCCGCCGTGGTCAATGACGATTTCATTGCCATAGCCCGTGCCCCAGCCGGCGAACTCAATCGTGCCGGCGTCCGCGGCGTAAATCGGTTTGCCGATCGGGTTGCCGATATCAATGGCGTGGTGGCTCCATCTGTAGTACTGCGTAATGCGGTGGCCCTCGGTCGGCCAGTTCATCTTATTGCCGCTGGCGGCTGCAGCCGACGGCGGCACAACGATATTTTTGAGCGCAGCGAGTCCCGAGTAGCTGACCGGGGTCGGCGCGGTATAGCGCCGCTGTCCGCCGGGGATGATAATTTTTTGACCGACACGCAGAGAATCCGAATTAACAATTTTATTAAACTCCACAATCTCGTCGGCGGCAACGCTGTACTTGGCGGCGATACCGGCAAGCGTGTCGCCGCGGCTGACGGCATAGGAAACTCCCGAGGTCGGCAGAATCGCAAGTTTTTGTCCGGGGCGAATAACCGAGTAGGCGTTGAGGTCGTTTTCCCACAAGATGGTCGCGACGCTGATTTCATACTCCTGAGCGATAGTGGAAACGGTTTCACCAGGCTGAACCGTATGGGAGACAATCGTTTCACGCTGGCGTTTTACTTTGTTGGTTTTGGCGATGTTTTGCTGCACCACTGACGTGCCGCCCTGCACTAAACTGTCGGCGCCGGCCGGCACGCTTTCGTCGGGTGGCCGCATCTCAACCTGCTGCTGGACGCGCACGCTGCCTAAGTTGCGCAGATAATTTTCTTCCTCAGGCGTGATGACTGGCGATGCGCTGAAGGTTTCGGTAACGAGCTCTTGGTCGTCTTCAAACTCGCTCTGGATGAGGTAAAAAAGAGCCGGTTTGGGACCGGTTTCGTCGGCGGCAAAGGTCTTTTGGCTGCTCAAGGCGATGTTAAAAAAGAGCGTCGCAATGCTGATAACAACAATGACTGCGTGCATAACGACGTTGGTTTTGAGCAGAGCTTTCAGACGCCGGCCGTTGCGCGCGGCCAGTTTTGACTTCAGGATGACGTACTGCCCGTACACTTTGAGCGTCAGGGAGCCAAAGAGTTTTTTGCCAATGCTAAGGAGCGGCGTCAAGACAATGTTGTGTACGGCGACAAAAAGCGTACGTACGATGACATAGACGGCCTGCAGGCCGTAGATAAGCAGATTGATGCCGATTTTTTTGAAATTTTTTGAAATACGTTTTTATTCCCTAACTAAAAAAGACCGGTAAATGGTCTTTTTTAGTATACCAGAATGAGGCGGGCGGGTCAATTCAATCTACACCTTAATAATCACCGGCAGTACCATGGGACGGCGCTTAGTCTTTTGAAAGAGAAATTGTCCCAAGTCGTTGCGCAATTTATTTTTTATGAAGTTCTCGTCGGCTTTGGCGCGTGATTTTGTGTCGCCGGACATAACAATTTCGGTAATTTTTTTGCGCGTTTTTTCAACCAAATCTTTGTTGTCTTTCATGTAAATGAAGCCGCGCGAAATAATGTCGGGATTGCCGACCAATTTGCCGGTCTTGGAATAAATGGTCGCTATCACGACGAGCATACCGTCTTCGGACATGACCTGCCGGTCGCGCAAGACCACTTCAGAGACATCGCCGATGCCCAGGCCGTCCACCATGACATAGTCGGTATTCACTTTCTTTTTGAGCACCTGCGGTTTTTTGTTTCTGGCAAATTCAATAATTTGGCCGTTCTCCAATACAAAAACCTGGTCGTCACGAAACCCTTCGCGCAGAGCGAGTTTTTTTGCCTCCACCAACATGAAGTAGTGGGCATACACCGGCAGAAAGTAATCCGGCTTGATTTGGTGGAGAACTCTTTTGATGTCTTCGGCGTTGGCGTGTCCGCCGGAGTGCACATCCATGATATCATTGTGAATGACGTTGTCGCTCAAGCGGTAAATCTGATCTTTGATTTTTTGGATGCTGCGCTCGTTGCCGGGAATGACCGAAGAGGAAAAGACAACCACGTCTGATTTTTTAATCGTCACGGAGCGGTGGCTGCCGTTGACGATGCGCGCGAACACGGCGTTTGCTTCTCCCTGCGCACCGGTGCAGATAAGAAGAATTTTATTTTCCGGATACTTGTGAATGTCTTCAACGGGAATCAAAATATTTTTATGCGCCGGAATGTAGCCGAGCTCCTGGGCGATTTTGACGTTCATCTTCATGCTGTAGCCGTCCAGCGCGACTTTCTTGCCGATTTTTTCAGCGTAGGCTAAAAGCTGCGTAATACGCTCCAATTGCGAGGCAAAGGTGCCGATGATGATGCGCCCCGGCGCCTCGGAGATGAGTTTTTCCAAGTTGGCCAACGTTACCTTTACGGGTATGCGTTCTTTGGTGTAGGCCACACCCAGGCTCTCCAGCATCAGGATGCGCGGCGAGGGGAGGCTCGCGAGGTGTTCGTAGTCGATGCGTTCGCCGCTGAGCGGGTCGTCTTCTATGGTCCAATCGCCCGGATGAATGACCGTGCCGTGCGGCGTTTGCAGTATCACGCCGACCGCGTCAACGATGGAGTGTTCCACCCGGAAAAATTTGACGGTAAATTTTCCCAACTGCATAACCTGGCTGATGTTATGGATAGGAATCGTCTTTAAATTTTTTGTCGTGCCGCGCTTGTAGTCTTCCTGGCGGTGTTTGATCATGGCGAGCGTAAGGTTGCGGCCGATAATCGGCGGGTTGCCGAGTTGTTCCAAAAGAATCGGTGCGGCGCCGATGTGGTCAAGGTGTCCGTGGCTGAAGATGACGCCGCGGATATTTCTTTCTTTGCCCTTGAGACTTGAAACATTGGGAATGATGTAGTCAATGCCGGGCATGTCTTCGTCGGGGAACTGCAAGCCCATGTCCAAAATAACGATGTCGTTATCATATTCAAAAACCGTGCAGTTGCGCCCCACCTCTTCCTGTCCGCCGAGCGGATAAATTTTGAGACCGCTGCCGGATGTCGGCAGTGGCCTGTTGGCCGCTGTATGAAATGTTGGCTGCGAGCCGCCGGCGAAACGATGCGCGCGGGCGACCGGGCTGTTTTTGGGGCGATACTTTGAAATCGTTCCCTGGCTGGTAGCGGCAACGGGCTTAGTCGCCGTATGTTGTGCGCGGCGCAGGCCGCCGCGGACGCTTTCCCCGCGGGTTGTTCTTCGAAAAATCATATGTTAAAATCATGCCACGGCACGCGCACTCCGCCAGCTGGCGAAGTGGCTCATTGCAATGGCTAGAAAAATAATTGAGTTAAAATTAATAAATTAGACTAATAAATTAGAGAGAGTAAATCATTTGTGAAAAAAATATGTGCCTTGGGGGAGACTCGAACTCCCAAGAGATTGCTCTCACATGCTCCTGAAGCATGCGCGTATACCAATTCCGCCACCAAGGCAGGGGGGGGGCAACTATTACCAGACAATTTGTTTGCTGGTCTTTATATACCAATTAGTAATGTTGCTGAATCTGTCGGAAGGCACGGTAATGCTTTGTATAGCAAAGCCTTTGACGGCTTTGGTTTGCAGGTAGGGATACTTTTGCGTGTAGAGAAAAATCGCCGGAAAATCATTGATGATGGCATCTTCAAATTGACGATATTTATCTTTGCGCACCGCGCTATCAGTGGTAATACGCGCATCCTCAAGCAGGGCGTCAACTTTTTTATTGCTATAGTTTGAAAGGTTGAGACCGTTCGCGCTGATTTGCGACGAATGCCAAAAAGGATAC
>MFGL01000025.1:41451-52415 GCA_001778285.1 Candidatus Falkowbacteria bacterium RIFOXYC2_FULL_47_12
AGCAAAATCTGATAACTCCGCGGTTTGATAACATCGGTCTGTATGGTTTGCGGCGGAACGGCCAGAACCGTTACCTTGATGTGCAGCGCCTCCCAGGATTTCTTAATGAAATCGGCTAGGGCGGCGGTTTCGGGCTGGTCAACGGTCGTAATGGTTATCTGTAAAAACGTGTCGCCTTTTTTGCGCCACGTCCCGGCCTCAATGGCAGGCTTGGCCGCGGCAACGGAAACAGTGTCCGCTGTTTCTTCGGTAGTGGTTGCCGGCGGTTCCGGCGCCGCTACCTCAACGATTTTCCAGCCGCTTGCATCTAGCAGTTTGTTTGCCGTATTCAAATCGTAGTCGTAGCGTTTGATGTCAGCACGGTAGTAATCGCTGAAAATGGGCAGAATTGGCGAATCAATGACGCTTGTGTACTGCGGGTATTGAATGAATGCCTGCTTGTCCAGCGCGTGGGCGAGCGCCTGTTTAACGCGGGCATCAGCCGCATCGCCCAAATTATTCTGGTTAAAGAAGAGGGCGGTGAACTGCGGCTGATTCAAATAATACTGATTGTAATTATTTTGCGCGACAACCTCGCCGCTTTTTTCTTTGGGCATGTAATCCACGCCGTCGCCCCGCCCTTCGTTGAGCGCGTTGATACTTTCCTGAAAATTCGGGCTGAATTTAAATGTCAATGTCTGGATGTAGGGCGGGCGTTCAAAGTAGCGCTCGTTTGCCTCCAGCTCGTAGGAACGAATGGCGCCGGCCTTGTCTTTGGTCAGTGATTTAAAAACGTACGGACCGGCACCGACCGGCTTGCTGTTTAAATCAGCCAAGCGAGCCGCTTGCGGCTGAATCTGCTGCCAGAGGCCGGACGGCAGAATGCCGACGGTGAGCAGTTCCAGAAACGCCGCGTACGGTTCGGTAAGCGTAAAAATGATGATAAAATCATCCGCCTTGGCAACGGCGATACCATCAAAGCTGCGCTGTAAAGGGCTCGCGTAGGCCGAGTTTGTCAGCGCCTGAAAGGTGAACACGACATCATCGGCGCTGAATGGCTTGCCGTCGTGCCAGACGACATCATGTTTGAGATAAAACGTGTAGGTTTTACCGTCCGGACTGACTTCAAACTTTTCCGCCAAATCGGGAACCAAATCGTTGTCGTTGTTTCTCTTCAAAAGGCCAGAGTATATGAGCGAAGCCAAATCGCTGTCCACGGTGTTGATAGACGCGTACAGAGGGTTAATGAAGTTGGGCGTACCGGTTAAAATCTCCGTGTACGAACCGCCGCGCGCGGGTCCGAGCGTGATGTGCGTACGGTAGAAATTTACACTCAGCGCTGCCACGCTGATGACAATGGCTGTCAGCGCAATTTGAATGGTACGGCGCTCGCGCGTGCTTAAAAAACGACCCAAATATTTCAACTGCCGCAGGTTGGGTATCTTTGACTTGTTGAGCTTAAAAATGAGTTTTACGTCAGTACTGCGCCCGGCGGCGGCACGGCGCTGCCGGCGGTTCGCAAAAAAACGCCGGCTCACCCGAATGAATTTTGTAAACATACCTATGAGTAAGTGGAAAGGAGTATTATCTGACACGAAAGAAGAAAAAAATTACGCGCGCAGAATGTTTGCGAGCGCTAACCCGATGAAAAGCAGCGCGAGCGCGATGGTTGCCTGAAATAATTTTTTTTCCAAACCGCGTTTTTCGGTGCGAAACGTTTCGCCTGAGCCGCCGCCGAAAACTCCGCCCACGCCGGCGCTTTTATTTTGCAGCAAAATAACGGCTATCAATAAAATGGCAACGACCGTTTGGAGAATGGTAACAATATTCATGAGAGGGATATAAAAAAACCGGACTATTTCAGCTGCGTGATGATGTTAGACAGCACTTTTTTATTGTTGACGGCTAAATCTGCCAGCACCTTGCGGTCCAGGGAGATATTGTTTTTTTTGAGCTTGGAAATGAATTGCGAATACGACAGCCCGTGCGCGCGGACAAAGGCGTTGATTTTGATGTTCCACAGCGCGCGGAAGTTTCCCTTTTTGTCGCGTCGGTCGGTAAAAGCGTGCGCGCCAGCTTTGGTTTGCGCAGTTTTGGCCAGACGGATCAAATTTTTTCTTCCCCACGTATAGCCTTTGACCGATTTCATCAGACGGCTTCGCTTTTTGACATGGGTTGTACCTCTTTTAACTCGTGACATAAATATTGGAAAAAGCTAATGAACTATAAATAGGGCATTAATGTTTTAATGATTTTTGCCTGCGTTGCCGACATGACAACGTCGCGCCGTTTCTGGCGGGTGGTTTTGCCGCGTTCGCGGCTGTTAAAATGATCCTGACCGCTCTTGCGCATCAGAAGTTTGTTGTTTTTGGTTTTTTTAAAGCGTTTCGCGGTCGCTTTGTGTGTTTTGATTTTTGGCATAGTTGTTGAGGGCTACACTTTATTGACGACTACCATCGTAAAGCCATTTACCTGCCGTGTCAAGTTTTGCTCAACGGCTAAGGAGAACTTTTCGTTCTCGCCAAGTTTTTTATAAAACGTATTTACAATTTCCGTGGCCTTGTCGCGCAGCTGCCGCTCGCGGCCGCGCAGGATGATTTCAATTTTTATTTTATGTCCCTTTTCCAGAAACTTCGCCGCCTGACTGACGCGCAGGTCAAAGTCGTGCGGACTGATGCGCAGGGACAAGCGGATGTCCTTAATGTCAACTTTTTTCTGCCGGGTTTTTTGTTTGTGCAGATACTTTTCTTTCTGATACTTCATGCGGCCGTAGTCGGTGATTTTTGCCACCGGCGGCTGGGCTTTGGGAAAAACTTCCACCAAATCCATCTCCTGCTCCTGCGCGAGCTGCAACGCCTGCGCTGTCGGCATGACGCCGATGTTTTGGCCGTCATCATCAATGACCCGCAGTTCAGGAACCTTAATCTGCTGGTTTATGCGAAATATTTCAATGAGAGGTTTCGGTTTTGGCCGGCGGTATGTCCTTCGCATGATAGAAGTTAGTGGAGATGGCGGGAATCGAACCCGCGTCTGGCAAGCGTGTAAATACGCGTGTACGAAACGTAAGCCCTATTTGGATTTTACCACAAGCTAAAAATAAGGCAAAAGCGCTTGTGGCGTGGCATTGAAGGATTTCGGTTTGTTGCCCAACGCCGCAACGGCAAACCTACGCCTGCAAAAATGACACCCGGGATTTGGCTAGCAGGTCATTGCCAGACCGGATGGCCGCGCGCTTAAGATTAAGCGGCGACGGTGACGAAAGCCGGCACCTTCCATGAGAAGGCGGCCTGCACTTTCGCTAAAGTGTTTTTTGCACTTATTGGATGCTTTGGTGAGTTTTACGAGCGCACAAAGCGTTGCTCGGTTTCGCGCGTATTTTACAAGAACATGCCATCGAATCCAAACATCCCCTTGTTTAAAATGTCTAATTTCTAATATCTAATATCTAATTTCTAATGCAATGTCTAAATTTAATTGCAGAATTGATTAGAAATTATGAAATTAGTAATTAAAAATTTTTTAATAAAAATATCCCTTTTTTCGGGATTTTTTTAAAAAACTTAGTATTGCTTTTTAAATCGTTGCAATTTCCGCTCGGTCTCCCGTTTTTTTATGCTCTCGCGCTTGTCAATTTTTTTCTTTCCTTTGCCGACGCCAAAAGCGAGTTTTATCAGTCTGTGCTTATTATACACCTTTAAGGGCACCAATGTCAAGCCTTTTTCCTTGGTTTTGCCTATCAGTTGTTTAATTTGTGATCTCTTAAGTAAAAGTTTGCGCGGCCGCGTGGGCTCGTAGGACTCCATTTTGCCGGCGTGTTTGTAGAGCGGGATGTGGCAGGAGGTCAGATACGCTTCGGGCGTGCCGGCGCCGGCGGTATTTTTGAGTGTCACAAATGAATTTTTCAAACTAATGTGGCCGGTTTTAATAGATTTTACCTCATGGCCGTACAAAACTAGCCCAGCTTCCAGAGTTTCCAGGATTTCGTAGTCAAAACGTGCTCGTTTGTTGACGGCGTAGTCAGGCATATAGCTTCATACTACACGAGTTGGTAAAAATTAAAAAGATCCTTAATTTATGGCATTTTTCTTATTTTTCATCCGCATCTTTACAAATTTATCCATTTATGGTAATGTAGACGGAAATTTTGTCCTTTTAATTTGATTTCAACTTTCGCCGTATGGCGAAAGTAAAACATATTTCTTATACGAGAGGAGTAAAACATCATGGGAAGACCAGTGACACTATTCACCGGACAATGGGCAGATTTGCCCTTAGAAACCCTGGCTCCAAGAGCGAAGAACTGGGGCTACGACGGTCTCGAGCTCGCGTGCTGGGGTGACCACTTTGAAGTCCAAAAAGCGGATCAGGCATACTGTGATGCCAAATCCAAATTGTTGCAACAGAGCGGACTCAAAGTCTTCGCCATATCCACCCATCTCGTCGGGCAAGCCATCTGCGACCAGATCGATGAACGTCACAAAGGGATTCTGCCTTCATATGTCTGGGGAGATGGGGATCCGGAAGGTGTACGGCAACGCGCGGCAGAAGAACTTATTAAAACCGCCGAAGCGGCCAAACGCTTGGGCGTCGGCGTGGTCAACGGATTCACGGGAAGTAAGATCTGGCCATATATGTACAGTTTCCCGCCGGTCACAGATGACATGATCACGGCAGGGTATGACGATTTCGCCAAGCGGTTCAGGCCGATCTTGGATAAATTCCTTGACCTCGGCATCAAATTCGCGTTGGAAGTCCATCCAACCGAAATCGCTTTCGACATCGCCAGCGCCGAACGCGCATTGAACGCAGTTGGCAAACACCCTGCTTTCGGGTTCAATTACGACCCGAGCCATCTCGCCTACCAAGGTATTAGCTATGTCGCCTTCATCCGCAAATTCGGTGACCGTATTTTCCACTGCCATATGAAAGATGTATGGTGGGGACACGGTGATGGAACGATCGGCGTTTTCGGCGGCCATGTCAACTTCGGAGATGCACGCCGCTACTGGGATTTCCGCTCGCTGGGCCACGGCGATGTAAACTTCGAAGAAATCATCGTGGCTCTGAACGATGTCGGCTATACCGGGCCACTCTCCGTTGAGTGGGAGGATTCCCGAATGGACCGCGAATTCGGCGCCAAAGAGGCGTGTGAATTCGTTCGTAACATCGATTTTCCATCCAGCAAAATTGCTTTCGACGCTCAATTCACCGAAAAGGGTGGTGAATAAAGTGTAATTTCAAATTAATTTAGCACTAATGGGAGTTTCTCTTCGTAGAGGACCTCCCACTTTTTTTACTCAAAAACCTCCTCCTATTACCAAAACCTTGTCAAAATCCTAAACTTATGCTAAATTAAGCTGTAATTTTGATCTTTTCATTTAAACAAAAAAGGCTTTTTGTTTTGCCTTTAAAACTATAAAGAGGGAGGTGTAAAAAAAATTTTGTTGTAACGGTTGGAGTTGAAGTAAAATCTCAACCTTGAGGTTGAGAAAATCTTGTATTAGGAGGACTCATCTCATGTCTAACAGGGTATTAAATGTAGGTATAGTTGGTGGAGGCGGAGGCGCTTTTATCGTCAATCCGCATCAGAAAGCGATTTTCTTCGATGGAACGCGGCGCGTCACCTGCGGAGCCCTGCATCCCGATCCCGCTGTTGCCATGAAAGAAGCGGAAGCGTGGGCGTATCCAATTAAGGGTTATAAGAATTACGACGAAATGTTGGACGAGGAGATGAAGAAGCCTGCGGGCGAGCGCATCGATTACGTCTTGATCGTTACGCCCAACTTCGTCCATTTCGATCCCGCCAAGAAAGCGCTGTCTAAGGGCATTCCCGTTTTCTGCGAAAAACCGCTGACGATAACGCTGCAAGAATCGGATGAACTAGTCAAGATCGTCAATGAAAAGAAGATACCTTTCTGCACCGCGCATACCTATCTTGGCCATTGGACCAGCCGGTTGTCCCGCTTCATTGTTACTTCCGGCTTGATCGGCAAGGTGCGCTGGGTGGATTCCTACTACATCCAAGGCTGGTTGGCGGGGCGCACGGAAGACCAAGGCGTCATGCAGGCCGAATGGCGCGTTGATCCCAAACGCGCTGGCGGTAGCTGCTGCGGCGGCGATATTGGTACTCACGCCTTGATGCAACTGCGCTACGTTACGGGTCTCAACATCGTGAAACTGCAAGCTTTTCTGGAGACCTTCGTCGCCGGGCGGCAGTTGGACGACCATTTCACCGTCTACGGCGAACTATCCAACGGCGGCAAAGCTTTGGTGCGCGCATCCCAGATCGCCATCGGCCATAAGAACGACCTGGGCATTGAAGTCAACGGCGACATCGGAACCCTGATTTGGAAACAGGAAGATGCGGAAAAAATCGTCATTCATCTGCCCGGCAAGCCAGATCTCGTCTACTGGCGCGGTGCGGTATCGGCCCATGACGGTTTCTTCAAAGATATCCCCGTCAGCCTGTTGTCCGAACCGACGATTCCTTCCGGCCATCCTGAAGGATTCCACGACGCCTTCGCGCGGCTGCATCGTTGCTTCGAAGCAGACGTGCGCGCCTACCAGGCGGGAACCTACGCGGGTACGGACGGCTCCAAATACGCCACTGTCGAGGATGGCCGCATGGGCATCGCCTTCATCGAGAAGGCGTTGGAAAGCAACAAGAATAACCACGCCTGCGTGGAATTGTAAAACGCACGACCCATGGTTGTTCACGAGGCCGAAAACGAGTTCATCCGTTTTCGGTCTCTTTTCTTTCTTTAAAACCTTGCCAAAAACAAAAAAACCGGTATAATAAGAAACGTGACAACTATGCGTAGTTTCCAACTACGTTTTTTCATATCTGTCAAATGCCTATGGCGGGCTTGCCCGCCGAAGCTTCAGCGAAGGCGGGTATCGTATACCTGCCGATTCGGCAGGTTCATGGCTATTATGCCACCTTGCCAAGGTAGAGATATCCGCCGAATCGGCGGATTACCCGCTCCAATGGCGTTCCTATGTATTATTACGTTTACATATTACACTGCCAAAAAGACAACAGTTTATATGTTGGCTACACTGCCGATTTGAAAACGAGAATACAATATCATCGGGCAGGAAAAACAAGAACTACCAGAATACGCGGACCAATACAACTAATCTACGCGGAGAGCTATATTAACGAAACGGATGCCCGGCAGAGAGAACGTTTCTTAAAATCAGGTAGAGGAAGAGAAGTTTTTAAAAAACAAATACAAAATACACTTGCGGGTATCGTATAATGGTTATTATATTACCTTGCCAAGGTAGAGATACGGGTTCGATTCCCGTTACCCGCTCCGTGAGATTTTAAATAATCGCAACAGACACTAATTGGATATTAGTGGCACTTGCCATGGTGGGGATATCCGCCGATTCGGCGGATTACCCGCTCTAAGATGTGAAGCAATTTTTGCGGCCGCGGTGGTGAAATTGGTATACACGCAGGACTTAAAATTCTGTTCCCGCAAGGGAGTGAGGGTCCGAGCCCCTCCCGCGGCACTATAGCGGGGTGTGGCCCAGTTGGTAAGGCGCCTGGTTTGGGACCAGGAGATCGCTGGTTCGAGTCCAGTCACCCCGACAATGACGAACGTTCGGTTCGCATGGAGTGTGTATCTTACATTTTATGCCTCGCCCGATGTGGTTTGGCTGGTATTTGGTTTAAATTAACAATAGCCAACGTCTGACCACGAACCATAAACTGGTAAATAATCCAGGTTAAAAATATGGGGACAGCTCCAATCAAAATGGCCCAAGATGGTCCGACCAAGCCATACAACAACCCAGCCGCGGCTGGCCCAACCATCCAACCGAAATCATCAGACAGATTAATAACACCGGCAATAACGCCGTTATTGGCATGATTCTTGTCTAATTTGTGCAACCATGACCATAAAGAGATACTGGCCATTTCATCGCCGGAAGTGGAAAGAAAACCAAATAACAGAAACAGCCAACTAAAATTAAAGCCCAGAAACATCCCGGATAACGAGAACAGGAGTAATCCAAAAAATATTAAAGTTCGCCTATTGGCTGTGTCCGCTAGTTTGCCGAATATAAAACCGAGTACTACGATGGCAAAATCAAACATACCTAGCCCAACACTTAAAAGACCAGCATTTGCCTGATGAACAATTACCAAAGGGACTACAAACCAAATAATGCCATAAAAAAATGATGCGGAAAAATTAAGTAATAATAGCATTGCACTGGCCGGATTTAGTTTCTTAATTGCTCTAAGAGTAGTGCCCAGATAGTGCCGATGGATATAATGATGCTGGGTTTCCAGCTTAATTTCCGCATGAACAGATTGATGGTCTTTGGGGCTAAAAAATATGGCTATTAACGCTAGGAGAAAAAGAATGGATAAAATAAATCCGGTATATTGGGGAGAGAAAATAAGTACGAATGGCAAAGCCATGCTAGCCAGTACAACACCAACCGAGCCAAACACATCGCGCAATGAGATAAATTTACCGGCATGAGTTTGAGGCGCGTGTGATAATATATAGGCGTTGATGCCGGGGCCAAAAAACAGCCAACCGAAAGTGGCAAAAAACAAACTTAATAGATAAGTGGCTCTTGTTAATGGAAACGCAAAACAAACAGCCGCGATAAAAAAATTGATTGTGGCAATTTTAAGAAATCGGCGATAGCCATAGCGGTCAAGTAGGTGTCCGGCGGGAACGTCTAGCAATAATTGCACTAAAGCGCCGCCACCGATTAATAATCCTACGAGCCACAATGGCAGTAATTTTTCTCCCAGCGGCGATATGATAGTGTAATGTAAACTAGCGCCAAATTTGAAGAAAATAAGAAAAAACCAAAAGGGAAGAAATTTCCAAAAAATGTTTGGTTTTGAGCGAACGAAAGTCGAAGCAGCCAACATAAAAAATTATTGGGTAATTTTAAAATTACAGATAATTGCTTTTTTAGTATAACTTATGTAAGATAAAATTACAATTTTAAATTCATACAAAACAACGGCGGCGGCCAGTGTACTGGCACGAAAAACCACCTGCCTCGCTTGCGCGAGCATTGCGGGCAGGTAAATTTAAAATTTTGTTGGGATGGTAGTTCAGTTGGTTAGAACGCTGCCCTGTCACGGCAGAGGTCGCGGGTTCGAGTCCCGTCCATCCCGCAACATTACTCATCCCCTTTTCATGAACGTCACTGAACTCGCGCGCAAACTCAAAATTCCCACCGGCGAACTCTTTGACGTGCTGCCGCTTTTGGGCTTTGACATCGGCCGGCGCGCCATCAAAATCAATGACACGGTTGCCAATAAAATAATCAATAACTGGCCGCAGTACCGGCGCCAGCTTGAATTGCTGCGCGCGCAGGCCACATCGGCGGAAAGCCATGATGCGTTGCCGACAGAAAAAAAAATTGTTAACGTCCCGCAAACCATTGTGGTGCGCGATTTTGCCGACAGCGCCGGCTTGAGCGTAAGCACGGTACTCTCCGAACTGATGAAAAACGGCATCTTCGTTTCCATGAACGAAAAAATTGACTTTGACACCGCGGCTATCATCGGCGCGGATTTGAATTTAGACGTTGTGGCCGCCGCCGCGCAACACAATGGCGCGACAGAGGCAAGCCAGGACAACAGACTCAAAACAATTTTAGCTTCTGAGACCAAAGAGCATTTGCAGCCACGCCCGCCGGTTATTGTCGTAATGGGCCACGTTGACCACGGCAAAACGAAACTTTTGGATGCCATTCGCGAAACCAATGTCGTTGCCGGCGAGGCCGGCGGCATTACTCAGCATATCGGCGCCTACCAGATTGAACGAGCCGGTAAAACAATTACGTTCATTGACACGCCCGGCCACGAAGTTTTCACGGCCATGCGCAGCCGCGGCGCCAAAGTCGCCGACGTTGCGGTATTGGTCGTAGCTGCCGATGACGGCGTGAAACCGCAAACTATTGAAGCCTACCGCATCATTGAACAGGCAAAACTGCCCTTTGTCGTTGCCATCAATAAAATTGACAAGCCCGAAGCCGACGTTGAAAAAACCAAGAGCGAACTCGCTACGAAACTAAACATTACTCCCGAGGAGTGGGGCGGCAACGTGCTCTGCCTGCCGGTTTCAGCCAAGGAAGGCGCAGGTGTCGCTGCGCTCATAGACAGCATCGTGCTCGTAGCTGATATGGAAAAAGAACATATCGTCGCCAACCCGGCGGCGCCCGGCGTCGGTACGGTCATAGAATCCCACATTGACCGCGGCGAGGGGCCGGTAGCCACCATCTTAGTCCAAAACGGAACATTGCATGCCGGTGACATCATGTGGCTTGACAGCCAGCCGCTGGGAAAAATCCGCATCATGCGGGACTACACCGGCGCGGCGCTGCCAGCCGCGCTGCCGGCAACGCCCGTGCTCATTGCTGGCCTGAAAGTCGCGCCCAACATCGGCGACATCATTGAAGCCGGCCACGAAGACGAACGGGTACGTTTAAACAAAGTCAGAAAATACAAAGGCGGCGCCATCGGCATGACGCACGTGCGCGAGAACGCGGACAGTGAGACCGCCAAAAAATTAAACGTCATTATCAAAAGCGACGTGCTGGGTTCGGCCGAAGCCATTGAAGAGTCGCTGGAAAAATTGAGCGCGGCGGCCGTGCGCGTGCAGGTTTTGAAAAAAGGATTGGGCGCCATTACCGAGGGTGACATTGACCGGGCGCTCGCGAGCAATGCCATTGTGGTCGGCTTCAACGCTCCGCTGCCGCCGGCAGTGCAAATGCTGGCGCGTGAAAAAGGCGTTACCGTCAAAACGTACCGCATCATCTACGAATTAGTGAGTGATATCAAGAAAAAAATGGAAAACCTGCTGACTGCCGAAACCGTGCGTCATGACGTGGCGCGCGTGAAGGTATTAGCTGTCTTCAAAACCGAGAACGCGGGACAAGTGATCGGCGGCCGCGTGGAAGATGGCGTGATGGAGCCCCGCACCCGCGTGGAAGTC
>MFGL01000025.1:52421-54992 GCA_001778285.1 Candidatus Falkowbacteria bacterium RIFOXYC2_FULL_47_12
AATCACCAACGTGCAGGCGGGAAAACAAAACGTTACGCGCGTTGAAGCCGGGCAGGAATGCGGTCTGGCATATAGCGGCCAGCCGGTTATCGCGGTCGGCGACATACTGCAGGCCTACCGCGAGGAGAAAAAAGAAATAAAACTATAATAAAAACCCCCTCGCCCTCAGGGAGAGGGGGTTGGGGGTGAGGGATATGCCGAAACGAATTGAACAAGTAAACGAATTGCTGCACAGGGAAATAGCCGCGGCTGTTGCGCGCGACGTTGAATTGCCTGACGTGTTAGTGACGGTGCAGAACGTCGTGACAACAGTGGATTTGACAAGCGCGCAAGTATGGCTTTCTGTACTGCCCGACGCGAAGACAGGGACAGCGCTCGCGGCCATCCGCCGGCAGCAGGGACTCATTTATACGGCTTTGAAAAAAAACACGCGCCTGCGCAAAATTCCAACATTAACGTTTCTGTTTGACGATACGCAGAGAAATGCCGCCGAAATTAACGAAGTTATCGCGAATTTATGATGGCGATATGAATAAAGACGCCCACAGCCATTTCTTTGACACCCTTACCGCAACGACCAGCGTTTTGGTTACCACGCACGAAAACCCCGATGGCGACGCTCTCGCCTCGGTTTGTCTCTGCTCTGAATTTCTAACGGCGGCGGGAAAAAGCGTACAGATATTTTGCAAAGACGTACCGGATAAAAGCTTCGCCTTTCTCCCGCACATTGAAAAAATTTGCTCGAAAAAAAACGCACTCGCGCTCACGAGCATTGACGCGGTGGTAGTGTTAGACTGCGCCAGCCTCAAACGCACGGGACTATCGGATGAAATTAAAAATTTAAAACAACCAATCATTAACATTGACCATCACCGTTCCAATGAAAACTTCGGCAAGATAAATATTATTGATGCGGGCGCTGTTTCAACCACGCAGATACTCTACGAGTTGCTTAAAGAGCAACGACAGGATATAACGAAAAGTATGGCAACCTGCATTCTGACCGGCATTCTGACTGATTCAGGCAATTTCGCCTATGCCCCAACAAATACGCAGACCTTTGACATTGCCGGTGAGATGCTAACGCGCGGCGCCAACGTCCGCGGCATTATTACCTATACTCAAAAAAACAAGCGTCTGACCACGCTCAAAATTTGGGGTCTCGCCTTGAGCCGTTTGCGGTACAACCCGACCTATGACATTGCCGCTACGGTATTGACGCAACAAGACCTGAAGCAATTCGGCGTTTCCAAAGAAGATTTAGAAGGATTGTCCAACTTTTTAAACACGCTTAAAGACGCAAAAATCATACTCGTACTCTACGAACTGCCGGACGGACGGGTGAAGGGGAGTCTGCGCACCGCGCGCGAAGACGTAGACGTTTGCCGGCTAGCACAGGTGTTTGGCGGCGGCGGACACGTGAAAGCGGCCGGATTTGAAGTGGAGGGACGTTTAGAAAATACCGCCAGCGGCTGGATTGTGAAGTAAGAAGTAAGAAGTATGAAGTTAGAAGTAAGAGCTTGCAAAGAGCATTTTACTTCTAACTTCTTACTTCTAACTTTACGTTTATGCCTCTCATACCTACCGTCATTGAAAAATCCCAGTTCGGGGAACGCGCCTATGACATTTATTCACGCCTGCTCAAAGACCGGATAATTTTTTTGGGCGAACCGATTTCAGACACGGTTGCGAACATCGTCATCGCGCAGTTCCTGTTTCTGGACGCCGAAGATGGCGCCAAAGACATTAAATTTTACGTCAACTCTCCGGGCGGCTCGGTCACGGCCGGCATGGCTATTTATGATACGATGCAGTACGTGAAGGCAGACGTTTCCACTATCTGTGTGGGTATGGCCGCCAGCATGGGTGCGGTGCTTTTGGCGGCCGGCGCCCCCGGCAAGCGTTTTGCCCTGCCCAACTCGGAGGTAATGATTCATCAGGTCATGGGCGGCGCCGAAGGCCAGGCTTCTGACATAAAAATCCGCGCTGAGCGCATTTTAAAAATCAAAGACGACCTGAATAAAATTTTGGCAAAACACACCGGCCAAAAAATCGAAAAAGTTGAAAAAGACACTGACCGCGATTACTTCATGAATGCCGAAGAAGCCAAAAAGTACGGCATTATTGATAAAATCATTACGAAGTGAATTTTCTTCATTGCTATAACCCAATTTCCATTCTCTTTAGTATCGGTCCAATCAATATTCACTGGTACGGCTTTTTAATGGCGCTCGCCATATTAGCGGGACTGCTGGTTAGTTTGCAAGTCGCCAAATGGCATAAAGTTGATAAAGAAATTATCTACGATTTATTTTTCTATGTCGTTATCGCTGGCTTTATCGGCGCGCGCGTTTTTTATGTTTTGTATAATTTTAATTATTTTTGGCAGAATCCAATTGATATTTTTAAAATTTGGCAGGGCGGAATTGCGATTCACGGGGCGTTAATTTTTGGCGCGCTGACGTTGTGGTGGTTTTGCCGCCACCTCACCCCCCATATCTCACCCCTCCCCGTCCCTCCCCTAATTAGGGGAGGGAGTAAGGGTGGGGTTTTTTGGCTCCTTGCGGCCAT
>MFGL01000025.1:55003-63459 GCA_001778285.1 Candidatus Falkowbacteria bacterium RIFOXYC2_FULL_47_12
AAAATTTTGAATTTTTTCATCCGACGTTTCTGTACGAAAGCATGGGAGATTTAGCTATTTTCGCAATTTTATTGCTCTTGCATCGTTACGTGATGAAACGAAAAAAATATTTAATATTAAATATTAAATATTCACAACTTATCACTTTAGATTATATTTTATTATATTCAACGCTACGCCTTGCTTTAGAGTTTCTCCGCATTGACCCGACCGCCGGCAGTATTGGGGGAGTGCGGACGACGATGATTTTAACTGCATTGGGAATTGCCGCTGGTTTTATTTTATTACTCAGTGCTGTTTACAAAAAAACCCGCCGACCGCGTACAACCTAACACTGCTTGCTTTTTTTATAAAATACTGCTACGATACTAACGCTCTTACACTTTCTTATTAAGAAATAAATATTCAATTGTTATGCCTAATATAAAAGCCGCGGCCAAAGCGCTGCGTCAAAGCAAAAAATTGCAGGTGCGAAATGCCGCGGTTAAAAACAATATCAAATCTCTGGTAAAAAAATCCACAAAAGCGATCCAGACCAAATCGGAAACCGCCGCCGCGCTCGTGAAACAGCTGGCGAAGGCCGTGGACAAGGCCGTACAGAAAGGCGTCTTGAAAAAAAATACCGGCCGGCGCCGGCAGTCCAGAATAATGAAAAAGTTTAATGCCGCCTTCGGCGTTACTAAAAAGTAACTAAAATTTTTTGCCGTAGAGTTGATTTATTGCGCAAACAATAACGTCAAACCGGTCAGGCCGTCCGCCTGGCCGGTTTTTGTTTGGTAGTCAATGACAATGAGCCGACCGATGATTTCTTTGAGAGAGCCGACGCTGAAATTGCGCGTCTGCGGCGTGGTCTTTTGCACGACGAATGGGTGCAACTTGGTGGCGGCAATAATTTCTTTTTGATTCTTTTGCGTGAGCAACGATTCTTTGATTTGCAGGATGATTTTAAACTGACGCGTCAGCATGACCAAAATCTGCTGGAAGCTGACACCGCTCTCCAGCTGTCCTTCCAAAAGTGAAAAAAAGAGTGCCCGGTCGTTGTTGCTGACGGCATCGGTGAGTGAAAAAATATTGTCATCCAGCCGGCCGCGCGCCAAGAGCCGGATGTCTGTGGCGTCTATGCTGTGCTTGTTTTGCCCCTTGGCAAAATGGATGAGTTTATGCATTTCGTTATAAATGTGCCAGGCATCGTTTTCCAAAGTATTGATAAGCAGGGCGGTATCAGCCGGCGCGATGGCGAGGCCGTTCTCGCGAACGGTTTCTTGTATCCAAACACGCAGCTGCACGGGCGTAAGCAGCTTAAATTTTTCTGAATATTTTTGCTGCGCCAAATAATCAAAAAATTTTTTGCGCGCAACGGTTAATTTTTTCGCTCCGAACGTTGTGGCGTCAAGTTCACGATTTTCATAAAAAATCAAAACGTTGTCGCCGTTTTTTTCATTCTTTTCCAGATAGGCGAGCAAACCTTTGAAAATAGCTTCTTCGCGGTGGCTGAACAGCCCTTCCACAATGATGAGGCGTTTCTGCGCCAAAAGCGACTGCGCCGCCGCCTTGGCGTTGAGCTCGTCAATGGTGAGCTTTTCACCGTCAAGCATGATGACGTTATCGCCGTGCGGGTCGCGCTGTTTTTTGAATTGCTCAATGAGCTGGTTTAATTTTTGCCGGCTGTGAAAAGCGTCCGGGCCGTGTAAAAATAAAATCATAGTATCACCTTTTCTATGTTACTCATTTCTTGTTTTAAAAACTTTTCGCCCAGCTGCTTAAACGCAGTCGTATCATCAGTCGTGCAAAATTGCACTCTCGGGTTTTGAGTTGCTTGTAGCGCAAGTTCCGGATGACGCTCTAAATAATCTGCCAAACTTTTAGCTACAACCTCGCCCGGGTTTGGCACGAACACGCGTTTAGTCATAATGCGGAGAATTTGCGGGAGCAAAAACGGATAGTGGGTACAGGCCAAAATCAAAGCTTGCACCTGCTTTTGTTTCAGCGGCCGCAGATACTTTTTTAAAATCATCGCTGTTTCCGGCCGGCTCAACCAACCTTCTTCAATCAGCGGTACGAGCAGCGGCGCGGCTTGCTGAAAAATTTCTAACCTTGGTTTGAGATTACGCAATTCCGTAAGATAAGCATTGGATTCAACAGTTGCCCGCGTGCCCAATATTCCTACGCGCTGAATTTTAGCATGTTTAGTTATTTCTTCAACCAACGGCCGAATAACGCCCAGCACTCTTTTTTCTGGGTGGTGTTCGGGCAGATACTCTTGCTGAATTTTGCGCAATGCTTCGCTGGAGGCGGTGTTACAGGCCAAAATAATCAGCCGGCAATGGCGGGAAAACAAAAAATCAACCGCTTCCCGCGTATACTGATAAATTGCCGCTTGTGATTTATTGCCATAGGGCGCGCGGGCGTTGTCGCCTAAATAAATATAATCATAATTTCGTAGAGACGCATGGCCATGCGTCTCTACATTTAAAATAGATTTTAAAATTGTCAGGCCGCCCAGGCCGGAGTCAAAGATGCCAATCATAATGTTCAACTGAGGCAGGATGTATTAGGATCGTAAAACCGCTCTTTTAAACTGTTCGCCTCTGTCTTTATAATTTTTAAAAATGCCAAAACTGGCGCAGGCCGGAGCCAGTAAAATAACATCACCTGGTTGGGAAAACCTTTCAGCTGCCGCGACCGCCTGCTTCATGTCAGGCGCCGTATGTACGTGTTTGAATTTAGCTGCGTTCAGCGCAATTTTTATCTCACGCGATCCTTTCCCTGGCAAAAGCACTATCTCGTGAACACATTTTTTGACCTCGCCGGCAAAACTGCTAAAATCCGAGGCCTTGCTTGCGCCGCCGGCAAGCAGCAGAATGTGCCCGGGCTCAAACGAGTTCAGGGCGGTGATACTTGCCTCCGGTGTGGTGGCAAACGAGTCATTGTAGTAGCGGCGGTTGTCTTTTACGGCGACGAGCTCCAGCCGGTGTTCCAGCCCATTGAACGCGGCGATGCTTTTTTTGATTTGTCCGCGGGAGATGCCGACGATGCGCGCGACTGTCTGGGCGGCGGCGATATTTCTTTTGTTATGGCTACCCACGAGCGGGGTCGGCAGAGCCAAACTGCCGAAGTAACGCACGCGTGAAGGAATTTTTTCGTGGCGTAATTTTTCTCGCAACTCTTCGGAGACAACCAAAAAATCCCGTTTGTTTTGGTGAGTAAAAATAACGGCCTTTGCCTCCCAGTATGCGGCGAGTGTTTTGTGGCAGTTGGGATTGAGCGGGTCGGCGGCCGCGAGGTGTTCGGGGAAAAAATTGGTGATGACGGCGATATGCGGCGACAAGTGCAAATCCTCCAGCTGAAAACTGGAAAGCTCCAACACCACCCAGTCGTCCGGCTTTATTTTTTTAAAAAAAGAAAACAGCGGCACGCCGATGTTGCCGCCGAAATGCACACGCTTGCCCGCGTCTTTCAGAATTTGAAAAATTAAACTGGCTGTCGTGCCCTTGCCCTTGCTGCCGGTTACGCCGATGATATTTTTACTTGGACAGAGGTCAAAAAAAATTTTGGCCGGTGAAGAAACGGTCACCCCGGCCATCATGGCTCTGATAATATTTTTATTAAACAGCGGGTAGCCGGCGATGCGGAAGATAATGTCGTATTTATCTAAATCGCGGTCGTAATTTTTGCCCAGTTTCCACCTCACCCCGTGCCCTCTCCTTATTAAGGAGAGGGTGCCGGAGGCGGGTGAGGTTATATTTTGGCGCGCGTCGCAAACAAAAAATTCGGCTCTGAGTTTTTTCTGCAGCAAAAACATCAGCAGGGCGTAATTTTCAATACCCAACCCCAGGAAACAAATTTTTTTGTTGGTTAAATCGTTGAGGGTCACAAATTTATAAAATTAAACGAATGGTTTTTGGCAAACGTAAAACATGCAATCTCTACTTGGCAATTTTTTGTCCCGGTCAACTATTTCGTTTCTTAATTTCATCAGCACTACTAAAAAACCAATCTGCTCCAGCTGCATTTTTACCCTGTTTACATTGGGGATATGGATAAATTGTTTTGTCAGGTAGGGCGCTGATGAATCGCGTTTAAAAAACACATCGCCAAATTCTATCTCGTCTATTTTAAATCCCAACGGCTTGAGAATATAAATTCTTATCCCTTGCTTGAACCAAAGCCAGAAGTAACCGTGCCAAATTCGCTTATGCGTGGTAAAAATAAAATGGCCGCCGGGCATTAAAACGCGCCAAATTTCTTGCAAAGCATTCAGCCGTTCGGTCTCGCTTGGGATCATTGTCCAGCCGTTGAAGGAAAACAAAACGTTGTTAAAAGATGCTTCGTTAAAATGTAAATTAGTCGCATCACCCTCTTGGTAGTTAATTGTTTTCCCCTGTTCGGCGGCAATGATTTTGGCAATGGCAACAAAGCGGGGTGTTAAGTCAACCCCAATAATTTTATATCCTTTGTTAAATAAAGGCAAAGTTGTCCGGCCCGTGCCGCAGCCCAAATCTAAAATTGATGAGCCCGATTTAAAGTACTCATCAATTAATATTTCTTCGCTCGCCCACAGCTCTTGTGTCGCTTCTTTGGCGTATTTTTCCACGACCGCCGGGCTGGAAAATTCAGCGACGACTAATTGTTTTAATTTTTGCGGTTGCGACATATTTTAACTTCTTACTTCTAACTTCTTACTTTCCGACTTCTTCCATCTCTTCCCAATTTTCCCCTACCTCCACTTCCGCGATAATCGGCACTTTAAGTTTTATCACTTTTTCCATTTCTGCTTTTACGATTGCCGCCACTTTTTTAACAAAATCATCTTTGACTTCAATCACCAGTTCATCATGCACTTGAAGTAATATCTTACTATCTTCTCCGAATTTGGCAAGGGCGTTATGCACGTTAATCATCGCGATTTTCATAATGTCCGCGGCCGTGCCCTGCAGCGGCGTGTTAATCGCGGTGCGTTCGGCCGCCTTGCGGATTTGAATGGTGGAGGAATGAATTTCCGGGATTTGGCGCGTGCGGCCGAACAATGTTTTCGCGTAGCCGGCCGTTTGCGCGGTTTTGATGCAGTCGTCAATATATTTTTTAACGCCAGTGTAAGTCGCGAAATATTTATCAATGAACTCCTTGGCGCGCCATTGCGGAATGTCCGCGGTCTGTGATAGCCCAAAGGCGCCTTGGCCGTAGATAATGCCAAAATTCGTTGCTTTGGCTTCGCGGCGCATCGCGGGCGTGACTTTATCAAGCGATACTTCGTTAATCGCGGCCGCGGTGGCGGCATGAATGTCTTCGCCCGCCTTGAACGCGGCAATCATCTTGGCATCGCCGGACATCGCGGCCGCGAGGCGCAGTTCAATCTGCGAATAATCGGCGGAAATAAGTTTGTAGCCGCGGCGGGCGATAAAAGCGCGGCGGATTTTTTTACCCTCGTCGGTGCGCGCGGGAATATTTTGCAAATTGGGTTCGGACGAAGACAGCCGGCCGGTCGCGGTGATGGTTTGGTTAAAACTGGTATGCACGCGGCTGGTTTTGTCCGCGAGTTTTGGCAAAGATTCAATATAGGTATTTTGCAGTTTAGCGAGTTCGCGGTAGCGCACTATCAAATCAATTATTTCGTGCTGGCCGCGCAGTTTATATAATTCATCCGCGCCGGTGGAATAGCCGGTTTTAGTCCGTTTAATTAAGTGCGTAGGGATATTTAATTTATCAAATAGCACTTCCTGCAGTTGCTGGGTGGAATTAACGTTAAAATTTTTGCCCGCTAGTTTTTGAATTTGGCGTTCCAATTCTTGCAATTCTTTGGCAAAAATTTTTTCCAAATTAGCCAAGTAAGGAATATCTAGCTTTATCCCCGTTTTTTCCATTTCTACCAAAACGCGCACCAGCGGCATTTCAATGTCATGGAACAGTTTATTTAATTTTTGCCTCTTCAGTTCCGGCGCGAATTTTTGATACAACCGAAAAGTGAAATCCGCGTCTTCACAGGAATATAGCCCCAGCCGTTCAACCGGCACTTCCCCAAAACTTATTTTATTTCGGCCGGTACCGAGCAAATCTTCTTTGGAAATTTTTTGGTAGTTTAAATAGTTGAAACTCGCGGTATCCAAACTATGCTGGCGCGTGCCCGGGTTTAATAAATACGAAGCAATCATCGTGTCAAAATAAATTCCTTCAACCGCTATGCCGTTACTTTCCATAACTTCCACGTCAAATTTGGCATTGTGGCAGATTTTTTTAATTTTGCTGTTTCCAAAAATCAAACTGAATTCTTTAGCGACAAAATCAACCTTAAGGCCGCCAGCCGTTAAATTATCTTTAGATTGTTTTTTAGTATCAAATAATGTCTGGTTTCTGATTTCTGGTTTCTGATTTCTGATTTGAATATAATATGCTTGGCCTTCCTTCCACGAGAAACTAATTCCCAATAATTGCGCTTCCAGTGAATTAAAATTGGCCGTTTCCGTGTCAAAAGCGAATTCGGTTTGTTTTTTTAATTCTGTTAAAAATTTTTTAAATTTTACCTCATCATCAACAATTTGATATTTAAAATTATTCTGCACATACGTGAATTTATTTTGTTCGTCGTCCGCGGTTTTATTCACCGGCTGGAGTTTTTTGGTCAGTTCCTGCAAGCGGGGCAAAAGCGAGCGGAATTCCAGTTCGTTAAAGACGCGCACGACTTCATTCATGTCAAAATCGCGCGTTTTGGCTTTGTCCAAATCAAAATCAATCGGTACATCGCAAATAATCGTCGCTAATTTTTTGCTTAGCAGCGCCTTATCTTCATGTTCTTTTAATAATTCCAGCGTCCTTGATTTTATTTTTTTTGCCGCCGCCGGTTTATCAAGCTGGCTGTACAAATTTTCCAGCGTGCCAAACTTAAGCAACAAATCAATCGCGCCTTTTTCGCCGATGCCCGGCACGCCCGGAATATTGTCGGACGGGTCGCCGCGCAGGGCTTTATAATCAACCATCTGTTCCGGTTTTAAACCGTTAAAACGCTGTTCGACTTGTTTGGCGTCGTAAAGCAGACTGTCCGACAAACCGTGGCTCATGGTATAAACTTTTGTGTGTCCGTCAACTAATTGTAAAGTGTCCAAATCACCAGTGACGATGATTGATTCTATGCGTAGAGACGCATGATTATGCGTCTCTACCTGTTTTGAAATGGTGCCGATTAAATCGTCGGCTTCATAGCCTTGCTGTTCAAAAATAGGAATATTAAAAGCGGACGCGACACCTTTGACGCGGCCGATTTGCGCATACAATTCATCCGGCGCTTTCACGCGCTTCGCTTTGTACTCTTTGTATTCCTCGTGCCGGAACGTCGGGCCTTTTTTATCCAGCGTTAAGACAACATACTCGGGCTTAAATTCTTTCAACGCTTTTAATAAGACCATGGTAAAACCATAAACCGCGTTGGTGATTTCCCCGGTTTTGGTTTTCATCGTGGTCGGCAGGGCGTGGAAACTGCGGTGAATCAGCGCGTTGCCGTCGATGATTAAGAGTTTTTGTTTTGACTGGGACATTTTGATAATTTTAATAACTTTACTCCCCCACAAATTTACAAATCCGCTACTAATATTACGAATAGAATTTGTATTGTTGGTAGCTGATTTGTTGATTTGTGGGGCAATGTTAGTGTAACATTTTGGAGGTAAAAATACAAAAAACACGCCTGTGAAGCGTGAATTTTTGTGGACAATGTAGGACTCGAACCTACGACCCCCTCGGTGTAAACGAGGTGCTCCCCGCCCGCATCGCTGCGCTTTGCTTGCGAAGCGTTGCGGGCGGGTAACCAGCCGAGCTAATTGACTCTTATGGGATATTTTAGTGGACGATGTGGGATTCGAACCTACGACCTTCTCGGTGTAAACGAGACGCTCTAACCAGCTGAGCTAATCGTCCGGAAATTAGTGTAGCGAACTGCGTGCTCTAACTCCACCCGCCCGAATTCTCGGGCGGGCAAGACTGAGCTAATTGTCCAAATTTATTTCTTACAACGCAATTAGCATAACAAAAAGATGCCCTTCTGGCAACTTCTTTCCCTGCGCAAAACGCCTCTGGCATTATTCTTTTTCTTTTGTTATTATACTTAAAGAACACATTAAACACTACCTGCAACTATGCTCGCAAGCCAAGCCATCAAGCTCGTATCACCCAATTTCAGCGATATCTACGCGCCGAGCATTGAAATTGGAAAATTCCCGGACGGCGACTGCCACGTGCGCATTCCCAACCTCGCCGCCTGCCGGGGCCAGGACGTCGCTATTTTTCACCGGCTGTATCCGGACCAAAATGATTCTCTGATAGAACTGCTTCTCATGCTTGACGCGCTCAAGTACGAACAGACGCGTTCCATTACCGTCGTTTCACCCTATCTGCCCTACGCACGGCAGGACAAACAAACCGTAGACGGTGAAATCGCCAGCGCACACGTCATTTGCAACCTCCTGGCC
>MFGL01000025.1:63467-63660 GCA_001778285.1 Candidatus Falkowbacteria bacterium RIFOXYC2_FULL_47_12
CGCCAGCCGCTTCGTCACCTTTGATTGCCATTTTTTAAATGAGGAGGGCGAAATTGACTACGGAGAATTAAAAATAAAAAATATCTCCCTGCGCGATGATTTGATTGCGCACGCCCGCGCGCTCTTCGGCGGCCAGCCGTTTGAAATCATCGGACCGGATGACGGCGCGGCCTACCTCGTAGCTAAAAGCGGC
>MFGL01000025.1:63751-74162 GCA_001778285.1 Candidatus Falkowbacteria bacterium RIFOXYC2_FULL_47_12
CATGATACGGGCTTTGGAAAAAATCATGGAGGGCGGCGCTAAAAAAGTCATCTGCGCCGCCACGCACGGACTATTCTTATATAACTGTCTGGACCGGCTGCGCAAACGCGCGGCCGCGGTCTATGCCTCGGACAGCATCGTGTCCGACCAGACCGCCGTATCCATACGCGCCAAACTTGAGGCGTTATACGCGCCCATGGACACGCTGTTCTAAATTTTTCTATGCTGCACCAGCCCTTCTACGACCCGGCCAAATCATACGAAGAAAATTTTCAGAGCGGCCCGTTCGGCGCTTTTGCCGATGGCGTGGTGATAGAGGACTCCGGCGAACCGTCACATGAATTCTTGGGAGTGAAGCTTCACTCCCTTTTTGGTATCCCGGCCGGTCCGCTTTTGAACAGCCGCTTTGTCAAAGCCGCGTTGCGCAAAGGCTTTGACATCGCAACCTACAAAACCGTGCGCACCACAGCCTGCCCCTGCCATGCCTGGCCGAACGTGCTGGCGGTCAAACTTGACGGGGATTTAACCCTGCAGAAAGCGCAAACGCCGCTCGCGGCTGATCAAAACTATTGCGAACCGCTCTCCATTACCAATTCGTTCGGCGTGCCTTCGCGAGAACCTGACTTCTGGCAGCCGGACTTGGCTGACGCCGTTGCGGCGGCCGAATGCGGACAAGTGGTCGTGGGCAGTTTTCAGGGCACAGCTACCGGCGGCAACGAGCAAGACTACGTCAATGATTTTGCGCACGCGGCGCGCTTGGTAAAAGAAACCGGCTGCAAAATTTTGGAGGTAAATTTGAGCTGCCCTAACGAAGGCGCCGCGAACCTGCTCTGCTTTGACATCGCGCGCGCGCAAAAGGTGGTGAGCGCCATCAAAAATGAAATCGGCAACACCCCCCTCATCATCAAAATCGCCTACATTGCCGACGACGCGCTCCTGACACAGCTCGTGCGCGCCGTGGAAAAAACCGCTGACGCCATTGAGGCCATCAATACCATTCCAGCCGCAATCGTTAATCAGAGCGGCCAGCCGGCTCTGCCCGGACAAAATCGTCTGCGCAGCGGCGTCTGCGGCAGCGGCATCAAGTGGGCCGGACTCGCGATGGCGGCAAAACTCAAGGCATTGCGCGGAGACCTCTACGCGCGTTATACTATTATCGGCGTCGGGGGCGTCATGAACGCAGGGGATTATCAAGACTATAGGAAGGCCGGAGCCGACGCGGTATTGTCAGCCACGGGCGCGATGTGGAACCCGTACCTGGCGCAGGATATTAAAAATTATTAAATTACTTTATGGAGAGAGAGAAAACAATCGCTGAAATGTTATTGCGTATCCACGCGGTAAAAGTCAGCGTTAATCCTCCGTTTACCTGGAATACCGGTTTGCGTACTCCTCTGTACACTGACAATCGCTTGCTTATCTCCTACCCCAAGGAACGAACGGTTGTCATCAACGGGTTTAAAGAGTTGATTGCTGAAAACAATGTAATCTTTGACGTTATAGCCGGAACGGCAACCGCCGGCATCCCCTGGGCGGCTTTTCTGGCAATTGAACTGGGCAAACCCATGGTGTACGTGCGGGCGCAGCCGAAAGATTACGGCGCAGCCAAACAAGTGGAAGGAATAATGGAAAAAAAATCCCGGGTGCTTATCGTGGAAGATTTGATATCCACGGGCCGAAGTTCTCTGACGTCAGCAGCGGCCTGTCAGAGAGAATATGACGCCGATGTCGTTGCGGTTATAGCAATTTTTAATTACCAAATGGAAAAAGCTAAACAGGCTTTCGCTGACGCGCGCATAAACCTTTTTAGCTTGAGTAATTTTACTACGCTCATAACTGTGGCTGCGGAAGCTCACTATCTGAACGAGCAAGAAAAGCAAAGTGCTCTTGCCTGGAGCAATGACCCAGACGCCTGGCACGAAGCGCACCGGTAATTTTTTTTATACCAAAATGATTATAGATAAATACAACCAGCGAGCGGATGCCGCCAGCTCACTTGTGTGCGTCGGGCTGGACCCTGACTTTGACAAACTGCCGGAACGTTTTAAACAAATGGAGTATCCGCAGTTTGCATTCAATAAATGGATTATTGAACAGACGGCTGAATTTGCCGCGGCCTTCAAACCAAACAGCGCCGCCTACGAAGTGCGGGGTGCCGCGGGCTGGCAGGAACTTAAAATGACGATGGATTATTTGCGTCAAAACCATTCGAGCGTTTTTACCATCTGCGACGCCAAGCGCGGCGACATTGGCTACACGAGCGAGCTGTACGCCAAGGCTATTTTGGACGTTTTGGGTTTTGACGCTCTGACGCTCCAGCCGTATTTGGGCGAGGATGCCCTGCGGCCGTTTTTGGACCGCGCCGACAAAGCCGGTATTATTTTGTGCCGCACCTCCAACCCGGGCGCGGGCGAATTTCAAGACTTGGAATGCGGGGGAAAAAAAATCTGGCAAATCGTCGCCGAAACAGTCAGCCAAAAGTGGGATCGCAACGGCAACTGTATGTTGGTGGTGGGCGCGACCTACCCAGCCGAATTAGCCGCCGTGCGAAAAATTGTCGGCGAGATGACCCTGCTCGTTCCCGGCATCGGCACGCAGGGCGGCAGTGTGGCCGAGGCCGTGGCGGCTGGATTAAATTCTGAAAAAAAAGGCATAATTATAAATTCTTCCAAAGCAATTATTTTTTCCGAAAACCCGGCGGCGGAAGCCAAAAAACTGCGTGATGAAATTAACCAATACCGCTAAGTGCGTATTTACATTGACAGCGGTTTGCCGTCTTGCTATCCTGTATCACAATGTGTAAAAATTATCACTTAACTAAAAATTTTTCAAAAGCCCCTGCCCGTTTCGGGAGAGGGGTTTTATTTTATTTACTAACTCTCCGCCATGACTGAACATACCGGCGCACAGCCGTGGAATTTAAAACAGCAATTTTTAGCCGCGGTGCAAGAGCGTGGCGGCTGGGTAAATACCCATGCTCATTTTGACAAAGCCTTTTACATTTCAAAAGACGGCTTGGCTCAATCAATGGTTGATATGGAGGCGAAGTGGAACATGAGCGACGGCATGAAGCGCGCCGCCACGCCTGCGCAAATTGAAGAGCGCATCAAAACGGCGCTGGATATTTTAGTGGCGCAGGGCTGTAAATTGACCTGCACGTTTGTAGACGCCTACGACGCCGTCGGGCACAAAGCCATAGATGCCGCGCTCAAGGTGAAAGCCGAGTACCAAGACCGCATCACCATGCTCATTGCCACTCAGCCGCTGGGCGGTCTCATTGATGCGGCGGCGCGCGATTTGTATGAGGCCATTACCGCCAAAGCCGACATTGCCGGCGGCCTGCCCTCCAAAGATCGGCCGCGCGACGACGAGAGTTTAAACACGCTCTTTGCCATTGCCAAAAATTTAAACAAACCGCTTCACGTGCATATTGACCAGGAAAATAATCCAAATGAAAAAGACACTGAGAAATTACTCAATGCCGTTGAAAAACACGGCTATGAAGGCCGGGTCGTAGCCGTGCATACCGTTTCCACCGCGGCCCAGCCCAAAGAGTACCGCACGGAGCTTTACAAAAAAATAGCGGCTGCCGGCATGGGAGTTTCGTGCTGCCCTTCAGCCGTGTTAAGTATGCGGCAATTAGACCAGTACCAGTCGCCGGTACACAACAGCATCGCCAACGTGCCGGAAATGCTTGCGGCAGGCGTCACAGTGGGTTTAGGCGTAGACAACATTGCCGATTTTTATATGCCGTTTGTTGACGGTGATATGTGGACCGAGATGCGTATGCTGCAGGAGGCCTGCCGCTTCTACGACTTTGACGCCCTGCTCGCCATCGCAACCGACAACGGCCAAAAACTCCTTTCCTATCGCTAACACTAATTTATTAACCTCTCATTTCTATGGCAAAACTTTGGCAAGGAAAAACAACCACCCTGCACCCGCTGGTTGAAAAATATACGGTCGGCAACGACTACATTTTGGACATGCGGCTTCTGCCCTTTGACATTGAAGCGAGCAAAGCGCACGCCGCCGCGCTCGTCAAGGCGAAGGTTTTAAAAAAAACCGAGTATCAAAAATTGGTAAAAGGCCTCAACGAAATTTTAGCCCTGCACCAGAGCGGAAAATTTGTCATCCAGCAATCGGACGAGGACTGCCACACCGCCATTGAAAATTATTTGACAAAAAAATATGGCGACCTGGGCAAGAAAATCCATACCTGCCGCAGCCGCAATGACCAGGTGCTCGTGGCCACCAGGCTCTACACCCGCAAAAAACTCAAGCAGGTCAGCAGTGAGCTCATCAAGCTGCAGCGGGTCTTTTTGACTATGGCAAAAAAATACGAATTTCTCCCCATGCCCGGCTACACGCACACGCGGCGGGCCATGCCCTCCTCCATCGGCCACTGGGCGGCCGCCTACGTTGAAGAGCTCATTAACGACCATATGCTTTTGGAAACGGCTTACAAGCTCAACGACCAAAACCCCATGGGCGCCGCAGCCGGTTTTGGCGTCAACCTGCCCTTGGACAGAAAATTGACCACTAAGCTTTTGGGCTTTCAGCGCCTGCAAGTAAATTCACTTTATGCCATCAACAGCCGCGGCACGACCGAGAGTTTCATCCTCTCGGTCGTGACAAAGATCGTCATGACGCTGGGACGGCTCGCGAACGAAATGATTTGGTTCACCACGCCGGAATTCAATTACTTCAACCTGCCCGCGGAATTCACTACCGGCTCATCCATCATGCCGCAAAAGCGAAATCCGGATATTTTTGAAATCGTCCGCAGCAATGTCAACGTCATCGTGGCCCTGCAAACCCAGGTCAAAGACATTTCCAAAAATCTTATCTCGGGCTACAATCGCGACACCCAGCTCACCAAAGAGCCGCTCATCAAGGGCTTGGGCATCGCGCGCCGCAGCCTTGAGGTCTGCGCCTTGGTCATGTCAAAAATCAAGCCCAACCGCGCGGTGCTGATGAAATCGCTTTCGCCGGAATTTTTCGCCGTGCACGAAACCAACCGTCTGGTGAAAAAAGGCATGGCCTTCCGCGACGCCTACCGGCACGTGAAAGAGCACCTCGCGGATTTAAAAATTGAAGATCCGGTCAAGGCGCTCAAAGAGGTTGTCTCCTTAGGCGGGCCGGGAAACTTGCGGCTCGCGGACTACAAAGTCAGCAAGCAACTGTAACGACAAAACAAAAAAGGCCTGCCCAGAAACGGCGGGTCTTTTTTACTGGTGCTGTAATTATACACTTTGCGCGAATTCATTTTGAACGAAACTGACCGCCTCCGCGGAGTTTATCCCGCACCAAGCTTGCTCTGGTGCGGGGCTTTGACAGAACGCTCGGGTGCGGCGGAATGCCCCCCCCTATTCCGCCATGCCCTTGTTCGGACGGACGGAATTTTGAGCGGAATTGATAATCTCATTTAGAGATTATCAATTTTTGTCAGATGATTCAACAACATCTTTTATATTTTTTACCACTTCCGCATTGGCACGGATCATTTCGACCCACTTTCATGTTGGGCTGGGGATAACTTGCATTTGCATACTTTCGATTTACTTTCTATAATATCACTATGGTAACAAAAAGGCAAAAAGAAGCCCTCGATTTTATAACCGACTATCAAGGGCGGAAAGGATATGCCCCCTCTCTTGACGAGATACGCAAGAAATTAAAACTCTCGTCGGTTTCAACGGCTCATTTTCACGTTTCCAAGCTCCGCGATTTGGGACTTTTATCCAAAAAAGAAAACAAGCCGCGCTCTATTGAAGCGTTTGGTCGCGAGACAATGGTAAAAATTCCTCTTTTGGGGATTATTGCCGCCGGTCAACCAATAGAGGCAATACAAACTAAAGAAATGATTGCTGTTCCCAAAAGTAAAATCCCATCATCGTCAGAAGTTTATGCTCTCCGCGTAGTCGGGAGTAGTATGATTGACGAAAATATAAACGATGGCGATGTGGTTTTAGTGCGCCAACAAGAAACTGCCGAAAACGGACAAAAAGTGGTGGCTCTCATAGACAATCACGAAGCAACACTAAAGAAATTTTACAAAGAGAGGGGGCATATCCGATTACAACCGGCCAATAAAAATATGGAGCCGCTTATTTTCAGAAATGGACGGGGTGTTTCAATACAAGGAATTGTGCTTGATGTTATTCGCGAAGAAGTAAGATCGCCGATACAGTTTCCTGAATACAAGGAAACTAAAAAATATAGCGAGTTACCGCTAAATAAAATTATTTGTGGTAATGCAATAGAAGTCATGCAAGCAATGCCTTCCGATTGCGTAGATCTCGTAGTTACTTCTCCTCCATATGATGAGTTAAGAAACTATAACGGCTACTCTTTCGATTTTGAAGGTATGGCAAAGGGCTTGTTTCGAGTTATCAAAAAAGGCGGCGTTTTGGTGTGGGTTGTTGGCGACAAAATAAACAAGGGAAATAAAAGCTTTACAAGTTTTAAGCAAGCTCTGTTTTTTCAGAGTTTAGGTTTTAATGCTCACGATGTCATGATTTATAGAAAAAAAAATACTCCTTTCATGCGATCTAATGCTTACACAAATTGCTATGAATTTATGTTTGTTTTCAGTAAAGGTTCTCCCAAAACCTTTGACCCCTTGAAAACAAAAACCGTACGACAGGGTCAAGAAATGCTCCCATTCAATAAAAAAGCAGATGGAATAAATAAGAAAACAAAAGGCGAACTAAAACCAGAAAAGACCTTAACGAACATATGGGATTATGCTGTAGGGTATGGCGGCTCAACTAGCGATAAGATTGCTTTTCAACACACCGCAATATTTCCAGAAAAGTTAGCGGAGGATCATATTCTTTCGTGGACAAAAACGGGAGATGTTGTTTTCGATCCAATGTGTGGCTCTGGGACAACCTGCAAAATGGCCGCGATAAATAAGCGCCATTATATTGGATGCGATATTTCAAAAGAGTATGTCGAACTTACGAAGAAAAGACTTAAAAACTTTGATCTCTAATAGCTCTTCTTTAGAAATTCAATCGCACTTTTTAGTAACTCCACATCGTCCTTGAAACGTCCTATACCGGTATTACAACTATCGCATATCCAGCCACCCGGCTTTCCGGTGTGGTGATCATGTTCTAGCACTACTTTGCTGGTTACACCAGCTATCGTTCTTTTCTTACAAATTGGACATACAAAGGGTTCATTAACAGGTTTTTCTTTCAGCCATTTGATCCTATCGGTTCGAGATATTCCAGCTCCCTCCATTTTTATTCTGCAATCTTTACATGATGGCCGCCTTACCGACCTGTTATTTATTGCGTTCTGATTCTTGGCGAACTCCTTAGTTTTTTTAAGTTTATGACAGACATTACAAATCTTCTTAGAAAATCCGTCTCCTGTTTTTCTTACGTCTATAACTTCAAAGTCATCTACACCTAATTCGACTTGTTTCCAAATGCGAATAAAAAAGATGGAGGCATGGTTTTTGTTTTCAGATTTTATAACGCCAATATCACCCTTCTCAACCATAATTTCTTGAGGGGCTACAATATCTTTTTTGGCAACGACAAATTTGTTTGATGATTTAGTCATTTTAGGAAATAATCGGCTGGCTTATTGTAAATTGCCGCAAATTTTTTCATCTCCGCCACATCAAGCCGTCTTTCGCTGGATTCAATTTTTGAGATATAGGATTGTGGCTTGCCGAGTTTATCGGCTACCGCTTGTTGGGATAGATCGGCCTCAATACGTGCCTTTTTCAAGCGTTCTATGATTTCCTTATAATCTTTTGAGTACACTGATGTGTTCATACTTGTTTGTATTATATATCCTATTGTGGTATAATCCCAAAATGGGATTATTGATTTTAGGAAGTTCCATAACCTTGCCCGCGCACTGGGAGGGTGGGGTAAAAAAAAGTATAATGCCGGCGCCAAAATTTCCGTCCGTTCCCGCAAAAACTAGGTTCGCGCATTTTTAAACAAAGAGCGCCAACAAAAAAGACCTGCCAAGAAATGGCGGGTCTTTTTAACGCCTGTTCAGATTATGGTGCCCAGAGGGAGACTCGAACTCCCAAGGCCTTGCGGCCGCTACCACCTCAAGGTAGTGCGTCTACCAAATTTCGCCATCTGGGCTTATAGCCATTATACCAAAAAAGGCGGCGGCAATCACGACACGATCGCCACTGCCTTTTGTTTTCTTCCGGCAATCACTATATTCCCAACGCCACGTTTTTCAGCCGCCGTTTAAATTTACGTTTCGGATTTTTGAGAAAATTCAATTTGGCGCGGCGCACGCGTGCCTGCTTTTTTATTTCAATTTTGGTAATGGTCGGCAGATGCAGCGGAAATATTTTTTCCACGCCCACGCCGTCGGTTACTTTGCGCACGGTGATAGACGCGCCGGGCTCGTTGCCGTGTTTTGCGGCAAGCACCAAACCTTCAAAGTACTGCAGACGCTCTTTTTCTTCGCCCTTAGTGTTTGTTTCTTTTATTTTTTGGTACACGCGCACGGTCATGCCGGGCTTGATTTGCGGTTTCTCTGTTTCCGGCTTTTTTTCATCAGGCATAAATATTGAATATTAATATTGGGATAATTTTCACTTAAACTATAGTATAACATCGGCTATTTTTTGTCAATGATTAGGGTATTCTTTATAACGTCAGACACTTCTGTGATTGCCTCTGCCGGCTGTCCGGTATGATTAATTATTTGATAGTCAAAAAATTTTGCCTGCATCAATTCATTTTGCGCGTTACGCAGGCGCAGTTCCAATTCTTCCGGCTTGGTGTTGCGGGCGCGCAGGCGGCGCTCCAACTCTTCCCAGGAATCCGGTTTGATAAAAATTAAAATTGTGTCGGGATAGTGTTGTTTTAAGCAGAGCGCGCCTTGCACATCAATAACCGCCAACGGCAGATGGTTATTTTTTTGAATGCGTTCAACTTCTGATTTTAATGTGCCATAGCGCATGCCGTGCACGGTAAATGTTTCCAAAAATTCATTATGAGCGATTTTATCTTTAAAAGCATCATCGGTTAAAAAGTAGTAGTGCACGCTATTCACTTCGCCCGAACGCGGCGCGCGCGTCGTACAGCTGATGGTTTCTTCCACGACCGGCAGCATTTTTTTCACGCCATCAATGACGGTATTTTTGCCGACGGCGGAGGGGCCTGAGATGACAAAAAGTCTATTCATAAATAAAGTTACATTTTAACTAGATGGAGTAATGAAGTCATCACTTCACTTCCTGCAAAATACTTTTCAACTCTGGCGGCAGCTCAATGCTAAATTCTTGTCGGCGGTTTTGCAAATCGTCAAACCCCAAGACACACGCGTGCAGCCAAATTCTTCCCAGCCCGAGTTTTTTATTCAGCTCTTTGGTTGTACGCGTGCCGTACAGGTCATCGCCGACGATGGGGTGGCCGTAGGCCGCGAGGTGTACCCTAATCTGGTGCGTGCGTCCGGTTTTGATTACAACGTCAAGCAGGGTGTAGTTGATGAATTTTTGTTTAATAAAAATTTCCGTAACGGCGCGGCGGCCCGCCAAGCCGGCGGGCAAGCCATCCTGATTTGCCGGCCGAGCCGCCATTTTGTAGCCTTTGGCGCTGCGCGCGATGGCAAAGGTAATCTCATCGTGTTCTTTTTCAATAGCGCCGTAGACTAACGCGAGATATTTTTTTGTCACGGTTCGGGCCTGAAATTGCTCTTTCAAACTTTCAAACATGTCTTGCGTTTTGGCAATCACCATGGCCCCTGACGCTTCTTTGTCTAACCGGTGCACAATGCCCGGACGCAGGGGATCATCGCCGATTTTGCGCAAGGCCGGATATTTTTTTTCCAGCGCATCTGTAAGTGTCGGCTCCGTAATCCCGTTGCCGCCGTGGACAATCAAACCGGCCGGTTTGTTGATGACGAGGTAATCGTTGGTTTCAGCGATAATTTGCAAAGCAGGTGTTTTTTTGTTTTCGCGTAGAGACGCAAGATTTTGCGTCTCTACACTCTGGATTTTTATTTCGTCTCCGTCTTTTAGTTTATAATGAGCACTGGCGATTTTCTCATTGACAAAAATCTGTCCGGCCTTCACCATCTTTTGCGCCTGCGCGCGCGACACCGCCAATTTTTCCGCCAAAAAAACATCAAGGCGCTGGTCGGCTTCAGATTGTCGTATTTTAAAATCTTTCATAATTTAATTTTGTATCATTTTTCTCAAATCATTCCTGGCCAGCAGGTACAGCATTACACTGTATAAAATCCCTGCTACGATGATAGCCGGAACAACTGCTAAATTAAAAAAGTATAGCCCCAAACCCATTACCGCGCAAGCCAAGACCGCCTTAAGGCTAACGATAAAATTGGGAATGAAACGCGTGTAGTAGTACGTAATGCCAAAAATCAAGAGAGCAATGGCAACTTCAGAGTAAAT
>MFGL01000025.1:74263-74751 GCA_001778285.1 Candidatus Falkowbacteria bacterium RIFOXYC2_FULL_47_12
TTTGTTTTTCCAAAGCGATAATCACGTGGGAAAAAATCACGCCCAAATAAATCGCGGCCGCGGCAAAAATCAGCATCTGCAAAATGGGACCGGAGGCAAAAAACTCCGGACCGGCGACTAAGCGCATCAACGGCGCGGCCACAAACTGCGCGCCGACCGCAAGCGGCAAGGCGATGATGGCCATAACGTCAAAAGAATGCTGGATGATAGCTTTGAATCCGGCATCGTTTTTGCTCTTTAACGCGCCGGTCAGTTGCGGCAATGCCAAACCGGCCAAAATAAACGGCAGGGTCACTAAAATATCAATGACGCGGTAGGCCGCGCCGTACAGACCGACAACGGTTTCGGATTGCAGAAGCGACAAAATCAGCGTGTCGGCTTTGAGATAAATAATGTTAAAGGTAATGGTAATGGCAATTGGCCAGCACAGCCGGACAATGTCGCGCCAAATTTTCCGGTCAACGGCAAAATGAATTTTTATGTAGGGC
>MFGL01000026.1:0-2895 GCA_001778285.1 Candidatus Falkowbacteria bacterium RIFOXYC2_FULL_47_12
GCGAATTTTTGGACAAAATTTCAGACCAGCAGCTTTTGGATATGTATCAGCAGACGCTAAAGAGCCAATAGTGAAATTATTCCAAAACGCAAATTTTTCCAAATTACAAATCAAATCCTAAGTTCAAATGTTAAGATTTTAGATTTTGAACTTGATTTGAAATAATTTGAAACAATTTGAAATAGTTTGAATTTAATCTCCTCTCCCCATGCTTTCCGCAAGAAAATTTAAAAGAATAATGTTTAGACTGACGATAGTGAGTTTATTTTTTGTTACATCGGCAGTGGCGTTCCCACGGTCAGTGTCTGCTCAGATAAATTTTAGCGATTTAGGAATAACTCCCGCTGAGTTTAACGCTATGGGGGCGTATAATCAGCGCATGCTCGCGCAAACTCTGAGCATTGATGTAAAAGATTTGCGCGCGCAAGCTGAGATAGCGGCAGTTAAGCAAAAACAACAACAAGGCAATTGGCTGGCTAATCTGATTGAATTGGGGCGTCAGGGTCTGCTCAAAGCCGGCTCGCAGGCCTTCGGCGCCGCCGTGCGGACCGCCCTCAATACGTTCGCCTATGACGCGGCCAACCAAATCGCCAGCGGCATCAACGGCCAGCAGCCGGCGTTTGAGACGCGTGGCTTTGGCGATTTATTCAAAGACTCATTGGACGCGGCGGCCGGCGATTTTTTGTCTACGCTCGGCAACGATGGTTTTGGCGGATTGAACTTGTGCGAACCCTCTTTGGGCATTGATTTGTCTATCGGACTTGGCTTGTATCAGGCGCAGCGGCCGGAGGTGCAATGCACCTTTTCACAACTGCGCGCCAACTGGGAGCAGGAATTGCGCAACCCGGATTTCTTGCGCAATTTTCAAGATTACTTTGAGCCGACGCAGAATGACCTGGGCATTGCCTTGAGCGCGCAAACCATGTTTTTGGAAAAGCAGAATCAAGACGCGACAAACATACTCAACGAAACGATTGCCAAAAAAGGCTGGCTTGACATTCGCAATTTGGCCGGCAAAACGGAAACGCCGGCAGCGCTCGTAGAAGAAGCCGCCAAAGAAGACATTGTGCGCAAAGACCCATCTTGGGCGCAGTATACCGGCGATGCCTTGATTGATGCGGCTAATATTTTTTTGAATCAGCTGGCGATTCAGCTTTTACGCAATTTGCTGTGGGGCGGTTTGAATAAGGGGAGCGGCGGGAGCAGCGTTGTCAATTTGTATAACTTTCAGGCTGACGCCGGCGCGAGCGGCGGCATTGCGGCGGCGCGCGACCGGTTCCGCCAAATCGTTCAGCCGCGTTTTGACGTGCGCGGCGACTACGATATTTTGGCCGAACTTACGCAGTGTCCGGATCCAACTAAAGCCGGACCGACCAATTGCGTGATTACGGAGAAATTCCGGCAGGCGGTGCAGGGGCGGAAAACTATTGGGCAGGCAATGCAAGAGGGGGTATTAAACGCCGCCGGCATCTTCGGCTTTAGCGGCAAAAATTTGGAGCCGCGCTACCAGGATGAAAATTATCCTTACCGCTCGCTGATTATTTTGCGCAAATTCCGCATTTTGCCGGTCGGCTGGGAAGTAGCCGCAAACTATATTAATGAGCATGCCGGCAATGCGGCCGCTTTGGGCAAAGCGCAATTGACTTTAAAAGATTTAGTCGGCTGTTTTGATGCAAAAGATGAATATAACGGCGATATTGACACGCAAACTTGGTGCCGAGATTTAGTTGACCCTACTTGGGTTTTGAAAGCGCCGCTGAATTACTGCGCGCGCGAAGGTTACGGTCCGGAAATTTTTGGCGAACCGCAGATTAGTTCGGACGGAAGCTATAACATTCAGCGCAAAGATAATTATTGCGCGGACGAGCAAGCGTGCGTCAAAGAAAAATCTGACGGCTCCTGCGACGTGTACGGCTACTGCACGGCAGAGCGCCGCACCTGGAATTTTGGCGGCGACTCGTGCAACCCGCTCTACAACACCTGCCAGACGTTTACGAACCAAAAAGGCGCAAGCGTATCGTACCTGCAAAATACGCTGGCGTGGTGCGACAGCAACGGCAACGGCTGCCAGAGTTATGCGACTGATTATAATTATGCCGAGCAAAAATGGATTGGCGAAAAAAATATTTATTTAAACAGCAACGCGCAGACTTGCGACGGGGCTGATGAGGGCTGTCACGAGTTTATCCGCGTTAAGCCGGGTTTGGGAACAAACCTGATTCCGAACGCGAGTTTTGAGGAAATAGATGGAGATACAATCAAGTATTGGAATTTAAGTAAAAAAGATTTTATTTCAAGCGGCGAGAGCGCGGACGGCGCAAATTCTCTGCATTTTTCAGCCAGCGCTTCGATTGTCGAAGCCTTGTCCGGCTTTTCTCTCTCCAGCGGTTCGCGTTACATTTTGTCAGCGTATGTTAAAAACAGCGGCAATAGCGTCACTATCAAGGCTGGTAATTTGACCGACAGTGAAATAACAGTTGATTCCACTACCGATTGGCAGCGTTTTTCCAAAGTGTTTGACACAGCAACTAAAATTTCTAATCCTGAAATTCGCATTAATATAGCCAATAGCAACGACGTTTATATTGACGCCGTGCAGCTTGAAGAAGTGACGACCGCGGACAACCCGAGCGCGTTCAAAGATTATCGCGGCGCAAACGTCATTTACGAAAAGCAAATGCCCGTAGACGCACAGGCGTTTTGTGAAGTGAATGTAGATGACCAAACCAATGCTTCACAGGCAAACATCAATATCTGCGCTTCGCTTGACCAAAAATTCGCGCGCAGCTGTACGGTAAATGATGTCGGCTGTGAACTCTTCACGCGCGTCATAGACGGTTTTGGCGTGCCAGGGCAGGTCAAGTCGGCCGACTACTGCCCGGCCGAGTGCGACGG
>MFGL01000026.1:2903-8522 GCA_001778285.1 Candidatus Falkowbacteria bacterium RIFOXYC2_FULL_47_12
TGCAGCGCGCAAAATGCCGGCTGTGAGCAGTTTACCAACTTGGACGAAGTAGCCAAAGGCGGCGAGGGCATTGAGTACTATTCAAAACTGCGCCAGTGCACGTCCGACAATAGCATGAGCAAGCCCTTCTACACGTGGGAAGGTTCGGGCGAGACCGGATTTCAATTGAAAGTTTTCAGTTTGAAAGATACAACTACAGACGCGAGTCCGGCAAACGTTCCGGAAGTTACCTACGGAGTGATGATAGCAGACGGTGATAACTACGTGCAGAAAGATAAAATCGGCTCTGACGGCAGCGTAGTATGCGACGCCGGTATTTTTAACGCCGCCATCACCAGTAGTGAATACAACGCGGACTGCCGCCAGTTTTACTCACGCTCAGGTCAAATCAGCTACGTTTTGGACTCGGACACTATCCACTACGCGACCGACTGCCACCCATATCGTTTGAGTACTGACTATACAGAAAATGACTGCAAACAAAGCGGCGGCGCTTACAATAGCAACAATGGATGTATCTACATGGCCATTCCGAAAGAAGGCACAATGTGTCCGGCACAGCAGAACGGCTGTCACGCTTACACCGGCAACGTAGGCAACAACTTGCGCGTGGTCTTTGCTGATGATTTTGAAGACGGCGCAACGGCGAACTGGACGAGCGGTGCTATTTCCAGCGAATCACTAAAACAAGGCGGAAAATCTTTGAAAGTTGACGTAGCGGCAACGTCAAAAACAATTGGTAATTTGTTACCTGTAAATAAGGCAGGCGGCAAGGCCTTAGACTTTGACCTGACGCTGACTATGAAGGGAACGGCCAACGATACTTTTGACATTGTCATGGCGCATGCGGACGGCACGGAAGAACAAAAATTTGACACGCTCACCCTGCAGAGCAACGCGAGCAGTGACTGGCAGACGTTTAAATTGAACGTAACTTTGCAGCAGAGCGCTTTGAGTAATGATGAAAAATTAACGATTACGCGCACGGGCGGGAACGACGCATTCTACATTGAATCCATTGTCTTGCGCGAACGCACTTCTACGTATTACTTGATTAAAGATTCCTGGCGGACGCCGGATAGCTGTATTACCACAAATGGCGCAACCGGCCAGTTTAGTATCAATTATACAGATACGAGTGGCACGATACTTTCAGGCAAATACGTTGGCTGTTACCAGTACAAAAATGCCGACAGCCAGAGCAGCTATCTTTATAAATTTTCCACACTCTGTTCCGAGTCGGCGGCCGGCTGCGAGCTCATGATTGATACGCAAAACTATACGCCTTATAGCGGCAAACCAGCGACTATCAGCCCGGGCGATGTCACTCTGACAGACGCATTCACCTACATGGTCTATGACCCGGCCAAGCAGTGCGCGCCGCAGGCAAAATCCTGCCAGGCATTGGGCCAGGCGCGCTCCGGCGGCTTTGACACCGTGTACCGGAAAAACGATCCGGACCGCTACGGCACGATTCTGTGCACGGCCGGGCAGGTGAACTGCGAAGAGTACAAGGGCACGGACGGAAAGCTTGCGTATTTCAAAAATCCGGGCGATAACGTCTGCGAGTACCGGAACGGTTACTTCGGCTATGATTGGTATAAGAAGAAAGTGAAATACTGCGATGCTGACGGCAAAGGTGTCCATGACACAACCGGCGCCCGCGTTGATACCAAGCAGTGTTCAAGCAACAGCGACTGCGCGCAGAATATTAAGTGTGTATTAGACGATTGGGATTACCAGTGCCCGGTTGATGCGACAGTTACCACAACGCCAAATCGCAACGGCACCACTGACGTTCGTGTTCCCAAAACCATCGGCATTGGCGGCGCCGGCAACCGCGTTGAACAGCCGGCGCCATACGCGGATAGCTCAAATTGGGTCGGCCTTTGTCCGGCGTATGCGTCAGGCTGTACCGAGGTGATTGACCCGGTGTCGCAACCAGCGCCGAATCTTTTGAGCAACCGCGCAGAACTGATTAATCAAAAACAAACCATAAAAATAAAACAAAATACTTTGTACGCCGGCAGCCAAGGGCTGGATATTGTTGATCCTACCCCAAAAACATTTTTTTACCACTTAAATCAAAATAATAAGTTAGGGGATGGCACGCCGGCAAACGCAAACAGTAATTGGCTCATTTTTTCCAACAGTCAAGAAAATATAACGGTTCAGCCAAGCTCAGCCAGTGCGTACTTGCGAGAAGCGATTATTAGTTATCAATTAACTAATGGCCTTGATTCAACCTCCTGCAACGGCCAGCCGAATTATACTAATGGCTGCGTCTTATTTAACCAGCGTTCTATTGAAGGGAGTGCTTATAAAAAGTTAGTTTATGACGCGGATACGGCAAACTTGCAAAGAGTGGCAGGGACGCAACAGCTCGCAACTTGCGCTATCGGCGACGCCGCCTGCGACTCCAACGCTATTTTAAAAGTCCAGCACGACCGCGTTTGCAGTGAGTGGCTCGCGTGCCGCAGTATTGTAACAGTGCCGGATAAAAACGGCCAGGAAGAAAAAATCTGTTACGACATCGGAACATGCGACGGGCTGAATGAAAATAACGAATGCAAATCATGGGTTTCTACTGCCGCTGCTAATCAGACGGTGAAAATCGGCAGCGCCGCTCCGAACAATTGGACAATAGATAAAAGCGCAGCCGCGAACATGACTGGCTACTCTAAAGTCGGATTTTTGGGAGATAATTTAAATATCGCGACTGAAGGTGATTTTAAGTTCGGTGATATGAAGCAATACGGCGATGTCGCGGTTGTGCCGAACGGCAGTTTTGAATTTTTTGGCGCTAACGGTTATCCGACTGGCTGGGTTTTAGGGAAGAAAACTGGAAATAATTTTAATAATGAATCATGGAGCGCAAACAAAGCGAAGGTCGTCAGTGATTCGCTGGAGGCGCAGGCGATAGATATTCAAATCTCCGCCGGAAGCAATTATCTTATTGACGGCCGGGGATTTGTTCAGCTCGGGTCTTCTTACGCGTTAAGATCGGGAGGAGTAGAGGTTAATACGGGAGTTGATTATATTTTAACCGGTTATGTTAACACGGCTAATTTAGCGGAAGGAACAGTAAGAATTAAAGTTTATGGCATGGGAGCGAGTGCTCATTTATTAAATTTACCACAAGGAGCGCGCGGCGGAAACGACTGGCATCTGTTACTGGGCAAATTTAATACAGCAGGTTATAGCGAAGTTATTATTGAACTTTCCGTTGAAGGTGCCAGCGCCGGTTCTTTTGATTTTGACAACATTCAGCTGCGTCCGGCAGTGGGGATAAAAGATAAAACACCGGAAAATGTTCAAGATGAGGAAGTCTGGCTTACGCCCCAGTCTTGCCGTCTGTATCCGCGCTCTGATTCGCTGTCCTGCGATTATATTGATGACAGCGGCATTGAACAGCGCGGCTGGTATGGGTATTGTCTGGAGTATGATGATAACCGCCAGGGCGGAATAAAAACAAATCCGAATGCCTGTTTGCAATGGTGGCCGGTTGACCGCGTCAAAGGCGACGGGCTTGATGAGGGGGTAGGATATTTAGGGAGAACTCCTTTATATATGTGTATAGCTTCTGATTTTACTACCAGCGCTACAGGTAGAGTAAATACTACTAATTTTAAAGTGACAGAGGCAACAGGCGGAACATATATAAAAACAGCGCCGAATTGCGTAGCCTATGGAGACTTGTCGGGAGCAAAGCCATGGTCTGATATTAATATACAAATTAACATGCAGGACGCTTTAAATTTAGGCACTCTAATGTCAGCGCAATTAACCACCTCTTATGGTAGTGGAGGAGGTAATCCTTGTATAAATGGGAGTATTAATTTCAAGCCAATAACCGAGGCTAGTTCTTTTGTGCAAGCAGTATCTAAAAATGTTAACGGGACTATTCCCCTTAAAGACCAGCCATTTTATTTAGGCGCTGCATCTGAAAACGATACATATTGCGCCGGATTCATTTACTTTTATACCAAAGATGAAAACGGCCATAGACGAGGAGATTTAAAGGGAGTCAGGGCTTGCGCGCATGATCAAGGAAAGGCTAGTTATACTGATAATCACAATTTCAACTTTGACATGAGATATTTAGAGGGCATTGCGAACGGGATAGAGTGTAAAGCGGTCGCGCAGGTTGTTACTCCTGCCGGAAGCAACAAAGCTTGGCTGTCGCGAGTGAATGAGAGTAATGATTATGTTATTCAATATGATAATAACATTTTACAAGGTATACGTTATAATAGCGACTATCCTGCCTATGGCGGGCTTGTGCCTCCCAATAATGTCGTTGACCCTTACTCTTGGGATGCCAACTCAACAGAGCCGCAGAAACAGCCGCTAATCCATTTGCCGCCGGATGAATCTTTGTCAAAACCTTACCAAGCCCGATCCGGAGCCGTTTATGGTTGTGAAGGCACAACTGTAACCATAGGAAATAAAATGTTTAGTAGTGATCCAAACACTATAGATACCTGCAAGTTAGTGGGATATTGTGAAAAATCAGGAGTGCTTTGTTTGCGCTATCCGTTTGATAATAGAGCCGGCGGTAATTTATTTGTGTATGGCTACTGTCCTGATCCGGGAGAACAATGCGTATCTTTTAATCTAAATTCGGACGGAGGAAATATACAAATCGTGGCAGAAAAAGGCAAAGATAGGCTGGAAAAAATTTTTGCCAAAAGTTACGGCATTTGGGAATGGCAAGACGCGAGTGCTGGAACTTTATATAGCGCCTGCGAATCAAATAAAGTTTGTTCTCTTGACGGAAAAGATTGCAGCGGAAGCGGAGCATGCGATTCGTTCAAGGAATGTCAAGCTGTGGATGAAGAATATTATTGCGATGGGAATCATGATTATCCATGCGATCCTGCAAAACCCAATCCATGCAGTAATACCTGTGCTGACATTAATCTTTGTAAAGACGGAATAAATAAAGGAGGGACATGCACCGTACCTAGAGATTGCCCTTTAAATTTGGTGACTCAAGGGGGTTATACGTTTTCATCTTCTATACCGGATATAGAAATTTATAAGACATTATGCACGAGCGGCAATACTGTATGCGCCCATTTACCAAGTGTTTCAAATGTTAAAATTAATAATCAACAAAATGGTGATTTAACTATAGAAGGCAATGGATTTATTAATTTAACTTTTAATTCTGATGTAGACAATAATCAGGAGCCGATGGTAGCTTATAAAGTGGATTGGGGCGACGGCGAAACTACTTCTGTTGCCGGCGTGGAAATGCGGGATCACCCCACCGCATCCGGCAATCCTCATTCGTTGTATCATTTGTATGATTATTGGAGTTTAAGGAGAAAAGGAAACTGCAAAGAGACGGACGGGAGTTGCAAAATCCGGCCGACAGTATGGATAAAAGACAATTGGGGATGGTATAGCGCAGGAAGCGAATGGAATAAGCCGCCAGATAAGCCGACACCGTTCGGAGGGACGATTGTGGTAACGCCGTAAGCTGTTAAAACATTAAAACACGAGAACATTAAAACAAGAAAGCAAAGAAATAAAAAAATTATTCCAAAATTCAAATTGTTCCAAACCAAATCCAAAGCTCAAATTTAAAAAATTAAGATTTGCAGAGCTAAA
>MFGL01000026.1:8532-8631 GCA_001778285.1 Candidatus Falkowbacteria bacterium RIFOXYC2_FULL_47_12
TGGTATGTGGTATAATGAAGATGCGGAAAACTTGAGGTCACAATTTGCGACCTTGAAGCGAGATATTTATGCAAAATAGCCGACTAAACAATTACGCTT
>MFGL01000027.1:0-948 GCA_001778285.1 Candidatus Falkowbacteria bacterium RIFOXYC2_FULL_47_12
CCAAGTAAGCGTTATAATAAATAATTTTAAATATTTATATGGAAGTCAAAGCTACGGCAAAATACATTAAGATATCACCCCGAAAAATGCGTTTAGTGTTAACGGCTGTCCGCGGTTTGAAGATAGAGGAAGCCCTGAACCAGCTTAAATTCATCAACAAAGAAGCGGTCAAGCCGGTGGCCAAGCTGATCAACTCCGTCGTGGCTAATGCCGAGCACAATTTTGATCTGGACAGAAAAAATCTGTATATCAAAGAATTAAGAGCCGACCAGGGTCCGACCCTGAAACGTTGGGCGCCGAAAGCCCGCGGCCGGGCCACGCCGATCAGGAAGAGAACGAACCATATCGTCATAACTTTAGACGAACTTGTCGCCAGCGGGAAGAAGGAGGCTAAAAAGCAGACATTGGAAGCGCCGGTGAAATTAGGCAGTCTGCCCAAAGAAGATGAAGGAATAAAGATAGAAAAAGCCAAAGACGGCGAGAAAGCCAAGGACGCTGACGCCAAAGAAGAGAAGGGTAAAAAGATAACCGATATAAGGTCAGAGGGCCGGGGTGGACATGCCCGCTTAGAGGGCCGGGGCCGTTCCGGATTCATGAAAAAGATCTTTCAGAGAAAAAGCGGATAGATAATTATAATTAATTAGTCACATAAAAACATGGGAAAAAAAGTCAGCCCAAAAATATTTAGAATGGGTACCACCAGAACCTGGCACTCCAAATGGTTCGGCACCGGCAAGGTTTACGCGAAAAACGTGCAGCAGGACGTGCTGATCAGGAAGTTTTTTCTTAAAAAACTGCAGGAAGCCGGAGTTGACCGGGTGGAAATAGAAAGGCACACCAATAAGATCAGCGTCGGCGTTTATACCGCCAAACCGGGTTTGATCATCGGGCGCGGCGGCTCGGGCGTGGAAGACCTGAAAAAGCAGATCCATGATAAATTTTTGAAAA
>MFGL01000027.1:1039-5012 GCA_001778285.1 Candidatus Falkowbacteria bacterium RIFOXYC2_FULL_47_12
AATTGAGAAACGTATGCCCTTCAAGCGCGTGCTCAAACAGGCGGTTCAGCGCGTTCAGCGCGCCGGCGCTCTAGGCGTCAAGGTGATGGTCAAAGGCCGTTTGAATGGCGCCGAAATCGCACGCGAGGAAAAATTAGTCGTTGGTAAAGTTCCCCTGCAAACCATGCGCGCCGACATTGATTACGCCCGCTGTGTGGCCACGACAACGTATGGCGCCATCGGTTTGAAGGTCTGGATTTATAAAGGGGAAATTTTTGCCGGTGAGGCGGATGAGAAAGGCCAGGTCGTCGGCGAAAGCAGAGGTAAGAAATAAGACCGGCGTAACCACAGTGTTTTATGTTAGCACCAAAAAAAACAAAACATCGCAAGCATCACCAAATAAAGCCCGCGGGCGTCAGCACCCGCGGTACCGAGATGTCATTCGGCAGCTACGGACTGAAAGCGCTGGAGTCGCGCTGGGTTACCGCCCGCCAAATTGAAGCTACTCGCCGGGTGATTACCAAGTACATTCAGCGCGGCGGCAAGATGTGGATTCGGATTTTTCCCGACATGGTCATCACCAAAAAGAGCGGTGAAATACCCATGGGCAAAGGCAAGGGCGCTCCGGACCACTTCGTCGCCATTGTCAAGCGCGGCCGCATCCTGCTTGAGCTGGAAGGTGTCACTGAAGCCGTTGCCAAAGAAGCGATACATTTGGCCATGTATAAATTGCCGATAAAATGCGCTTTTATTAAAAAGTAATAGTGTATGGAATTGAAAGAACTACAACAAAAATCAACGAAAGATTTGCACGCGCTGCTTGGGCAAAAACGCGAAGCAATGCGGGCGGCACGTTTTCAGACAGCCGCCAAGCAGTTGAAAAATGTCCGCGAGTTGCGCGTTTTGAAAAAAGATATCGCGCATATTTTGACCGTATTAAACAGTATTTCAAAAACCAACCAATAGAGAAACATTTTTTATGACCGAACAAACGTTACCAAAACAGACAGCGACTGTGGCCGGCGCGGCAGCGGATACAATTATCCGCCGGTTTCGCGGCGTAGTCGTCAGCGACAGAATGAATAAAACCATTGTGGTCAGCGTTACCGCTACTAAAACACATCCCAAGTATCACAAAAGTTTCGTGACCAGCCGGCGCTACAAGGTGCATGACGAGAAAAATCAATTTAAAGAAGGCGACGCGGTAACGTTTGTGCAGTGCCGTCCTTTGAGTAAAGACAAACGGTGGCGGGTGCTATACGAAGTTAAGAAATAACTAATATGATACAAGTACGAACAATGTTACAATTAGCCGACAATACCGGCGCCAAGCTCGTGCAGTGCATTAAGGTTTTGGGCGACAACCGGAAGCGTTACGCTCGCATCGGCGACATTATTACGGTCACCGTCAAAGAGGCCGTGCCGCACAGCCTGGTGAAAAAAAGCGACGTCTTGCACGCGGTTATCGTACGGACGAAAAAAGAAATCAAACGATCTGACGGCGTCTGTTTGCGTTTTGACGATAACGCCTGCGTCATTGTTGACAAAAAAAGCAAAGAAATGAAAGGGACGCGCGTCTTCGGACCGGTGGCCCGCGAGTTACGCGATTGCGGCTTTAACAAAATAATTTCACTGGCACCCGAGGTTTTGTAAAATTTAAAACTACTATGAAGATAAAAACGGGCGACACCGTAAAAATAAAAACAGGCAAAGACAGAGGCAAGACCGGCACGGTGCTGCAGGTTTTTGTGTCCCGGAATTTAGCCAGTGTTGAGGGCCGAAATTTGCTGATTAAACACCTGCGTCCCCGGCGCGAGGGCGAGAAAGGGCAGCGCGTTGAATTTCCCGCGCCGCTGCACCTCTCCAATCTGGCGCTGCAGTGTCCGCACTGCGGCAAAGAAACAAGAATCGGTTTCAAATTTTTAGAAAATAAAAAGAAAGTCCGCCTGTGTAAAAAATGTAACCAAGTAATAGATTAGCCGTATGCGCTTGCAAGAAATGTACAAAAAAGACGTGTTGCCAAAATTAAAAGAAGAGTTTGGCTACACCAACGATTTAGCGGCTCCCCGTCTGGTGCGGGTAACGGTTAACGTTGGCGTGGGACGCATCAGCAAAGAGAAAGCAAAAGTGGAAAACGTGGAGGAAACGCTGCGCGCCATAACCGGGCAGAAACCCGTGGTGACCTTGGCGCGGAAATCCATCGCGTCGTTTAAGGTGCGCGAGGGCATGGCCGCCGGCGTGATGGTGACCTTGCGCGGCCGGCGGATGTATGATTTTATAGAGAAACTCATTCACATCAGCTTGCCGCGCGTCCGAGATTTTCGCGGGCTGTCAATGAAAAGTTTTGACAAGCAGGGAAATTATACGATTGGGTTTAAGGAAAATCAGGCATTTCCGGAGTTGCGCGCTGACGACATAGAAAGCATCCACGGTCTTGAGGTCTGCATCGCCACCAGCGCGCGCACGGCGCCGGAGGGCGCGCGGCTCTTGCAGCTGCTCGGCTTTCCGTTGAAAAAAGATACTATTTAGTTTAGAAACATTGTATGGCTACGAAAGCGCAAATTTCAAAATCAAAAAAAAAGCCGAAGTATTCCACGCGTCTGGTTCGCCGTTGCTGGCGCTGCGGCCGTCAGCATGGCTATATGCGCGATTTTAAGTTGTGCCGCATTTGTTTTCGGGAGTTGGCGACAAATGCCGATATCCCGGGTATTACAAAATCCTCATGGTAATATATTAATTATGTATTCAGATTCAATCGCAGACATGCTCACCAGAGTAAGAAACGCCTACGCCGTCCGCAAACCGACGGTGGTGTTGCCGTACAGTAAATTCAAACTCAACCTGGCAAACGTTTTGGTGAGCGAGGGGCTGCTCGCTGCAGCGGAAAAGACCGAGCGTACCGACAAGCCCAATTTTAGCGAACTGACGCTCGCTTTGAAGTACGGCCGTTCCGGAAAGCCGGCAATCACCGCGGTTAAAAAAATCAGCAAACCGGGCCGCCGAGTCTACGTTGCCGCGGCGGATTTGCCTTACGTATTGAATGGTTTTGGGATTGCCGTCATTTCAACGTCGCAAGGCCTCATGACCAACAAGCAGGCGCGCAAAGTAAAGGTGGGCGGCGAGGTTATCTGTGAAATTTATTAATTACACCTATGTCACGATTGGGAAAACTGCCAATTACCATCCCCAGCGGAACTGATATACACGTTCAGGACGGTTTTATTATCGTCAAAGGCCCGAAGGGCGAGCTGCAGCAAAAGTTGCATCCGCTGATAACGGTGAACGTTGCCGATGGCGTGGCAACCATTACCGTGGCAGACGCTGAGAACAAAAAAAATCGGGCGCTGTGGGGGCTGTATCGGGTATTGACGCAGAATATGGTGAGCGGCGTCAACGTGTTATTTGAAAAAAAATTGGAAATTAACGGCGTCGGCTACAAGGCGAGCGTGAACGGCGCGGCGCTTACCCTGCATGTTGGGTATTCTCATCCGGTTGAATTTAAAGCGGCTGACGGCATCACAGTTGCCATTGATAAAAACATCATTACCGTGAGCGGCGCTGACAAGCAGTTAGTCGGTGAAACGGCGGCCAATATACGTAAAATCAGGAAACCGGAGCCGTATAAAGGCAAAGGCATTAAATACGTTGACGAGATCGTGCGCCGCAAAGCCGGCAAGACCGCCGCGTCATCGTAATATATCACCGTTAAATTTTATGAATAAATACAGTCAAAAAATTAAACAAAACAAACTGCGGCGCAAGGCGCGTTCCCGCGTTAAGATTTTTGGCACGGCCGCGCGTCCGCGCGTGAGTGTTTTTCGCAGCAACCGGAGCGTGTACGTTCAGCTCATTGATGACGAGAAGTCCCAAACGATTGTAAGCGTGAACATGAAAGAACTTTCCGGAAAGACAAAAACGGAGATGAGCGCGGTAGCGGGGAAATTGTTAGCTCAAAAGGCAAAAGAAAAGGCCATTACCCGTGCGGTTTTTGACC
>MFGL01000027.1:5027-5227 GCA_001778285.1 Candidatus Falkowbacteria bacterium RIFOXYC2_FULL_47_12
CGAGCCAGTCGGAATTCGAGTATTCGGAGGAGGGAATCCTCATTTCCGGAACTGTAGAGGGATATGAGTGGGTGGAAGGCGGGAGAATGACGGTTTCCAGCGTCACGACAGAGTATAATTCCGACGGAGCGGTGCTTTCCGAAGCCCGGCTCAATTTCGATCTGGACGGTGCGGTGCGGTCGGAAACCTTCACGGCTTAT
>MFGL01000028.1:0-1920 GCA_001778285.1 Candidatus Falkowbacteria bacterium RIFOXYC2_FULL_47_12
AATTTAAAAATACTATTTATTTTAGAAGGTATAGGTATAGCACCGCCATACATCGGAGCAATGTCAGTACATTGTTCTAATTGTTTTTTTAACTCATCAAAGTCTATATGAGCTTTGTCTTTAAATTGCGTCATGCTAAACAATTCTCCCATATAGGCACAAGTATTCAAAACCCACGCCAGCTCGGTATGCTCGCTCACGGCTGATTGCTGAAAAATAATTGCCGTCTCCGGATTGATGCCTGCGGCCAGATACAATTTGGCAATCTCAACAATTTTTTTGCGCAACTCCTGCGGGTCTTGCTTGACGGTAATCGCGTGATAGTCCACCACGCAAAAAATACAGCGATAGTCCTGCTGCAGAGCAACCCAATTTTTGAGCGCGCCGAGGTAGTTGCCTAAATGTAAGTTGCCGGAAGGCTGAACGCCGGAGAAGATGATTTTTAGCATATAAATTATAAGTAACTAACGTTAGTTTATCAACAATTGTATCATACCACAAACTATATAACAGAGCTAAAAGGGAAAAAACGCCTCAATTCCGTCCATTTGCCAATCTCGCTTTTTTGTGATACGATAAATACGCCTTTATTTAATAATCATGTTTCAAATTTTGGCCGGATTATACGAAAGATAGACACATGAAAAAAGAAATATTAGCTAAAATAAAGCAAATTTTTTCGTTTATGTTCACGTCCACAAACTACCTTCTTGCTTTGCCTGGAGCTGTCGCCTTACCGCGATAGCCTTCTTTGAGGAAATTTCCGCGGGTTGGATTTTTGTGTCCGTACCATCTCTTTCTTCGTATAAACCGGCTGATTGAAATATTCTATAATTTATGTTAGCTGGTTTAGATATTATACTGATATTTATCTCGGTCGTTTGCGGCGCCGGGATTGGCTACTACATCAGAAAACAACGTGCGCTTCAGGCGACCAACTCCGCTGAAGCCAAAGCTGAAAAAATCGTTACCGAGGCGAAAGCCAAGGAAAAAGAACTCCTCATCAAAGCGCAGGAAAAGGCCATCGCTACCATTGATGAGGCAAAAAAAGAAGAGCAGCGCCGCTACCGCGAGGTTAACGAGCTGCAGAAACGCCTGGAAAAACGCGAAACGACCTTTTCGCAAAAACTCCTTGAGCTGCAGGACAAGCAGCAGCAGCTCTATGACAAGGTCAACCAAGTGGAGGAAGCCAAAGAGCGCATCAAAAATATCCAGCTTGAACAGCTTGCCAAGCTGGAAAGTATCGCCAAATTAGACCGCGCCGAGGCTGAAGCGCGTCTTTTGCGCTTCGTGGAAACTGACGTTAGCGACGAGCTTGCCTCTCGCATTAAAAAATTGGAGCAAAAATCAAGTCAGGAAATTGAAGAAAAAACGAAAGCCATGATGGCCATTGCCATGCAGCGTCTGGCGCCAAGCTACACGCCTGAAGTAACCACGACCACTGTTGATTTGCCCAATGACGAAATGAAGGGCCGCATCATCGGCCGCGAGGGACGAAACATCCGCAGTCTTGAAACCCTCACCGGCGTGGAAATTATCGTGGATGACACGCCCAATGCCATTACCATTTCCGGTTTTTCCACCATTCGCCGGCACGTTGCCAAACGCGCCTTGGAAAAACTCATTTTAGACGGACGCATCCAGCCTTCTAAAATTGAAGATGCCGTTCTGCAGGCTAAAAAGGACTTGTCCTTGGACATCCAGAAAGCCGGCGAGGAAGCGCTCTACGACTTGGGCATCACGGGCTTTGACCCCAAACTCGTGCAAATCATCGGCCGGCTCAAGTACCGCACGAGCTATGGCCAAAACATTTTGGGCCACTCGGTACAGGTCGCGCACCTCGCTGCTATGCTGGCCGAAGAGCTCGGAGCTGACCCGGTACTCGCCAAAAAAGCGGCTCTCTTGCATGATATCGGCAAA
>MFGL01000028.1:1940-5450 GCA_001778285.1 Candidatus Falkowbacteria bacterium RIFOXYC2_FULL_47_12
GCGCTCGGCCGGGCGCGCGCAAGGATTCGCTGGAGCAGTACATCCAGCGGCTGGGAGACTTGGAAAAAGTCGCTGCCGCCTTTCCGGGCGTGGAGAAAGCCTACGCCATTCAGGCCGGCCGCGAGGTCAGAGTGTTTGTTGAACCGGAAAAAATTGACGACGCCGCCGCGTTTCAATTGGCCAAAGACGTTGCCAAACAAATTGAAGCCGAGCTGAAGTATCCGGGCGAAATCAAAGTCAACGTTATCCGCGAACTGCGCTGTATTGAGTACGCGAGATAACTCCTACGAATTACGAATAAGTACGAATATACGAATTAAAGACGGGCTTAATCTCCCGTCTTTTTTGTGTTATGATAAAAAAGGTTTATTCGTATATTCGTACTTATTCGTAATTCGTAGGACTATGACTATTCTCTTCATCGGCGACATCGTCGGTTCGCTGGGACGCGAAGCCGTAAAAAAAATTCTGCCAAAACTGCGCAAACAACATAGTCCCGACCTGGTTATCGCCAATGCCGAGAATTTGGCGCACGGCAAAGGCGTAACGGCTGACACCTTGCAGGAGATGCGCGCGGCCGGCATTGATTACTTCACCGGCGGCAATCACATCTTTGCCAAAAAAGGCTTTGAACAGCTGCTTACCGGCGACAATTCCGTGCTCCTGCGGCCGGCAAACTATCCGCCCAGTACGCCCGGCGCTGGAGAAAAAATGATTGCCATCAATCAAAACAATATTCTCCTGATAAACTTAATGGGCAGAGTTTTTTTTCGCGAGCATCTTGACTGTCCGTTTCGCGCCTTTGACGCGATTTTGAAAAAATATGAGGGGGAAAAATTCGCGGCAGTCATCGTTGATTTTCATGCCGAAGCGACCAGCGAAAAAAATGCGTTTCGTTTCTACGCCGACGGCCGGGCCGGAGCGATTATCGGCACCCACACGCACATACCAACCGCCGACGAGCGCGTTTCAAAAAACGGCACTGCATACATCACCGACGTCGGCGCTGTCATGGCGCGGGATTCCGTGCTGGGCGTTCAGAGAGACATTATTATCAAAAATTTTCTCACCCAAATTCCCCAAACACACGAGTTTCCGACCGCAGGCATTGCCGAGTTCAACGCAGTGCTGATAACTCTTGATGCGCAAACAGGCAAAGCCGCCGGCATCAAACGCATTTACAAAACAGTAACGGTTGCGGAATAGCGGGCATTGAGTATTGCGCTATTATTATGCTATAATGGATGAGTTACTTATCAACTACTTAACTCTTTAATCTCACATCCTATGAACAAAGAATCACTCATTGAACGGCTGGCCGCCGAAGCCGGCCTCTCCAAAAAAGAAGCTGAAAAAACCATTGAATCCCTCAAAAGCATTATTATCAGCGAAATGAAAGCGGGTAATTCTGTCACCATTGTCGGCTTTGGCACGTTTTTGCCGCGCACGCGCCACGCCCGCGGCGGCGTGAACCCGCAAAACCCCAAAGAGCGCATCCAGATTCCCGAAGTGATTGTGCCGAAATTCAAAGCCGGCAAAACGCTCAAAGACGCACTGAAGTCTTAACAACAAAATTTTCAAAATAAAATAACTCCTGAGGGGAGTTATTTTTTATTTGCAGCAACTTTTCAAAATCTCTACATTCTTCTTATCCGGTCCATTGTCGTCAAACCCGGGCACCTCCAAAATCCACGGCATATTTTTCATCCGCTTGTCGCGCGCTAAATTTTTAAAACCGGCTAAGCCAATATGCCCCTGCCCGATATTTTCGTGCCGGTCGTGGTGCGAACCCGCAAGCGTTTTTGAATCGTTAATGTGAAACGCGGCGATATTATCAAAACCAATACATTTATCCAATTCATCTAAAAATTTTTTGACGTTCGCCGACGTGTATTCATTTACCATCCCCGCCTCAAAAGCGTGCGCCGTGTCAATGCAGACATTTACACGTTTAGAATTTACCATCTTTAATAATTTTCCAATTTCTTCCGCGCTCCGGCCGATGCTCTGCCCGCCCCCGGCAGTGTTTTCCATAATTAATTTACTCTTTCCGGAAACATTCTTTAAAACTTGTTTCATGCCCTCAACAGTTTTTTTCATAGCTTGCTCCCACGGCTGTTCCTTGCCGGAACCAATATGAAAAATAAGTCCTTCTGCGCCAAGCATTTCGGCAATACGCAAGTGGTCGGATAAACTTTTAATTGATTTAGCGCGCAAATCGGCTTTGGGCGAGGCTAAGTTCACGAGATACGCCGCGTGCAAAAACACCAACTCGATGCCGCTTTGCTTCAACGCTGCTTTATATTCAGCCACATCTTTTTGCTCCGGCATTTTTGCCCAAAATGTCCGCGGCGACGCGCCAAAAACTTGGATGCACTGTGCTCCAATTTCTTGCGCCCGCTCTATTGCGTTTTTAAGTCCGCCCGCGGCAGACACGTGTGCGCCAATTATTGGCATAGTTGACTATAGTTGACTTTTTATCTTATATCTGCTAAATTTAGCTCAAAGTTTTAAACAAAATCTTTTTCGGAGGTTGAGGATTATGACAAAAAAAAGTCGTATCATAAAAATGGCGCAATGCCCGACTAACCAAAAGAAAGAAAATGAAGATAATGTGGATGCGATGACCACAGAAGGATTGCACATCCATATCACACCTTCTAAGTTAAAAAAAATGCGAGGGGCAGAGCAAGTTTCTATTGTAACCCCTCAACAATAAAAATAGTCCATTAAAATTAACATTTCTTTCCGCCCGCCCCCGCGTTCATAACGAGGGCTCTTTTTTTTACAAAATCATCAACAGCGCGCCAGCAGTAATTAAAAGCGCGCCCAGCCCCACACTCCAGGTTAATTTTTCCGCCAAAAACAAGGCGGCAAAAATAACTACAAATACTACGCTCAAACGGTCCAGAGCCGCTACGCCTGAGGCCGGGCCAAACGCGAATACAATCCAGGACATACTTGTTATCTTTTCTTACCCTTAGTATCGCTGAAGACCAAAATGTAAATAATTTCCAAGATACCGGCGGTGTTGATAATAAGCAGCGCGATAAACCAAGGCAGATGCTCATTGCGCGCCGCGCGCCACAAGGCCACGCCTTTCCAGGCCAGCGACCATATCGCCAAAAGCGAAATCATGCCCCAGCCCCACGTGCCCCACATTGACGGCCAGCCAGCCATCATATTATAACCGTACATCATATTTTGTTGCTTAGTTACTTAGTTTAGTTGCTACCTGTAGTATACTTCTTTTCTCTTGTTTTGTTTAATTCTTAATTCTCAATAATGCCGCCTCCCAGACATCTTTGCCCGTCGTAGACAACGAGCGACTGCCCGGCCGCAATTCCCGCCTGCAATTTATCAAATGTTACTTTGTACTTATTATTTAATAATTTAACAATATGACAATACAACAATTCCTGTAAATGCCGAAACCGCGCCTGATATTTTTTGCCCTTCACCGGCTTTTCTCCAATCCAATTTATTTTACCAATAATAACTTCTTTGCCC
>MFGL01000028.1:5482-5597 GCA_001778285.1 Candidatus Falkowbacteria bacterium RIFOXYC2_FULL_47_12
GTCAGCCACCGTCACCGTATTCTTCTTTACATTCTTGCTAACTATATAATACGGCTCATCACTCGCGCCCTTTTTGGTAATCGTAAATCCCCGCCGCTGGCCAATGGTTAAAAAG
>MFGL01000028.1:5623-36351 GCA_001778285.1 Candidatus Falkowbacteria bacterium RIFOXYC2_FULL_47_12
CTTCGTTTTTTTCATTTAAAACTTTTCCGCGCTTGGGCGTAATATATTTTTTTAAAAATTCTTTCATTCCAACTTTTCCCACAAAGCAAATTCCCTGGCTGTCTTTTTTCTCCGCCGTGTGTAAACCGAAATTTTTCGCCATTTTCCTCACTGCACTTTTTTTGTACCCGCCGACCGGAAACAAACAATGCCGCAGTTGACTTTGCTTTAATTGCCAGAGAAAATATGACTGGTCCTTCGTGTCATCAATTCCTCGCAACAGCTGAATTTTAAATTTGGAATTTGGGATTTTATTAGAAATTAGAAATTCGCCCGCCTGCATCGCTACGCGAAGCTTTGCGGGCAGGTCATTAGAAATTCTAGCGTAGTGCCCGGTAGCAACAAAGTTAGCGCCATTGTGTAGCGCCCATCTTAAAAAATCCCCAAACTTAATCTTGGTATTGCACACTACGTCCGGATTCGGCGTGCGGCCAGCCTTGTACTCGCGGATGATGTAATTTGCCACGTCTTTTTGGTAAGCATCAGACAAATCCAGCGTTTTAAAGGGAATGCCTAATTGCAGAGCGACTTTCATGGCATCGCGCCGCTCGTCCTTCCAGCCACATGGCCCCCATTCCGGCTGCCAAATTTTGATGAATACGCCGGTGACGTTATAGCCCTCTTTGTGCAATAAAGCCGCGGCAACCGAGGAATCTACGCCGCCGGAGAGGCCGACGAAGATTTTTGTTTTTTTATGCTTATTTTTTGTTTCCATAACTCAACCATTAAACCACAAAAAATATACAAAATCAATAAACGTGCTATACTAACTTTAGCGTTTTCTAACTTATTAACATCACATATATGGATACAGCCTTTCTCATCGGCCGGATACTCTTTGGCGGCTACTTCATCATCAGCGGGCTCAACCATTTTATGAAAGCCGCGCCCCTATCCGACTATGCCCGCAGCAAAAACGTGTCTTCGCCCAAAGTCGCGATTTTTATCACCGGCGTTATGATGCTTTTAGGCGGATTAGGCATACTCTTGGGAACGTTTATCGCCGCGTCCGTCATTTTGCTCGTTGTCTTTTTGGTGGTAGTTGCTTTTGTCATTCATGATTTCTGGGACGTCAAAGACGAGCAGATGCGCATGATGGAAAAAATTAATTTTATGAAAAATATCGCTCTGGCCGGCGCCGCGCTCACCATGCTTGCAATTCCCGAACCCTGGTACGCCAGTTTGGTACTTTAAGAAAGAAGCCGATAAAAAAACAGCCCTGCCATGCTTGGGGTTGTTTTTTATTTTACTTCCCTCGCCGTCCCAACCGCTCAACGAGCCGCAGCCACTTCTCGCGTTTTTTTTCTGAAGCTTCGCTCACACCGGCCAGGCAAGTTCGCCGTACCGGTGAAAATCCGCAGTAACGCAAAACGCCGTATTTGAGCGCGACCCAGAAACTGTCGCGCAAAAATATACCGTACAGCCACTGGGGGCCGTCTTGCGTATAGATAACGCGCGCCGAACGGCCGTTGAGCAGGCGCACGGGAATGAAATTCAAAAACGGCAGCAAGCGTTTTTTGTGCGCGTAGGCGACCCCAGGTGTGAAGACGCGCTCAAAATAACCCTGCAGAAGCGACGACCGCGAAAGCCACCACACCGGTGTAACAATGACGAGGTGTTCGCACCACTTAACCAAATCCGGCTGCGGTTTCAAGTCTGCCTCAATTTTCATGCGCTTGCTATAGCCGAAACGCAGTACCGGATCAAATTTGAGCTCGCCCAGATGCACTAAGGCAACCTCGTGTCCACCGGCCCGTGCGCCCTTGGCATAGCGCTCGGCCAGCGCGCGGCTGAAACTTTTATCATAAGGATGGCCGTTGATAATTAAAATGCGCATATTACAATTTACAGCGGAGCGCCGCTAAATTTTTTACTAGCTTTTTTTCGTCATGCCGGCAACGCCATTCCAGCTCGCTCGCCTTAGCATGCGCCTGCTCGTACGTTAAACCCAAAGCCATTTGTCCGCGCTCATAGAGTTCATGCAGCATAACCAGCGGCCGCTCGGCTGACATAACATCATCATCAATCCAAATCTCATTGGCAGGCACGAACTTATAAACTAAATCATGCCCGCCCTCGGTAAAATCAACGTTTAAAATACTGCGCGTCAACCGGCCGCGCACGAGCCACACCGACAGCTCTCCGATTTGTCCCAGCGGCCGTATGTGGATTTTGTTCACGTCTAATTGGCCGTTAACTCGTCTGACTTTCGCCAAATCACCGGCTTTGGTACGTTCGGATTGCTCTTTTTGGTCAGCTTGCCGCAAAGCATAGTGATACGTTTTGCCCTCTCGCATTAATTTCCATTCAACTAATAAATGGTCAATAAAAAATCCCCGTTCGTTCGGCATTGCTTCTTTGTCCAGCCAAAATTCATTGACCGGAATATAGGAAAAACGATAATGCTGGCCGAAATTGGTAAACTCCTCGTCTAATTCGCGCCGAATGCAGTTTCCGTCCACCTGCCAAATCACAATATCCCCGCGTTGACTTAATTTTTTAAGATAAAACTTTTTCCGGCTCATATAGCCACAGTATAGCATTAAATTGACAGGCCGCGAAAACTTCACGATAATAACCGTACTATGCCGCGCAAAAAATATCAAAAAATTTCCGAACTAAAAACCTTTGCCAATGTTTTGCAACCGGCCAAACCAAAAAGAATAAACTGGCACGCTATCTTTAGCAATGACAGGCCGCTCATTCTGGAGCTTGGCTGCGGCAGTGGAGTATACACGCGTGAATTGGCAAAACTGTTTTTGAAAAAAAACTTTGTCGGCGTAGACACCAAAGGCGCGCGCCTGTGGCAGGGCGCAAAAATTGCGCTGGCGGATAATCTGACGAACGTACATTTTCTGCGCGCGCGTGTTGAAAATATAGAAAGCTATTTCGCTCTCCTCCCCCTTGCTAAGGGGGAGGCCGGGAGGGGGTCAGTTTCGCAAATCTGGCTCACCTTTCCCGACCCGTTTCCCAAAAAGCGGCAGGCCAAGCATCGCCTCACCGCGCCGAAATTTTTAGAAATGTATAAAAAAATCCTTGCGCCCGGCGGAGAACTGCATTTGAAAACCGATGATTTGAATTTGTTGAATTACTCGGTTGAAACCCTCATCAACGCCGGCTTTCGCGTTACTGAAATAATCAATAACCTCTATGTTTTTCCAGTATTGTCATTCCCGCCCGCCTTGCCGCGAGGCAGGCGAAAGCGGGAATCCAGAAAAAAAACAAACGAAATTTTGTACATCCAAACCGTCTATGAGAAAAAACATCTGGCGCAGGGAAAACAAATTCACTATTTGAAAGCGATGCGGTAAAAAACAAAAAATCCCGCTTTATTTTTTCGGGATTTTTTTGCTATAAAGGGGCCCGCAAGGGGCTTTATTCCATATCAGTATACACCAAAAAAAATTTTGTCAAAATTTTTTATACAACATTCGTCTCGCTCCACACCCAGCCGGCTAAAACGAAAATCAAGAGTAAAAACAGCGCGAACTCTTTGGTAATGGTGGGCGGCAACCCGCCAAAATCAATGTGAGGTAAATTATCAGTAGTTTCCAAATACAGCGGCAGCGCATCTGCCGCTTCCACGCCCTCTTCCAGTTTGGTGGCCGCGATTTGGGGGATGGTCGCGTCATTGACGCGAAACGAAAACGGCGCCGAAACCTTGCTCGCCGCGCCGCGGCTATTAACCGCCTGCACGTAGACGCTGTGCGTATCGCGCGCCAGAAGCCACTTCGGCTCGTAGGTGAATAACGCCACGCTGTTGCCGGATTCGGCCACCCGCACATTGTCAACCAAAATATCGTCAATAAAAATACGCAGTAATGCGTTGTTCGGCGCTAACCCCACGATTAACGGCTTGCGCGCCGGCTCTACAGCACCGTCATGGACTTCAAGCACTATGGGGTCAATGGCGAACGCCTGCGTGCTCGTGGCCGGCCGCGCGCGCGTCACGCGTTCAATGATATCACGCACCTCGCTCACCGGCACGTCGGCGCGCATACTTTGAATGCCAAACAAAAAAAGGCCTCCAGCGCTTATGCCAATCAAAAGTCCTCCTTTGATTAGACGCGTTGCCTTTTTCATATCTTTGTAGCGTAACCCATCTATCGCAAATGTCAAATTTCAGAGTATATTTTCGTAGTGCCGAATGCGCGCTGTTTTGTTTGCCTTGCTCACCAAAATAGTTATCACGTCCGCGCGCACGTCCCGGTGCCACACGCGCTCGCGGTACAAAAAACTGCCGATGGCTTTTTTCATGGCCTGTTGTTTTTGGTAGGTGACCGCCTCTTCGCCGCCGCCATACCAGTTTGAAGTGCGCGTTTTTACCTCCACAAAAATCAGCATATCTTCCCGGCGCGCGACAATGTCTAATTCTTTGTAGCTCGCTTTGTAGTTGCGCCGGATTATTTCGTAGCCGCGGCGCTCAAGGTAGTCGCACGCCAGTTGCTCACCGTAGGCGCCGATAACTTTGTTTTTTGTACCATCAGAAGACATTATTTTTAAATTGAAAGCCTCTTACCTGAAATTTTAATCTCTTTGGTATTCGCACATTCGTACCAATTCGTAATTCGTAGGAGTTACCCTAACATCACCCACCCGGGCTTAAAAATGAGCAAAATTCCTAAGATGAGAATGATAATGCCGCCGACCAAATTTGCCGCGCGCACGTACTTTTTGGTCACACCGACCAATTGCAAGGTAAGCATGGCGATGATAAAAATAACTGCGTCGTCCAGCATGTACAAAATAATATAAAAAACCAAGTAGCCGTAATATTGCCAGTTTGCCAAATGCGCCGCGCTCAAAACCGACGTGTAAATCGCGGGCAGGCCGGCTGAACAAACCAGCTCAACCATATTTACCGCCACCGCCAAGACGGCAACGCCAACAAGCGCCAGCCACAAACTTTGTTCCTGCACAATCTTCCTGATGCGGGCAGAAATTTTCTGCCGTTTGGTTTCACTGGCGACTGCGCAGGCGCCGTCTTTTCTGACAAAAAATTCACGCAACTGATAAATACCGCTGCCGATAGCCACAGTACCGATGAGCAAGCGTATCCAAAACAAAAACCCGATGAACAAAAAGATATTGAGCCAGGCCGCCATAAAAAGAAAGTACACAAAGCCTGATACAAAAATAAAAACCGAGCCAATGAGCCACTGCCGGCGGCGATTTTTCATGCCCAAGAGCATGGAAATTAAAAACAGCAACACCCACATGGCGCAGGGGTTGAATCCGTCCACGATGCCGATGACGGCGGTGAGCGCGACTAACGACATTTTCTGCAATTCCAAGTGTCCGAAAAGCGGCACGTCCAGCGTTTGCTGCCGCGTATTCTCATCCCTGCCATAATCTGACCCCAATACCGTCTGTTGCGGCGCGATCAGTGCCCCAACCGGATCCGGGTCGCCAACGGCCGCATAGTACTCAACGGCGCGTCTGATGTCCGCGCCGCTCGTCTGGTCATTTAAGTAGCCGTTGATGACACGCTCGCCGATAAACGTCAGCGGCACGCCGCCGGAGCGTACCCCCATGGCCTGCGCCACCGTGCCGGCCAGGGCGGCGTTTTTGGCATTGTACCAAATCTCAAAATCACGCACGGTCAGGCTGGGAAACTCCGGCTGTAATTTTTCCAAAAAAATTGCCTCTGCCGCGCAGTGCGGACAGCCATCGCCGCGGAAAAAGTACACGGTGACCGGATGCTCTATGCGCTGGGCGTAAGTTGATTCTATAAAGGGCAAGAAAACAAAAAAACCAGAAAACAAAAAAACAATAGCGATTTTAACAATTGTTTTTTTAAATATTATTTTCATACAATCTAATGTTATCTACGAATGACTCGCCACAAAATTAGCGCCACGCCCGCGCTAATCATCACATCGGCGATATTAAACACCGGCCACCAGACGAAATTCAAATAGTCAATGACGAAGCTATATTGCAGACGGTCGTAGAGGTTGCTGAGAGCGCCGCCGATGATAAATAAACAGCCAATTTCAATTAGCCCTCCATAGCAACGCAGTCGCTGCAGCAAGAAGACAACGAGCGCGACAATAATGATGATGGTTAGCGGGATAATGACTACGTGCGGCAGGGGTATGCTAAAGGCAACAGCCTCGTTTTTGAAAAGCTCAAAGCTGAACCAGCTTTTGATAATGTCAATTTTGGTGTGATAAAGACCGGCAAGCGCCCAATATTTTAAAATCCGGTCGCAGACAAACAAAAAAATGACGCTTGCAAACGCCGTGGTCATTTTTTTATACCTCCTTTGTTCCATGAAAATGTGCATGCGACTAAACGCTCTTTTGCAATTTAGATTTACAGGCAACGCAGGCGCTGGAAACCGGCCGCGCCAGCAAACGCTTCGGATTTATTTCTCTGCCGCAGTATTTACAGACGCCGTAGGTTCCTTTTTCCACGCGCTTGAGCGCCGCTTCAATGTCTTGCAGCGCTCCCTCCAGCACTTTGCTCACCGAAAGATTGGTCGTATAAATATCAACCTCTTTGGCGTTGTCGTCATTAGCTACACCCAAATCGGTAAAGTTAGGCCGGCGCATTGCTTTGGCGTGCTTATCTTCTTTGGTAAAACTCGCCAGTTCCGCCATGACTTCCTTGCGCTTTTTCGTCAAATCCTTTTTTATTGGGGCGATAATTTTTTTATCCATAGACATTTTGTTCATAGTGTCAAGGCCACTCCTCCAGTTAGTGCATCAATTATAATCATCAGTATACACGAACACCATTATAAAAACAAGAGATTTTCTCTTTATTCTTTCTTTGGGAATAAAAAAGGGGCCCTTGCGGGCCCCTTTATATTTTTAAAATATTATGTGAGCCGTATGCAAGAGCCCCATCCCAAAAACCTTATTTCGCAGCCATCCGAAGATAGCTTGAGAAAATCCCCTGGTTTCTAGGATAAGGAACTGCTTTTACCGACTTGAAAAGCAACTCTTCTACCCGGCTAGTGGCAAAAATCACTCAATAGAGTACGAGCGGATTCCTGCCTTTTCTTTTTGTTTTTGTTTTTTTCTTTGACCTGTCGGCGTGGCCAAATTGAAAAGCCAAGTAAAAAAGGGAAAACTGTTTCAAAATTTATTCTTTAGTCTAAAAAACTCTGGACTTTGGAACAGATTTCCATAAATATAGTTTTCAAAAGAACTTATGCTATAATAATATCACGTCTTGACGAATGGGTCAATATTTAGTATTAGAAAAATAAATAAAAAAATTATACTAACATGAGACAAAAATTGCTATATACTATTGATATGAATTTTATCCACAAACATAAGTCCACTATTTTTTAGACTTAAAAGAATAGTAACTCTATACTTATCCACAATTTTATAAATTTATACACAATTTTGTGAATAACTTAAGTCTAACTATATATAGACTTTTATCTTAAAAAATAATAATCGCATAAAATAAATAAAAGTCCACAAATTAATGGACTTTTATTTATCTTGAGGCCACGGGCGGAATTGAACCGCCGATAGGAGTTTTGCAGACTCCCGCCTTACCACTTGGCTACGTGGCCATTTTTTTATTCCAATAGTGCAACTATAGCAAAAAAACTTAAAAAAGAAAAGAATCTCTCCCCGCTTACCGGAAAGAAATTCTTTCTCTGCTTCAATCTCGCATGGGTTTAAAATTATAGTTTTTATTCTATGAGGACTTGAATTTCGGCGCGGCGCACGCCAAAAGCTTTTGAATCGGCTTTATTTACCATCCAAACGTCAACGCGGTCCGAATAACGCTCATTCATTCTGTCCCGCACCATAAAGACTCTGTCGCCAAAAAGAGCGGGCATACGCACTTTTGTGCCAAATTTTAAAAAGTTAGCGGCAATGGTATCCTCAATACCATGTTCACAAACATTAAATCCGTTCGCCGTTATACAAGGACTATCGTCTGTCTGCCCGGCCTCGGAGTTGTATGAGGTAATCGTCCTTACTCCCCAGCTGACAAATTGACCATTGCTGCTTGCCTGCGAGTCAATGGTTACCGGCTCGCTTTGAGCCGCGGCAGTAGCAACGCTAAAATTATCCTTTGGCGCAACTATTTCCGGCTGTTTTTCTATAATTACCAGGCCTTTTTGCAAAAGTTCGGCCTCGCGTTCGGTAACGAGAGCGCCATTTGAGAGTAACATGCCATTTTCCGGCGCGCGCGCCTCCAAAATGCTATTTTGGGCCAATGAAGGCGTAGCAAAACCAACAAACTGGAACGCTATCACAATGATGAGCGCTCCCATGAGTTTTTTTGACATTTTCAGCTTCTGTCCGGTAAAAAAAGCGTCCGTACTCAATTCAAACAATATTTTTTGTTTTTTGGCGCCTTTTTCAGCTATATTAAAAATGTCTTCGCCAATGTTAGCTTCTTTTGTGCTTTGGCTATGAAAAAAATACATATTTTTGTTTGTTTTTTTGTTTTTAAACGCAAAACCCCCTTAGCATATTTACTAAAGGGGATTTTCTTTTTTTGTATAGTATCATTATAGCAGACTGACGGAATAAGTCAACCCAATTTGCTATTTTTTTATTTAAAATTAGCAAAAAAATATTAATGCCCTGCGAGCACTCGCTTTGTTTTTTTGTAATTTATCTAGTATAATGGAAAGGATTACCTACTCTTGAAAATTTCATGGAAATCAAAAACGTACGCAAACTTATTATTATCGGCTCGGGCCCGGCTGGCTACACGGCCGCTATTTACGCCGCCCGCGGCAACCTTAACCCGCTGGTTCTTACCGGCTCCGAACTCGGCGGACAGCTTACTACGACTATTGAAGTGGAAAATTTCCCCGGATTTCCCGAAGGCATGAAAGGGCCTGCATTAATGATAAATATGCAAAAACAGGCTGAACGGTTTGGGGCTGAGATAAAGTTTGAAACGGTGACAAAAGTCGACTTTAACGCGTCTCCGAAAAAAATCTGGGTGAATGACATTGAATATCAGACGCAGGCCGTCATCATCGCCACCGGCGCACGCTCGCGCACCTTGGAGTTGCCCCGCGAAAAAGAACTGTGGGGCAGAGGCGTGCATACTTGCGCGACCTGCGACGGCTTTTTTTACAAGGGCAAAACCGTGGCGGTCATCGGCGGCGGCGACAGCGCCATGGAGGAAAGCGGTTTTCTTGCCAATTTGGCCGACAAAGTCTATATCATTCACCGCAAAGAAAGCTTCCGCGCCTCAAAAATCATGCAGGAGCGAACGCTCAACAACAAAAAAATTGAGGTACTCTGGAACTCAGAAGTAACGGCTTATCGCGGCGAACAAAAACTCAACGGTCTGAAAATTAAAAATATTAAAACCGGGGAAGAAAAAGAACTAGCGATTGACGCGGTCTTTTTTGCCATCGGCCATTTGCCAAACACGGAAGTTTTCAAAAATGAAATTACTCTGGATGACAAGGCTGGCTTCATTGTCGCTAAAGATACTGTTTATACGAACGTTGCCGGCGTATTTGCCGCCGGCGACTGTGTTGACTTTACGTACCGTCAGGCAATAACCGCCGCCGGCTTCGGCTGTATGGCTGAAATTGCCGCCGAGCGGTGGCTGCAAACACACAATATCTAATTATTCTAATTAGAATAATTTTTATGCGCCTCACTGTTTCTTCCTCACAACTAAACTCCACTCCTGCCATATTCTTGCGCTCTGCGGGCTACGTCTACATCCGCGACCGCCATAGCGGCCAGGAAAGCTATGTGCGCCGCCTCACCGGCAATTTTTACCCGCGCTTTCACTGCTACGTATTTGCCCAGGGCGGACAAACCACTTTCACATTGCATTTGGACCAGCGGCCGACACGCTATGAAGGCCAGACCGCGCACGCCGGCGAATATGATTCGCCATTAGTGCGCGAGGAATTTGAACGCCTGCAAGCGGCGCTGGAGCGGCAGACAAATCAAACAAACTCCAACGAATCTTTGCAAGCTATGGCGGCAGAAAAGCCAAAGAAACGCTGGTGGCCTTTTTAAAATGTCTAATTATTCTAATTGCTCTAATTGACCTAAACAATGACTAATAATATCAATGCTCAAAAACACGTTTACGATTTGGAAGAACGAACGGCAAAATTCGGCGAAACTATCATTCAATTTGCGAAAAAAATTCCTGTCACGTTAATAACTCAAAGACTCATTCCGCAAATTATCAGCTCCAGCACCAGTGTCGGAGCAAACTATTGTGAAGCTGATGATGCTGAATCACCAAAAGATTTTAAACACAAAATCGGCATTTGCAAAAAAGAAGCGAGGGAAACGAAATATTGGTTGCGTATAATCGCCACAGCCGTACCTGAACTAAAAAGTGAAGCGCGAAAACACTGGCAAGAAGCTCACGAATTAAATCTTATTTTTAATGCCATCAACAACAAACTTAAAAATAAAAATAAATAATTGACCCTCGGGATTTTGATATTGTTTAGAATAATTAGGTTAATTAGAATAATTAGAATAATTTTTGAAAAATATATTTTTACAAATGGACTTCTCCTATGAGCGCAACTTACAATTATCTGGCTATCAACTCATCGCCGGCATTGACGAAGCCGGCCGCGGGCCGCTCGCGGGTCCGGTCGTTGCGGCCGCGGTTATTTTTAACTTCACTGAAGTTCCTGAAGAATTAAAATTTTTAGCTGATTCAAAAAAATTAAGCGCGCGGCGGCGGGAATCTTTTAGCAAAATTATCATGGCGCGGGCTGAAAATTTTGGCATCGGCATTTGCGACCACCAGACCATTGACCGGCTCAATATTTTGCAGGCAACCTTTCTGGCTATGAAAAAAGCGCTCACCGCGCTATCTGTCAATCCCGACATTATTTTGGTTGACGGACAGTTGCCTCTGCCAAACTACTCGGCGCCGCAACAAGCAATTATCAACGGCGATAACATTATTTTTTCCATTGCCGCGGCTTCCGTACTTGCCAAAGTCGCGCGCGACCGCATCATGACGGCAATGCACGAGCGCTATCCGCAGTACGGCTTTCGCCAGCACAAAGGCTACGGAACAAAATTGCATATGGACGCATTGCAACTGCACGGGCCGTGCGAGATACACCGGCGAACATTTCGGCCGGTGAGAGATTTCTTTCAGTTTCTTTAGTTTCCGAAATAACTTGACGCTTTAACTTCTCCAAAAATTGCGGTATACTATAACCAGATATACTTCTCTCTCCCTATGCCCAAAATCACCGGCGGCAACGCACTCATTGACCCGCAAATCATCATTCAAAAAGCCGGCATTGCCGAGCGCATGCACGTGGCTGATTTGGGTTGCGGCGGCACCGGGCATTTTGTCTTTCCGGTCGCGGCCGTCATCGGCAAAAACGGCATTATCTACGCCGTTGACATCTTAAAAAATGTCCTCGCCAATATTGAGCGGCGCGCCAATCTGGAAAATCTCCAGCAGGTGCGCACGGTGTGGTCAAATTTGGAAATTTTCCAAGCTACCAAAATTGAAACCGGCTCGCTTGACGTTTCCCTCTTAATTAATATACTCTACCAATCAGACAAGCGCGCCGAAATAATCCGGGAGGCCGTGCGGCTGACCAAGCGCAATGGCAAACTGCTCATTGTTGACTGGAATACAATCGCCGCGCCCTTTGGCCCTTCCTTGGAAGAGCGGCTCAATAAAGAGAACCTGAAAAAAGTCAGCGAGCGGCTGGGTCTGGAATTAACCGAAGAATTTGCCGCCGGCGAGTATCACTTTGGGATGGTGTTTATAAAACACTAGTTTATACATGTCGCGCCCTTGGCACATGGCTTAATGTTCGGATGCATTCATGAACAAGATATTGTGATATTAGATATTGGGATATTCGCAACGCTTAAAACAAGTACATACGTTCAGTGTTACATGAAACCTGTAAGTCCTGTAACATAATATTTTAATATCCAATATCCTAATATCTTTACCCCAATACTTAATTAACCATGACTACAATGAGCAATCTTCTATCTCTCAAACTCTGGTTTTCCCTGTACCCCGGCCACCTGCAGCCGGTTTTTCAGAATGTACTGATAGCCATAATCGTACTTTTTTTTGCCGGCATACTCGCGAGCGCGTACTACCGCAAACGCTACAAAAAAACACTCTACGCCAAACTCTGGCTCTCCGGCTACAACTTCTGCCTGACCGGTACAATCATCGGTGTCCTGCTGCTCTTTTTCACCTACGAGCATGTCGCTTTTCTGTCGGCGCGCTTTTGGTTCCTGCTCTGGTTTCTATCGCAGGGAGCTTGGGCGTGGTTTCTGTATAAAAAACTGAAAAAAGTGCCGGAAATTAAAAAAGAGATCGCGATACGCAAGGAATTTGAAAAGTATATTCCGTAATAACTGCTTGACAGTAGTATTACGTTTTGATAATATGTAACCGTAATACTTATCATTTATGAGCACTATTTCTTCAAAAACAACGCGTATATCCGCGCTCCTGCCAGTCACACTTATTGACGAGGTAAAAAAAGAATCACGGCTTCACAATGTTGCCCAAAGCTCTATCATTAAAAATGCTTTGGAATTGTGGTTGCAATATAAACTTAAAAGAGACGCGCGAGAATTAGCTGTCATGAATTTTAATGACCTGCCTTCTGAAGATGACTGGTCTATGGTGCAATCTAAAATAAGCTAAAATATATGCGCATTGAGCAGGGAGGCATTTTTTTAGCCGACCTAAACCCGGTGAAAAGTCATGAGCAAGCAGGTTTTCGGCCTGTTATTGTGATGCAAAACGATATTTTAAATCAGTATTTAAGTACGGTCATCATCGCCCCCATTACCGCAAACCTCAAAGCAAAAGGCAAGTTAACGACGTATTTTCTGTCTAACAACATTTCAAAATTGGATAAAGACTCAGTTGTTTTGCTGTTTCAAATACGTACTATAGACAAAGACCGGCTCCAGAAAAAAATTTCCAACCTAAGTAAAGAAGAATTTTTACAGATAAAAAATCAATGCCGGTTTTTGTTTTAACTCTTGACAACGCCGTAATTGGTATGTATACTTTGTGCATACTATAGTCATACTATTTTTTATGAACACAGCTATTATCAATATCAAAACTGACCCCAAGGTAAAACAACAGGCGCAAAAAGTCGCGGCTGATATGGGCCTGTCGTTGAGCGGCATTATCAATGCGTATTTAAAGCAGATGGTGCGGGAAAAAACCATACTTTTCAGCCTGGCGAAAAAAGAAGAGCCGAGCAACTACCTGCTGGCGGCTTTTAAAGAGGCGGAGGAGGAGCGGAAAAATGGCGAGTTTTATTCATTTGACGACCCACAAAAGGCCCTGGATTTTTTGGATGAGCTGGAGCGGTAGTTGCAGATATGCGCATTGAATACTCCAAACGCTTCACGAAAGAATACCGCAAGTGTCCGCCGCTTGTCCGAGCGGCTTTCAAACGAAGACTGCAATTGTTTATTCAAAATAAAAACGAAACTTTGCTCCACAATCACCAGCTGTCCGGCAACTTCAAAAACCGCCGCAGTATCAACGTAACCGGAGATTGGCGAGCACTCTATGAGAAGTTTGACAACGGAAATGCGGTGTACTTTGTTGCTTTGGGTACGCATAGTCAGCTATACAAGACATGAGTTATGTCAACAACTGAAGCAAAAAAAGTAGTAAAAAAAATACGCTAAAAAACTGCGGAATAATAACTACCCTGTCAGTTCTATATATCTATTTGGTTCGTATGCCAATGGCCGGGCGCGCGCCGCAAGTGATATTGACGTGGCAGTGGTGTCAGGCCCGATGGTGTATGAAATTAAAAAAACCGGGATAAGGGTAGTTTAATGATTGTATAAAAATTTAGCTTAAATTAGCAAAAAATATGTTAATTCGCCAGTGTGGCAAGTTGACATATTTTTTATTTTGTGCTATTATATAACGTTACTCTGGCAACAGAGACGCTCCTTACAAACAAGGCTTTTGCCATTTTAATGGCAATAAACGCCTTCATTCACCCCATGAAATAGCCCGTGGCTTATTCCATAGGGGTCAACCCCGTGAAATACAGCGAATTATTTCACGGGGTAAAATAGACCGCTTCGTTATACTCCTGTCCGGCTTCGGGCAGGAGGTTATCCTCTTTGCTTGAGGCAACACGACAGGAGTAGACCGAAGCGGTCTATACGACGCTAAAATTGAAAAATAAAAAATCTGAAGAAAACGGGAGATAAGAAAATGGCTGACAAGCAAGAAATTACTGTAACAATCGGGGAAGTCACACGATGGCCTGGCTATTTCAATGTTTCTCTTCGCATAGAAACATTTGAAGGTGGGCAGAGCGCAGGCGACAAAGGTTTCAAACTCTTTGTTAAAGGTGCAAATAGAGAATTACTACATGCACAAACTAACGCCGAGGGAAAATGGTTTGCTGACGCGGAAGCTAACAGCGACCACAATCCAATTCAATTTCCTTTTGAAAAAGAGGGTCAAAAAATTGAATTCGTCGTTCAGTTGGACAAAAGCCCAGTGAAAGGGTCTGAATCGGTCATACTTTCTACCGACCCGTTCGCCGGGAAAAAACGGACTATCCGCATGATGGTAGGAACAGAGCTGATGGAAGACAGTAATAACGAGCAGTTCCTGTTGTTGTGTGAGGTAATAACTGAAATTGAAGGATTGCCTCAATCTGCTCCTTTCCGCATCAAAGATGAGACGTTAAAAATCATCTTTGAAGATGCGACAGGAACAGACGGTACCTTCACTGCATTGGTGGGCATTCCTTTTTATCCACCAGATGCAAAAGAAGCCCGCGCACCACACCTGCGGGCGGAACGGTTGGATGCCACGACAGTGCATTCAGAATGGCAGCAATTGAAAATTCTGCCAATTCCGAAAGCGGAGAAAAATCCGAAGCCACTTACATGGCCGCAGGCTTTTGCGGATGATTCTCTTCGTAAAAAAAGAAGGAAACATCTAATAAAGACCTGCGTCGTGTATGCTATACTGCTTGTCGCAATTTTATTGTGGCAAAATACAGTGAGCATCGTCATTGCTAGTCTCGCCGTAATATTCTCTTTGGGGAAGTTGCAAAAGATAGGCGTGACGATGAAAGTTGTCATCGTCGGTGTAATCGTTTTCTGTGTGTATAGCGGTTGGGGAGGAGAATTTTTCGCTCTTATCCCAAAATCATTCATCTTTGCCATTGTGATGGCGTGGGTAACCTCGCCAATTACGTATTGGCAAGAACTCTGTTATGGACAAATCCGATTCATCGCCGAAGGTGGGATAATAACATCACAAAGTTTTAAGAATATTCATCCCTCCTTTTTGTTTAAAGGAGCTGGCGCCATTATATTATTCTATATAGTAATAGGCGGCGGCTACCAAGTATTACGAATGAATGGTATGAATAGTGACACGTCCATGTACTCAAACAACAATGGGTTTGATTTCTCCTTGGACACACAAAATTCTTCATCGTTCGATTCCAGTGAATCTATTGGCGGAGCAAGTGTGATGCAACAATCAGCATATCGCCTTATTACAAGAGTGGCTATACTGATCCTGTTGCTCATAATTATTTACGCAGCGCATTATTGGTGGCATGGCTCTATGATAATATCGTACTGCTGTGCCGCAGGTGTAGTAGCTGTAATATTTGGTTCGTACGTATTTCCGCCCTTTTGGAATCAGGCGGGAATGTTGCGTGGCATGTGCCAATGGGCATCATACTTCTTACTGGTGTTTATTGTGGAGATGCCGGAAGAGTGGTACGCCGCCTACAAAAAAGGTGGCAAAATCAATCTGAAAGAGATTAATATAGAAAAGCTGTTCGCGTGGAAAGAAACGGCTGATGTAGTAAAGGCAGTCGTCACAAGAAAGAAATAAAACGAAAAGGAGAGCAACATGAATTGGGATACGATAAAAAAAAATGGCAGTGTCATACTAGCCATCGGCCTCCCCCTGTATCTGTTATTTGCGTGGGGAGTAACCGACATCAAGATTCTGCTGATAGCGGCCGCCGTAGGATACTGCTTAGTATTCTTCGGCGAAAAAATAATTGATAAGATTATCACTGTTGTGATAATCATAATCATCGCTTCTTTCGTTCTGACACAATTGTTTGGCATCAACCTGCGCGGCGTCGCCCAGATGTTCGGCGCCAGCCGTGCCGGTGGAGGAGGCTGGAGTATCTCCAGTCTGTTGGGTAGCGGCGGATGGTCATCTGCCGCACCAACTCTGCCGATAACGTATTCTTTTTTGCCGGCACTGGCCGAGCGAGACCACACAGTAGCGGACTATAGCTTTCAGGGTCAAATTGACCCGAAACACTATAGTCTGCACGTGTTGCGCGGACAAAAGTTCCGTGTGACCGCTGCCAATGCAGGGATGTTAATGTATAACGCCCCTGATGGTAGCAAAGGACTCTGTAATTTAGAGTCCTGTGTGGGGCTAAAGTTCGGCAATCAAGTCCTTCGGTATGGATTGAACGATGAGTTCATTGCTACCGAGGATGGGGACATGAATGTTTATCTTCATGTTCCCTACGCCGCCAAAAAACAATCACTGCCGGGAATGAAATTCGCGAGTGTAGTCGCGGTTCCTGGCGATGCCCCGAAAGCTGGCGAGGTAAAGTTGCAGATTACCAGACTGGGCGATGTTCTTGAAAATGACATCCCGTCTAGTCTGGACATCGCGCAAATTGTTGACTTCACTAACATCGCGGCTTGGAAGGACTATGTGGTTAAGGCAGTGAGTGAAGGTGCAGTAACAAGCATTGGGATTTTCACCTCTGCCTTGGAGGGGACGCCTGTTCCGGCCACGTACCAGCCGAGTTTGATTCAATCCACTAGTGAAGTGATGTCGTGGGGGGTGAAATTCGAGGACTGGCTGTTGAACACTGCCGGTCCGACCCCCACAAAAGTGAAAGAAAATGCGGTTGACTACTTCAAGAAAAGCCGGCGCTCAATGTTGGAACTGAATGAAATTGTAACGTCGCCGACATCAACCGAAATACCAACAGCTACAGCAACACCAAAACCAAGGAGGATAGGATCATGAATCTCGCTTTCTGTATTGTAGCTCTTGTGCTAAATTTGTTCATCGCATATGTCCTCTTGAAGAAGTGGCAAGATATATCCCAACAGGGCTACTTAATCGCCATTTCTTCAATCATCGGAGTTATCGGGACATTCGTTTTTTTCGCTCCGACATATAATGGATTACTGAAAAGTTTTAACGCAACCGCCCTCGCCTCAACGTTTTGGGGCGCAGTATTCGCCATTGCTGTCCTCAGCGGCGCAATTGCCGCAGTTGCCGCTCTGGTGATATACTTTTCGCCCTGGAAGACACCCGTGTTCCGAACTTTAATCTGGATAGGGGCGGCGATTGTCGGATTAGCGTGTGGCGCCGCGATTATCAATGTTGCGGTAGATACCATGACTTGGGTCTACATCGTGACAACGGTGGTGTTCGTTGGAGTAATCGCCTCAATGATACACTACTGGGATAAAGGCGCCCAGAATAGATTCAGCATATTGGTAGGATATATCAATATTTTGATTATATCCTACACCTTTGCTTGGGGATTTTTCGGATATGGGGCAGTCATTAGCCCCAACGGAATAATCTCCACATTGGTGGGCAATATGTTTTATCTTCAGCCGTTCATTCTGGCAAACGTGTTAGTCGGAATGATGTGTTGGGTTTTGGGAATGAAAGCAACCATCGGCAGGTACGCATTATCTATTACTTGTATGGTGGAAGCAATCGTTCTCATACTAACCGTGGCTTTGCAATTGACCGGTCATATCAACCGGTTTGAAGTTGCGGCAGTCCGGTTAGTGAATCAAGCTAAAATCATCAACGAGGATTACCTGCGGAAAAAATCTTTCAGCACTCGGAGAGAGGGATTGACGCTCTCTGAAGCTGAAAAAAAACTCCAAAATGGCTTTGAAAAACAAAATTCCGCGGGTCACGAAGAGGTGAAATTAGCTCTTGCGTCCGCCGAGGAACATCTGGCGGCACAACGACAGATTAAGGAAGCAACTATGGAAGTGCTGCAAGGATACCGAGAGGCAACTATCACTATCGGCAACAGTCTTCAAGCGATTCAAGAATACTTTGCCGATGAGCGATACTGCCGAGCGGAAGTGACAGACCAATTCGTGCCGTTTGTCGAACTGGAACACGTTCGGCAGTTCGTTACCGATGGGTACTTTCGGTATACTTCCCCACAGCCCTTCTTGTTGAAAGATGGGGCGACTGGTGAGTTCCGGAGTTGCCCAGCGAGCGAGCAGGTTATGAGAGTCCCCATAACCTCTACGACGGAAAAAATTGAGATAGCTTCATTGTACCCAAACAGGGGATTTAAAGTACAGTGGAGTTTTCTCCAACAATAATATCGCTCTTTCATTCATTGATATTTATGGGAGGTGTTTCACTCTGTGATGACCCCTCCCTTATTTTTTTTGAAAGATGTGTTATAATATACATATTCTTTACTTTATAATCTACAGTAGTATGTCATATCCCATTTTAAAAATAGTCGGGCCAGTTTTAACAATAATGGTATTTTTTGTACTGATAGGTAACACGACATACGCGGTAATCGGCCAACCAGTGCCAGATGTAACGAATAATCCAGCCAATACTAACCCCGGCACTCCCGCCACCCTCTCCGACCCGCTCAACCTGCCCAAAGACAGCGGGGTGCAGGTTTTAATCGGCCGCGTCATCAACGCCGCGCTGGGCGTTGTCGGCTCACTCGCCCTTCTGATGTTTGTCTATGGCGGTCTGCTCTGGATGACCTCCGGCGGCAATGACGAAAAGGTGAAACAGGGACGTGAAATTTTAATCTGGGCCACCGCCGGGCTCGCGCTGGTGTTTTTCTCCTATGTGCTTGTGCGCTTTGTCATTCAGGGATTGACCGGACAGGCGTTGCCGGGCGCAACACAACAAGAAGCAAGTAATGATGCGGCGCAACGAGGATTCAACTATCAAACTGGACAATAGTCCACGGTTAACGCATACAAACAAAAAACACGACCCGGCGGCGGGGGCGTGTTTTTTGCGTCTGGACTTTTTTCTCTATATATGATAGCGTAAAGTGAAAATCAAACATTGATTTTTTTGATGTTTTCAAAACTAAATTCTTTTAGAAGAAAGGTTGTTGTTGTCATGATGAAAAAACTACTGAAGGGATATCTTGCTGTTTTAGGTGCCATAACATTATGGCAAATGGCTAAGAGAAAAGAAAATGGAGACCAGGATCAATCAGATTCTATATTGAAACTTATAATGCTCATTCCCATTGTAATATCAATATGCACTCTCCTTGGTTTGGAAGAAGTAGAGCGTATCACCAGTTATAATGTGAATAATTCTGCTATGGTTATATTTGCAGTAGTTTGGCCGTTGATCACGACTGCTATATTTATTGCAACCATTACATGCACAAAGGTGGCTGAATTTTTTCCAATACTGGCGTGTACTGTGCTTGTGCCGCCACTATTCATGGCGTTATTTGTCATGATATCTGTGATGAAAATAGTTCTCTGGCAGTATGCTAATGGTTATAGCGCCACAGGATCATTGCTCATATCTCTTCTGTGCCTGCTACCATTGATTTACTCTATTGTGCTAAATATTGTGGCAGAAAAAATTTTAAGATCTAAATAAGTCAGCTACACTGGGTGGAAATTAATTCAAAGATGATTTTTCGTTCCCTGTTTCAAAACACGACCCTCGCGGCCGTGTTCTTTTTTTGTATCGTGTTTTGGCTGAGTTTCAAATATTGTTAAGCTATCGGCAAGCTCCTATTCTTTTAATAAAAAGGTGTTAGTTTAGGCAGTATGGCCGTGAGATATTGATATGGGCCACCGCCGGGCTCGCGCTGGTGTTTTTCTCTTACGTGCTCGTGCGCTTTGTTATTCAGGGATTGACCGGGAAAGAAATAACTTCTCAAACAACCAGCGCTGATAACACCGCCGCGCAAAAACAAGCAGACTATCAAACCGGCAATCAATAGCAACCCATTGTTTTTTTAAAACACGACCTCGCTGGCCGTGTTTTTTTTGACTTTTCAAAATTTGACATACACACCATTATTGTGTATGATAAAAACATGATGAACACCACCCAGACCAAAACCCATAAACGAATCAACATCAGTCTGCCCGAAGACACCTTGAACCTTATTGACCGGATTGCGGAAAAAGGTGAGCGTAGCCGTCTCATTGATGAGGCGGTGCGCTTCTACATGGAACAAAAAGGTCGGAACAACCTGAAAGCCCTGCTCAAAGAAGGCGCAATTGCCCGCGCCAGGCGCAGTGTGGAGCTGGCACAGGAATGGTTTTTCCTTGAAGAAGAAGTATGCCCAAAAAATTTCCGGTAAGTCTTCCTAAACGCGGCGAAATTTATCTCGTCAATTTTGACCCTACTATTGGCTCGGAAATAAAAAAGACGCGACCGGCTTTAATTATCCAAAACGATGTGGCTAACCAGTACAGCCCCATCGTTATTGTCGCCGCGGTCACCTCCAAGTTTGACGAGCGGCTCTACCCTACCGAAGTGCTAATCCCAGCCAAAGAGGGCGGTCTTAGCGCTTATTCAGTCGTTCTACTTGACCAAATCCGCTCTATTGACAAACAACGCCTGATGAAACGACTGGGGCGGATCAAGTCCGATACCTTGGCGCGCGTTGACAGCGCTCTGCAGATTAGTTTAGGATTGATTGACAAAAATTATTATACATCTAAAATACAGCTATAAACTATATACTATTTTATCCTATGGCAGTTCCAGTGACAACTCAGGTCACCTTCAAAACCGAGCAGACGCTCAAACAGCAAGCCCTGCGCAAAGCAAAACAAGAGGGTATCACGCTCAAAGCACTCCTGACCATGGCCATGCGCGCCTATGTCAACAGCCGAATTTCCGTCGGTTTCCAGCCTGCAACAGACCCCCTGTTCACTGATGCTGACGTCGTCGCCAAAGCCAACGAACTGGGCAGTCTGCTCGTACAACGAAAACTCTAAGGACATGCTCGTCATCACGCACTCGTTCCAACAAAAGGAACTGCAACCGCTCGCAAAGTACTACCGCATTGACGATATTCAGCGCGCGATTGCCAAAATAGATACGAGCGGTGTACGACTGCCAAATCTCGGTTATCGCAATGGCTACTTGGTTAAACTGCGCCTGCCGCACGCGGTCGCCGGCCGCCTGATTGCCTACGTATTTATCCAAAAAAATTACGTTATCCCTATTGTTTTGCGGCTCAAAACTGATAAGGTCATCGGCGAAAATCTCGCACTCAATAACAAAAAAGCCAAAGCGCTCATCATTAAAAACTTGGAAAGCGCGATGACTGACATCCGCAACAATCGCTATATAAAATATTAAAAATGCGACTTAATTCTTAATTTAGCAGCGCCGCGCCCACCGCGCCGGCCTGCTCCAGTTTGCCGGGCACGACTCTGATTTTTTTGAGTTTGGGAGAAATAATTTCTTCCTTCAAATTCTTTTTCACCGCGCGCATGAATAAATCCGAGGATTTCATCGCACTGCCGCCCAAAATGATAATTTCGGTGTCAACCACGTTAACCGCGTTCGCGAGCGCGATGCCAATGAAGCGGCCGACTTCCTGATAAATTTTCATCGCCAGCGTGTCGCCGGCATAGGCCTCCTCGGCAACGCTCAAAGGATTGTGCTGGGTTAAATCCTGATAAATTTCTTCCAGAGTATGCGGCTGGCCTTCCACCACGTCAACGATCATGTGCCCCAGCTCTCCGGCCGAGCCGTGCGCGCCCTGAAAAATTTCCCGGCGCACAGCAATCGCGCCGCCAATGCCCGTGCCCAGCGTGAGGCCGACGGCGTGCGCTGATTTCTGGCCCGCGCCCAGAGCCATTTCGGCGCGCAAAAAACAGTTCGCATCATTATCAAGGAGAGCCGGCACGCTGTATTTTTCGGCAACCAATTTGCCCAACGCAACATCGTTTAAAATTTCCAAATTTGGACAGCGGCTGATGCGGCCGTCTATATTCAGAGCCGTGGGCTGGTCCAGTATGCCGGGCACGCCGATGCCGATGCGCGCAAGTGTCGCGCCCTCTTTTTTTGCCCGTTCAACGAGCGGGTCAATCAGCGCCCAGAGCATGACGAGAAATGTTTCCAGACTTTCCCGCGGCGTGGCTAATTTATAGTCAGCCACCGGCTCTTTTTTTTCAATGTCAAACAAAATCGCGAGCATCTTGCTGCCGCCGATGTCTACACCAATAGAATAATTTACTTGATCGGACATAAATAAAATTTAAAACAGTTTCTTCGCCTCGTTCCACAGTGCCGGATCGCCATTAACTTCTTTTTCCCAATACCACCACTCAACCCCCCAAAGGTAAAATTCCTTAAATCCGGCCTGCCGCGAATACTCTAAAATGTCTTGAAACTTCGCTAAATTCATCGTGCGCGCGCTCTCAGCTTTTGTCAATTCATAATACGGTTTGGGCCCCCAGGGCTCGGCCTGCAGTTCAATGACTATTATGTCCCGCGGCTTGGGGTAGGCTAAAAACTCTGTAAGGTTTTGCTTCAGCCGGAAAAACGCCGGCGGCAGGGGGTAGTGAATGTAGCTTTGCAAGTGGCTGCTGTAAGTATCGCGGTACAGCGTGGTGCCAAAAATATCCGCGCGGCTCGCAGCCGGCGCCCACAGACTCAATTCGCCGCTGTCGGTTATGACAATCGGACGGCCGTCTAATGAGCGTGCCGCGGCAATTTCCTTATCCAAAAAACTTTTGTCTAATGTGGGGCAGTCGCCGAAGTGCGGCAGGAACGGTTCGTTTTCTATCTGCCAGGCGATAATAGCTTTGCTGTCTTTGTAGCGCGAAAGCGTTTTGGTGATATAGTCTAAAATTTCCCGCTCGCGCTCGGCCTTAGGCAAATTTTCCGCCCAGTCCGGGAAATGGCATTCGGGCCAGCGCGGCAAGCGGCCGCCGACAGCCAAAATAACGCTGGCGTTGCGCTTGGCCGCTTCACTCACTTGCCAGTCCAAATCGTCGTAGAAAAATATCCCCTGCTTGGATTCTATCCGGTCCCAGTAAGCGGGCAGGCGCAGTTTTTTTACCCCCAAATCATCCAGCATCGCCGTGTAGGCGTTCTGCCAGTTCAGCCCCATGTACTCCACATAACGCTGGGAAAACGTAACGCCGTAAGAGAGCTCGTCTTTGTCGTAAATAGGGCGGATGGAGGCAAACGGGATTAGAATGATAATCAGCAATATGACGATTATCGCGATAATAAATTTTTTATTCCTGTACCACATAATTAATTTCTAATTATTCTAATTAACCTAAACAATGCCTCATGAGCTAAATACTAATTGGAATTTTATTAGAATAATTAGGTTAATTAGACATTAGAATAATTTATAGCAACAGATACAATCCCACGCTCACCATCAACACGCCGATAAATTTCTGCAATAAAATTTTCCGGCTCATCTCCTCGCGCAAAATTTTGGGATACTGCTCGGAGAGCACTAAAATGATAAAAATCAAAAATACGTACTGCACGCCCTGCAAGGCGTTTACCAGCGCGACGTTGCCGAGCGCAATGGCGTAATTTAACAAAATAAAAGCGATGACGGCGAGAAACCGGATGGACAAAAAAAGCGGCAGGCTCCGCACCGCTTCCGCGCGGCGTTTCTTTTCAAAAATCAAATGCCGGTACGCCGGGACTAAAAGCAAGCCCAGCGCGCCCGCAAAACTGCCCAGCCGCGTCCAAATGTAGCTGCCCAAAAACGGCTGATGCAGATAAACGTACTTTATCAGCACGTAGTAGGCGGCAAAAATAAAAGCCGAGACTAATGAATTGACGATGAGGCGGCGCACCGGATGGTCTTCGGCGTAAGTTTTGCCAATGACAAAGCCAAACATCGCCCGGCAGTAGTTCGCGCATTTACGCATGAAGCTTATCTCCCGCTGTTTGGCTGAAATCAAAATGCCGCCGGCGATGAGAACAAACAGAGCCAAAAGCTGCTGCCGCGTCAAAACCTCGCCCAAAAAAACGTATGCCAGCAAGAAACTGAAAATCGGAATAAAGGCGCCGACAATAGGAACGACTTTGGTCGCTTCCGACTGGTGCAGCGCCTTGTACCAGGCAACGAGCGCCCACAGAAACAAAAGGCCCGCGGCCAAATCAATCAAGAGCCACTCCCAAGACGGCACAAACGGGGCAAACCAAAACAGCGCGGCGTTGCCGATGCTCCAAATGCCGACGTAAAAGGCGTAGCTGATGGAGGAGTGCACTTTTTTGGATAAAAAATACTTGTCGGCGGTGTAGACGCCGGCATTGATGAAGTAGGCAAAAATGGCGATGGGAAGCCACATAACGAAATGACAAATTTCTAATGTCTAATTTCTAAAATCCGTTATTTTGAGCAATGTCTGCATATACACTGGCGCTGGCTCTTGGTGTCCGCTCAAAAGTTTTGAAATTCACGCTGTACAAGCCAAATTTCGGCTCAAACCCATCTGCCCATTCAAAGTTATCCAAAAGCGACCAGTGGCAATAACCGCGGACATCCACGCCTTCTCTGATGGCCTGGTGAACGTAACGCAAGTGCTCTCTGATAAAATCAGCGCGCCGGTCATCGCGGGCGTCAGCCAGTCCGTTTTCCAAAATGTAAACCGGCAGGTTATAGCGCTTCAGTTCCATCAGCGTCTCGTAGATGCCGCGCGGAAATATCTCCCAACCCATATCGGAGATGTGTTTATTTTCGTTCATAACAACGTAGCCGCGCATAGACGCATACACAACATTATGAAAATAATAATTCAAACCGATAAAATCAAGTGTGTCCCGCACTTTGCCTAAAAAAGAATGGTTCCAAAAACGGCTAACCAATTTTACAACCATCTTGTTAAACCATTGATTCAGGTAGCTTTCAAAAAATTGATTATTTTTGGCAATGCCCACCCGGCAATCACTGCTGCCGTCGTGCAAACTGAAGTAGGCAAGCTCATGGGCTTTGGCCAAATTGCGCAACACTTTTTTAAATTGCCAAAAACTGCGCGCCTGCGGTGGCCACTTGCCCTTGAAATAAGAATTGTAGCTATAAATCAGCGGCTCATTAATCGTGCACCACAGCGTCACGTCGCGCCCCAGTTCTTTGGCCACGCGCGTGACATACTGCCGAAACCACAATGGCGATTGCTTGTTCAGCCAGCCACCCTGACGCGCAAACCACAGCGGCTGGGTCCAGTGGTAGAGCGTCACGATGGGTTCAATGCCGTTGCGGCGGCACTCGTGCGCCAGGTCGCGGTAACGGCGCAGCGCATCGTGGTCAAAATGTCCTTGTTCCGGCTCAATGCGGCTCCACTCCAGCGAGAAGCGGTATGTATTGTTGTGCAGCTCCTTAACCAAACGAATATCTTCTTTGTACAGCTCCCACGAGTTGCAGGCCCGGCCGGAAAGCGAACCGTCCGCAATATGGCCTCCCTTTTCCCATTCGGTCCAGTTATTCTCATTGCCGCCTTCAATTTGATGCGACGACGTGGCCGTGCCCCACAAAAATTCTGCGGGGAATTTATACTTTAATTTTTTCTTTTTTTCTGGCATAAACGTACTGGTATTATACCATAGGGACGTGAGCTTGACACCTTTTTTAAAATACCTTACAATAACAGCGCATTTGATAACTTAATAATCATACGCCCTTCTTCAATTAAAACCTCACAATCAAAGGTTTGGAGAAAAGCAGGAATGTTTCATCCGCCGGCTGGCGGGAATTGGAATATTACTGTTTTTTTCTACCCCTACGAATTACGAATAGGTACGAATATACGAATTAACTTTCACTCTGTATAGCACGTATATTCGCAACATTCGTACTCATTCGTAATTCGTAGGAGTGACGAACATTAACAACTGAATACGAAGCCACAAAAAAATTATTTTTAGTATTAAAAGGCGCCAATTAAATTTGGATTTTAACTTCCCTGCATTCTTCATGAGTGCGGGGATGCAACATCATAGATAGAGCTTATTCAAGTTCTCAAATTTTACTGAGAGTTTGATCCTGGCTCAGGATGAACGCTGGCGGCGTGTCTAAGGCATGCAAGTCGATTGTTCCGCAGCAATGCGGGACAAGGCAAACGGGAGCGGAACACATTGGTAACCTACCTTGAGCTCGAGCATAACTCGGAGAAATCCGGAATAATACTCGATAAAAGTGGGGGGGCAAAAGTCATTCCCACTTAAAGCTCCGGCGGCTCAAGAGGGGCCTATGTCTTATCAGCTTGTTGGTGAGGTAACGGCTCACCAAGGCTACGACAAGTACCGGGTGTGAGAGCATGACCCGGCTCACTGGGACTGAGACACTGCCCAGACTCCTACGGGAGGCTGCAGTCAAGAATATTCCCCAATGCACGCAAGTGTGAGGGAGCGACGCCGCGTGATTGAAGAAGCCCTTCGGGGTGTAAAAATCTTTTATGAGGGACGAACAAATGACAGTACCTCATGAATAAGGGGCTGCTAAACTCGTGCCAGCAGCAGCGGTAATACGAGTGCCCCGAGCGTTATCCGGATTTATTGGGCGTAAAGCGTCTGTAGGTGGTTTTACACGTCTTTTGTTAAATCCCAAGGCTCAACCTTGGGGCTGCGGGAGATACGGTAAAACTTGAGGCCGGGAGAGGCAAGCGGAATTGCTGGTGTAGGGGTTAAATCCATTAATATCAGCAAGAACACCAAAAGCGAAGGCAGCTTGCTGGAACGTGCCTGACACTCAGTAGACGAAAGCGTGGGGAGCGAATGGGATTAGATACCCCAGTAGTCCACGCCGTAAACAATGGATACTAAGTATTGGCAGTATCGACCCTGCCAGTGCTGTTTACCTAAGCTAACGCGTTAAGTATCCCGCCTGGGGAGTACGGCCGCAAGGCTAAAACTCAAAGGAATAGACGGGGACCCGCACAAGCGGTGGAGCATGTGGTTTAATTCGATGATAAGCGAGGAACCTCACCAGGGTTTGACATCTAGCTGCATACCCTAGAGATAGGGAGTCTTTCGAAGGTGCTAGACAGGTGCTGCATGGTTGTCGTCAGCTCGTGTCGTGAGATGTACCGTTAAGTCGGGAAACGAGCGCAACCCCTATCCGGTGTTTTATATGTCACCGGAGACTGCCCGCATTAAGTGGGAGGAAGGCGGGGATGACGTCAAATCAGCATGGTTCTTACATCCTGGGCGACACACGTGCTACAATGGGAGGTATAACGGGAAGCCAAACCGCAAGGTGGAGCAAATCCTTATAAAACCTCTCTCAGTTCGGATTGGAGTCTGCAACTCGACTCCATGAAGTCGGAATCGCTAGTAAACGCGCATCAGCCACGGCGCGTTGAATACGTTCTCGGGTCTTGTACTCACCGCCCGTCACGTCAAGAGAGTCGGGGGCACCCGAATCCCGATTTTTCGGGAGAAGGTGAAACCGATGATAGGGACGAAGTCGTAACAAGGCATCCGTAGCGGAAGCTGTGGATGGATCACCTCCTTTCTAAGGAGTATTTCGATTAATTTCGGAATGGTCGCCCTATGTTAAAATTTTTAACATAGGAGAATTGGCGCCTGTTAATACTAAAAATAACAAACTGAAAGCAGATTATGGGACTGCTGGTAGGTATAGCAAAAGCAGTCCTATGTACAGGACTTTTTTTATTGCATAATTTCATACGCCATAGTAAGCTGATAAACAATAATATATTGTGGAGAGGTATTTTGCGCCTGTAGCTCAGCTGGTAGAGCGTCGAGCTTATACCTCGGTGGTCCTTGGTTCGAGTCCAAGCAGGCGCACAAAAAAATTTTTATTATTTCCACTATCGCGGGGTAGAGCAGTTGGCAGCTCGCCAGGCCCATAACCTGGAGGTCGCCGGTTCGAGTCCGGCCCCCGCAACATAACAACGATTAACATATAACCTTTAACAATTAACATGGAACCTTTCAGATTTTTACATTTTAAAGTGTACCAAGATGCAAAAAATTATTTTAAAAAAATTTTGGTCATTTCTGAAAGAGTAAAGAGTTATTCATTTAAAGACCAAATCAGAAGAGCATCTTTATCTATCATATTAAATATAGCTGAAGGTTCTTCTAGAAAATCTGACTTGGAATTCGCGAGATTTTTAGAGATATCAATAGGCTCGTTAAATGAAGTTGCAGCTTGCATTGATATAATGAAAGAATTGAATAAAATTAACGAAACAGAGTATAAAAAATTTATGTCAGAAGCTGAAGAATTAGCAAAACAATTAGGTGGTTTTATAAAAATGCTAAGAGCTAAAAAAGTTAAATGTTAATAGCGTTAACTGTTGGGTAGTTAAATGTTAATTGTTACAAGTTAACAGTTAATATAAGCCTCGGTAGCTCAGTGGTAGAGCAAAGGACTGAAAATCCTTGTGTCGTCAGTCCGATTCTGACCCGAGGCACTAACAGGGTGACTAGCTCAGTCTTGCCCGCCCGAAGCTTGCCCGCACGGCAATCGGGTGGGAATTCGGGCGGGTGAAGGTAGAACGCGTCCCTGACCTGCCCGCCGTACATCGAAAAATGGGCAATTAGCTCAGCTGGTTAGAGCGCGTCCCTGATAAGGACGAGGTCGGTGGTTCGAATCCACCATTGCCCACCACACCCACCGGTCATTTCTATCAAAAAAGGAGGTGATTTGTGTGAGGCAAAAAAAAAGAAAACCGCCTCTACCGGTCGGCCTTCGGCGAAAGCCAAAGACCAAAAAAAAGAAAAAGTGATCTGTGGAATGGGGATGGTGTTGTTGGCCATCCCTTTTTTATTTACAAAAAACACCGGGCAAATGTCCGGCATTTTTTGTACGCTTTTATACTTATGTACTTATTTTTTGACATTCCACTCTTTCAGCTGCGCGATGACTTTTTGGTTTAATAAATTGTGTTTGACGTAGTCGCGGTAGTCGGCAGTCTCAACCTGCGCCTGCGCCTCCGGACTGGCTTCGTAGAGCTTAAGCAGGTCATCAATTTTTTTCTGCAAATCCTCATCGGTAACCGTAATATTTTCCGCTTTGACAATGGCATTAACGATAAAAGAGGTCTTGACCCGCTTTTCAGCCTCTGGTTCTAATTCTTTTTCAAGTTCACTTTCTGTTTTTTTAATATGCAATAAATAGTCGGCGAATTTTCCGCCCTGGTGCTCCACACTATGTTTGAGCTCATGAATCATGTTATGCGTTTCACTGTGCACGAGCTGTTCGGGCAGGTGGCTAAACGTCGTTTTACCAAGAATTTTTTCAAAGAGTTCAATAACTACCTTCTCCTCGTTTTTCTGTTTGCCCTCGGTTTCCAAATTGTCTCTGATTTTTTGTTTCAAATCGTTACTATCCTTGGCGCCGGCGTTTTTGGCAAACTCATCGTTAAGTTCCGGCAAAACGCGCTCATAGATTTCTTTGACTTCCACTTTAAATTCAACCATTTTGCCGGCAATATTTTTTTGGTAATGCCCGGACGGGTAGAGTAATTTAAACTCGCGCGTTTCGCCTTTTGCGGCGCCGAGCAATTTTTTATCAAAGCCGGGGATAATGTAGTCGGCGCCCATGATGACTGCCGTGTTCTGGCTCTGGCCGCCTTCAAGAGGAACATTATCTAAAAACATCTGAATGTTCACCAAAGCCTTGTCGCCCTCTTGCACCGCGCGGTCTACGATTTTTTCCGAAGCGCGCAGGGCGCGTAATTGCGAGATTACTTTTTCAACTTCTTCGTCTGTGACGGCAACGGCTTCTTCTTTTATTTTTAAATCCTTATACTTGCCCAAAGTCACTTCGGGCGCGCGCTGTAAAACCACTTTGTACTCTAAGGGGTTTCCGGCCGCGACTTTGGTCAGCTTGACTTCGGGCCGGCCGACAATGCTGTCGGTTTCGGCCTTATCCGCCCCGCCGGAGGCTTGGGCGGATAAATCTTTAAACTGTTCTCGTAAAACAATCTCTGCTGTTTTTTGAATGGCCATGTCGGCCGCCTCCTGCAAAATGGCCATTTCGCCGACTTTGTTTTTGAGCACGTCGTAGGGAACTTTGCCCGGCCGGAAGCCCTCAACTTTTACGTCTTCAGAAATTTTCTCGCTGGCTTTGTCTAAATATGGCTTCAGCTCGTCCCACGAGAGCTCAACCGTGATTTCAATTTCTTTTTGGTTTTGTTCTTTGTGTGCGTTCATGCGTTAGTTACTTAATTGGTTAGGCTAATTCGTACATTCGTACCCAATTCGTAATTCGTAGGAGTTATAAAAGCATCCCCACAATCAACAGCGCCACGATGTTTAAAATTTTAATCATCGGGTTGATTGCCGGACCGGCCGTGTCCTTGTACGGGTCGCCGACTGTATCGCCGGTAACGGCCGCCTTGTGCGCGTCAGACCCTTTGCCGCCAAAATGCCCGGACTCAATGTATTTTTTGGCATTGTCCCAGGCGCCGCCGCCGCTCGTCATGGAAATGGCAACGAAGAGGCCGGTGATAATGGCGCCGATGAGCAGACCGCCCAAGGCCTGAATGCCCAAACCGAAACCGACGATAATGGGCGCTAAGAGAGGAATGAGAGCGGGTACAACCATTTCTTTGAGCGCGGCGCGAGTAACGATATCAACGGTGCGTCCGTAATTTGGTTTTTCCGTGCCTTGCATTATGCCCGGATGATTTTTAAACTGATCGCGCACTTCTTCCACGACTGCGCCGGCCGCC